>NZ_VHIL01000008.1:0-180185 GCF_006491895.1 Enterococcus sp. OL5
AATAAATTGAAACGTCCTACACATTGGTTCGTTTGCTTGCTTTGTTCAGTTTTCAAAGGTCTACCGTGCTGTGTTAGCAACTTTTATATCATATCAGAGCGACGTTTGATTGTCAACTCTTTTTCAAAAGTTTTTTTCAAGAAGTTGTTATTTAACTTCTTTCTTAACCTCAGCGACTTTTTTATATTACCATCTCAAACGTTATATGTCAAACACTTTTTTGAAAAGTTTTTTTGATTTATCAGGTTTTTCAGAGATGATATTTTTTCGACTTTGTTATAATAACACTTGTAAATTGTTTCGTCAACAACTATTTTAAAAATAGATCAATCAGTGATTGTTACAAATATCTTAACAAGGACAAGTAATAATATAGCAATTCTTAAAGGAAAAATCAACTAAAAAAATAGGCTTTTTGACAACTATTTTTATAAGCGAATTATTCATTACCAAACGTTTCGAACGTTCGTTTATAAGCAGTGTTTCGCCACTAAATCTATCATTTAAGAATAAAAAAAAAGAGAACTTAAGCTTTTTGCTCAACGTTCTCTTTTCGTCCGATCTTCCGTTTGAAGGATCGGTATATAAATCCGAAAGATTGTTCCTTGGCCAATGACACTCTCCGCCGTGATTTTTCCTTTATAGCTTTCTAATAGTTGTTTTGCTATAGATAACCCCAAACCATTGCCACCTTTGGTTCTAGCACGGGCTTTATCTACTCGATAGAAACGATTAAAGATCTTATCGAGGTCTTCTTTGGAGATGCCTTCCCCGAAATCTTGGATGGCAATTTCAAAAGATTGACGATCCAATGAAATGGATAGATGAACTTCTTTTCGATCAGTGGAATATTTTACTGCGTTATCCAAGACAATAATTATGATCTGTTCAAAATGATTGCGATAGATTTTCAGCTTCAACTCATGATACAAATCATCATCCAATGTAAAGACAAAATCCGGATACAGTATTTTAAAGTTATTGAACACTTGATAGACAACTTCTTTTGCATTAGTTGTTTCATTTGCATAATGAACATCCACTTGTTCCGCTCTTGAGAGATCCAACATTTCCTGTACGAGCGTCTTCATTCGACTGATCTCTTGCATACTGGCTGCGAGGGACTCATCCAAGATCTCTGGATCGTCTTTTCCCCAACGCTGCAACAAATTCATATGTCCTTCAATGATTGCTACAGGTGTTCGCAATTCATGAGAAACATCTTCAACAAATCGCTCTTGCTGCTCAATGTACAGGCGCATGCGATCTAACATTTCATTGAATATATCTGCTAAATCAGATAACTCATCGTTGGTATTCAATTCTGGCATATGCACGGTTGACTGCGGGTTTTTCCGGACGGTTTCCATCGTATCCCGTAGTACCTTTAACGGCTGAAGGAAATACGCTGATAAAAAGAACCCAAGCACACTGCTGAGAATCAGAGAGACAACTTCTAAGATAATCAAAGTCAGCAGCAGTTTGCTGCGTATTTCATAAAAAGAAGTCAATTCATAAAATGTTTGAGCATAGCCAATCCGCTCTCTGGTGCCTTTTGAATAAATAGGTTGGATCGAAAGAAAGCCGGTGATGCCATCTAGTGTTACGATGGTTGGCGCTTTACGTTGTGTGTCGATCAAGGCTAAATCATTTTCATGGGTCTTAAACACAAGGTCCTCATTCAAATTATAAACAAACAGGCTCAATGGTGCTTGGCCTAATTCCGAAATAAAGGAGTCGATTTTCATTAAGTTGCCATCGATCGTTGAGGTTCGATCATAGATGCTCGTCGTCCCCGCATCATTTTTGGTTAAATTACGATACGTTCGAACGAGCGTTAATTCTTGGTCCGAATTGGCTAGACGGGAAGCAACTTCTGACATTGTCCGCTCAACATTGTTTTCTTCTTTAGCAACAATCAAATTTACGGAGGTCTTATAGGTGATCACCGCAAAGATCGTAAATACGACAAATATAAAGAAAGAACTTGCGAAGGCCCACTTTACAGTTAAAGAAGGCCCCTTCAGTTCTTTTAATTTTTTCATTCTTTTTTTAAGGTTCACGACCGCATCACATATCCTGTACCACGAACGGTTTGGATGTAGCTTTCCTCCCCTGGTACATCAATTTTATTACGTAAATAGCGGATGTAAACATCGACAACGTTGGTTTCCACTTCTGTCTCATAGCCCCAGACTTTGTTTAATAAAACATCTCTGGCTAAAACGACATTGACGTTTTCCATTAAAGTCAACAACAGCTCGTATTCGCGTTTCGTTAGTTCAATGACATCTGTTCCACGACGTACGACACGATTTTCTTTTTCAATCGTTAGATCGCGGTAAGTGATCGTAGTTTGTTTTGCGACGTTTTTGTCCCCTTCGATATCGATACGGCGAAGCAACGCACGTAAGCGTGCCAGCAATTCTTCAATTGCAAAAGGCTTCACAATATAATCATCAGCACCATGATCCAAACCTGATACTCGATCAATCACGGAATCTCTTGCGGTCATCATGATGATCGGGGTGTTTTTCGATTGACGCACGCGGCGGCAAACTTCTAACCCATTTAACTCAGGAAGCATTAGATCCAATAAGATCGCATCCCATTCATTATTCAGTGCCGCATCCAGTCCCGTCCGTCCGTTGTAATGAACTTCCGTATTGTACCCTTCATGCTTCAATTCTAATTCCACAAATCGAGCTAAGTTCTTTTCATCTTCAATGATTAGAATATTACTCATTATTGATAGCCCCTTTATTGATTATTCTGCCTTTAAATTAGACATTATCTGTCTTATTTTATCATGTATCTAAAAAATAAAAAAGAGATTGACCGAAAGTTCTCACTTTCGGCCTTTCTCTTTTGGATTCTCTTAAAGCTTACGCTTCGTCATACCATGAATAATGGAAAATTCCCTCTTTATCTGTCCGTTCATACGTATGCGCTCCGAAGTAATCCCGTTGTGCTTGGATCAAGTTCGCTGGCAAACGATCAGAACGATAAGAATCGAAGTACGCGATCGCCGATGAGAACGTCGGCACAGGTACACCTGCTTGGACAGCTAGTGCAACTACTTCACGTACAGAAGATTGATAACGTTTCGTAATATCTTTGAAGTAGTCATCTAATAGTAAGTTTTCAATGTCGGCATTCTTGTCATAAGCATCCGTGATTTTTTGTAAAAATTGCGCACGGATGATACAGCCTGCACGCCAAATTTTGGCAATTTCACCAAAAGGAAGATCCCAATCATACTCTTTTGATGCAGTACGTAATTGCGCGAATCCTTGTGCATAGCTCATGATCTTACTGAAGTATAAGGCTTCGCGGATCTTATTGATAAACTCTTCTTTGTTTCCTTCAAAAGCAACTGCTTCTGATTTTGGTAAGACTTTGCTGGCATTGACCCGTTCTTCTTTGTAAGCCGAAATATAACGGGCAAAAACAGATTCAGTGATCAATGGTAGTGGTACGCCTAAGTCTAAGGCACTTTGGCTTGTCCATTTCCCAGTTCCTTTATTACCAGCAGCATCTAAAATCACATCAACAATTGGTTTGCCTGTTCCTTGATCGTCTTTACGGGTCAAAATATCTGCTGTGATCTCAATTAGGTAGCTGTCTAATTCACCTTTGTTCCATTCAGCAAAAATATCAGCCATTTCATCAACAGATAGACCTAAAATGTTTTGCATTAAGTCATAAGACTCAGCAATCAGCTGCATGTCCCCATATTCGATCCCGTTGTGAACCATTTTTACGTAATGGCCTGCACCGTTTGGTCCAATATAAGTCACACAAGGTGTTCCATCTTCAGCTTTTGCAGAAATTTGCTCCAGGATTGGTGCAACCAATTCATACGCTTCTTTTTGTCCTCCTGGCATGATTGAAGGACCTTTCAAGGCGCCCTCTTCCCCACCAGATACACCTGTACCGATAAAGTTGATTCCTGAGTTTGCCAACTCTTCGTTACGACGAACCGTATCTTTAAAGAAGGTATTTCCGCCATCGATCAAAATATCGCCTTTGTCTAGATGAGGCAATAATTCTTGGATCGTTGCATCTGTCGCAAATCCAGCTTTTACCATTAATAAAATACGACGTGGTTTTTCAATAGATTGAACAAATTCTTCTATCGTATAGGTTGCTTTAAAATTTTTATCTGGATGTTCTTTTACTACTTCTTCTGTCTTTGAACCAGTACGGTTAAATAAGGCAACTGAATAACCGCGGCTTTCGATGTTCAACGCTAAGTTTTTGCCCATAACAGCCATACCGACAACGCCGATTTGTTGTTTTGTCATCTTTCATCCTCCTAAGATTCAATTATCTTTTTCATTATAGCGCAAATGTACCTGCTTTTGAACTATTCTCTTTCGCTGGACAAAAATATTTCTGAAAAGTTCCATATTCGTCAAAAAAACAAAAAAACCTCAGGCTCCATGGTTAGCCTAAGGTTTTAGAATCCTCTTTCTGAAAAAAAGGAATTATGCTTCTTTTGTTGCTACGTCTTTGCCATCGTAATGACCACAGTTTGAGCAGACATGGTGGCTTTTTTTCATTTCACCACAGTTTGCACATTCGTTCAAACCGTTGATTGTCAATTTGTAATGTGTACGACGTTTTGCTTTCTTCGCTTTCGAAGTTTTTCTAGCTGGTACTGCCATTTTGCTACACCTCCTTGTTAATGAACGCAACCTTGAGGCTGCAATTTATTCCAATCCTACGCGTTATCGTCATCTGATTCATTGAATAATTCGGATAATTTTGCAAGACGAGGATCAACTTGTTGAGCTTGCGCTTCTTTTTGATTTGCAAAGTCTTCTTCTGACAAAACAGCCCAATCGTTGCCAGATGGCATTGCTGAACCTTGCTTTTCTTCTTCTGTCAGGACTTGCAATGGAATCGCAAGTAATAGGTTATCAGCGACTGATTCATCTAAACTGATGGTTTGACCTTCAATGATCAAAACCTCTTCTTCGACGATCGTTTCATCGCGACGCTGAAATTGCTCTGGTGTCATGAATTGTTCGTCCACTGAAAAATCAAAGGGAATCGCTACAGGTGTCAAAGAACGAGTAGATGGCAATGTCATCGTCGTTTCTACTTGATAGTGCAGCAAGTATCCTTGCTTATCAACACTCATCAGCCCTTTTACTTTAACAGGAGACAAATCAATGATCTGTCCATCGCGTTTTATCAGTTGACTCTTTAAGTCAAGTGTTTCTTCAAACATCAGCGGTGTCTCTTGGTATTTTTTTAATTCCAATAAAGACCATTTCATTTTTATCACCCCTAAGCAACAAAAGCAATTATACAGGGCTTCTGAGGCTTTGTCAATGAAATTTTCTTGACACCTTTTTCATTTTTGATTGTGTCATTTTACTGCCCTTTCTTAAGGGATTTCGACTCTCTCAAAAAAACAACAGGAAGCGCACAACGTGCACTTGCCTGTTGCTTAATCAATCGTTAAAAATCATTAGATCGCTGTTGTTTCTCCACGATAAACGATACCGCGACGAGAATCAAGAGTAACCAATTCGCCATCTTTGATGGTAGTTGTTGCGTCTTTGGCACCAACGATGACTGGTAGATCTTTCGCGATTCCGACAACTGCTGCATGAGAAGTCAAGCCGCCATCTTCAACAACTAATGCTGCTGCTTTTTCGATTGCTGGCATATATTCTTTATCTGTTGTTGGTACAACTAAAATCATGCCATCTTTTGCTTTCGCAATTGCTTCTTCAGCACTGTGAGCGATCACGGCATTGGCAACAACTGATTTTTCACCAATCCCTTGCGCTTCAAGCAATTTTGAACCGATCAATTGGATCTTCATTACGTTGGTTGTTCCGCGTTCACCAACAGGAACACCGGCTGTAATCAAGATTAGATCGCCTTCTTTAGCAAAGCCTAAATCAACTGCTTGTTTTGCTGCTAATTCGAACATTTCATCGGTTGTTGATGGTTTATCAGCAACCGTTGGATAGACACCCCAGTTAAGCATCAAGCCACGTTTTGTCCGTTCGTCAAATGTGACAGCTAAAATGTCAGCATCTGGACGATATTTAGAGATCATTTTCGCAGTGTAACCAGATTCAGTTGCTGCAACGATTGTTTTAACCCCTAGGTTTTTCGCCGCACGTGCAACAGATAAACCGATTGTTTCTGTTACATCTGTTTTATCGAATTGGTTGATTTGGAATGTGCTGTTTTCTGATAAAGCTTTTTCAGCTTCAACGTCGATACGTGCCATTGTCGCTACTGCTTCTACAGGGTAGTCACCGTTTGCTGACTCACCAGAAAGCATTGTTGCATCAGTACCGTCAAAGACAGCATTGGCAACGTCAGAAGCTTCCGCACGAGTTGGACGTGGGTTTTGTTGCATTGATTCTAACATTTGTGTTGCTGTGATAACTGATTTACCAGCAGCGTTACATTTTTTGATGATGCTCTTTTGAACCATTGGTACTTCTTCAGCAGGGATCTCAACACCCATGTCACCACGAGCAACCATGATACCATCAGAAACTTTGATGATTTCATCGATATTGTCGATACCTTCTTGTGATTCGATTTTAGAGAAGATTTGCACATGAGTCATGTCTTTTTCTTCTAAAATTTCACGAATTTCTAAAACGTCTTGCGCTTTACGTACAAATGAAGCGGCAATGAAGTCGATATCGTTATCAAGACCAAAACGGATATCTTCTGCATCTTTTTCAGTAATACCAGGTAAGCTGATTGATACGCCAGGAGCATTGACCCCTTTACGTGATCCTAACATTCCAGCATTTTTAACAACAACCACTAATTCACGAGTTGCTTCGTCTTTTTCTTTGATTTCCATGTCGATCAAGCCATCATCAAACAAGATGTGTCCGCCCACATGAACATCTTCAAATAAACCAGGATAAGTTACAGCAATTTTTTCTTTTGTTCCTTTGTGTTCTGGATCCATTGAAATGCGTGTTTCATCGCCAACGTTGAATTGGATGTATCCAGCACGACCAAAGTCTGCTTCTGTCGTATTTTGTACAGTTGTACGGATTTCAGCACCTTTTGTATCTAAAAGGATACCGACATCTTTACCAGTTTTCTTTACGGCTTCACGAACCATTGTCATACGCGCTAATTGTTCTTCATGATCTCCATGAGAGAAGTTAAAGCGGAAGACATTCGCACCGGCTTCAATCAGTTGAGAAATAATTTCCACACTGTTACTTGCTGGTCCTAATGTACTTACGATCTTTGTTTTTTTCATTACTAAACGCTCCTATTCATTTATTTAAAATAGCTAATAAGCTTTTTTTACAAAATTACTGTTGCGTTGCTTAAAAATCTCTTTAGAATGAGATTTCTTTGTTCAAGTTATACAAGCTAAGATCTGGTTTGTGACGATTGTTTTCAAGGGTATCGATGATATCAGAAGCAATCATTTCATTGTTTTCGATACCGATACATAGACCGCCTTTGCCTTGTTGCAATAATTCAACAGCATATGAACCAAATTTACTTGCTAACACACGGTCACGAGCGCTTGGTGAACCACCACGGACAACGTGTCCTAGAATTGATACACGGGTATGGAAATCGCCGTATTCAGAAAGTTTGTCAGCAAAATCATTTCCGCCCATCACACCTTCGGCTAAAACGATCAAGCAATGTTTTTTCCCGCGGTCGCGTCCTTCACGGATACGATCAGCAACAACTTGCATGTCAAAATCATGTTCTGGAATGATGATTTCATCCGCACCACCGGCCACACCTGACCATAAAGCGATATCGCCAGCACCGCGACCCATTACTTCGATCACAAAGGTGCGGACATGTGATGTCGCTGTATCACGGATACGGTCAATCGATTCCAAGACAGTATTAATTGCTGTATCAAAACCAATCGTGAAATCTGTTCCTGGAATGTCATTATCGATCGTTCCTGGAATCCCGATTGCTGGGAAACCGTGGCGAGTAAGTGCCATCGCACCATGGTAAGAACCATCTCCACCGATCACGACTAGCCCTTCAATGCCAAATTTCTTTAATTGTTCGATTCCTTTTAATTGTCCTTCTTGTGTCGCAAATTCTGGATAACGTGCTGAATATAAGAATGTTCCACCACGTTGAATTTTGTCACCAACATCAGCAACATCTAAGCGACGAATGTCGCCTGCGACTAGTCCGGCATAGCCATAGTTGATTCCGTATACTTCAAGTCCGTCAAAAATACCCTTTCTGACAACTGCGCGAATCGCTGCGTTCATTCCTGGTGCATCGCCGCCACTGGTTAGAATTCCAATGCGTTTCATTATTCTTTCACCTCATCAAAAGATTTTGTTTAGGGAAGCCCCTGTTTGCTAGTTTTCAAGTAATAACCACGAGACATATTCTACCATTATTCCATGAAAATGTCTTGAAATAGTGGGAAAAAGTTGAAAAAAGTGTAAGTTGAATTGCCGTTTTCGGAAAATTACTTGAAAATTACATTTCCATTTCCTAATAATGTCTTCAGTTGTGTGACAAAGTCTGGCTCATCCGTTACCCAGTTTTCATCTGCTAACAACACTTTCTTGCCACTGCTTTCATAGAACATCACCACTGGAATATTTCCGTGATGCTGCTTCATTTCCTTCGACAATGCTTGCAGGTGCGACGTTTCAGCTGCAGCAGAAATCTTTAAGTAGCAAGTTTGTGACGCAATTTTGTTCTGAACGTTTTCTGCTAAGTCTATTTTATCAGCAATGAGTTGGATTTCACCATTGTAACGACTTACCTCGACCTTTCCTTCAATATAGAGAACAGCATTTTCTTCGATCAAGGAACGCACTTGTCGATAAACGATGGGAAAAATCGTTACTGAAACTTCCTTGCTGGCATCCGTTCCTTCGACAAACGCCATTTGTTCGCCTTTTTTTGTACGAATCTCCCGAATCTTGCGGACATACAAAAGAATACGCACTCGTTCGTTTGGAACCAGATCAGCAATATCCGTGATTTGTTTTAATTGGTGCAATTTTTGAAACTGTTCCACGGGATGGCCAGACAAATAAACACCTAAATATTCTTCTTCCAAAGCCAGTTTTTCTTCCAGTTTGTAATCGGCAACGGCTTCTTCTTTTAATGCCATAGTTTCTAAGAGATCCAAACTGCCGCCACTATAAGTAATATTTTGGATCTTTCCTTCTAGCTGGATCAGTGCTTGTTTTCGATTGGGGGCAATCACATCGAAAACGCCAATGCTCAAAAGCGGCAATAAATAATCCAATTTTAACCATTTGCTGTTCCGCTGATTCAAGCGAAGCAAAAATTGATCCATAGACGTGAAATTGCCATGCTCTTTTCGTTCTGCCAAAATGTCTTGGATCATGTCGCGCCGAATCCCTTTGATACTGCTGAACCCAAAACGGATTTGTTTCTCGTTTTGCAGTTGAAAACTAAACCCACTGGTATTGATCGATGGTGGCAGCACTTCTACGCCGTAACGTGCGGCTTCATTTAAGTATTCTTTCATTTTGCTGGCAGTGTTGCGTACCGAATGCAGGATCGAAGCAAAAAATGGTGCTGGATAGTGCACTTTCAGGTACGCCATTTGAAAGCCGATAAAGGAATAGGCAAACGCATGGGATCGATTAAACCCATAGTTGGCGAAGCGTTCAATATAGTTATAGACCAAATTAGCGGTCTTTTCGTCATAATGATTGGCCAAGGCACCTTGCACAAAATGACGACGTTCCTCATCCAAGACGTCTTTTTTCTTTTTACTAATTGCTCGCCGCAAAATATCTGCTTGTCCTAAGCTGAAACCAGCCATTTTGGAAGCTACTTGCATGATCTGCTCTTGGTAGACAATGATTCCGTAAGTGTTTTGCAAAATCGGAATCAAGCTGTCATCCGGATAAGAGACCCGCTCTTGTCCTTTTTTCCGCTTAATAAAGGTATCGATATTTTGCATCGGTCCTGGACGATACAAGGCATTGACTGCGGCAATATCCTCGATACTTTCTGGTCCTAACTTACGCAGCACATTGCGTATTCCCGCTGATTCAAATTGGAAGATCCCTGCGGTCTCGCCTTTTTGAAACAAACGCAATGTTGCTGGATCATCAAGAGGAATCTCTTTTTGGGTTACGATTTGTTGGCTGATTCGTTTGATACCTTTCAAGGTATTATCAATGATCGACAAGTTTCTCAAGCCTAAAAAATCCATCTTCAATAGGCCGATGGCTTCTACGTCATTCATGGTAAATTGGGTCAGCCAGATCCCATCGCTGCCTTCTTGCAAGGGAACCAGATCAAGCAAATTCTTGTCACTGATCACCACACCAGCGGCATGAGTCGATACGTGACGTGGCAAGCCTTCTAAAATTTTGGCGACTTGAAACATTACTTGGTTGCGCTCATTAAACGACACCAATTCTCGCAGCTGATTGGATTGTTCATAAGCAAGATCTAAGGTCATTTTCAAGGCATTGGGGATGGCTTTTGACCAGCGATTGGCTTCACTTTGCGAAAGACCAAAGACACGAGAAACATCTCGCAGAACCATTTTGGCCGCCATGGTGCCAAACGTGGCGATCTGTGCCATATATTCTTGCCCGTATTTTTGGCGCACATATTGTAAAATCTCATCTCTGCGATTGTCAGGAATGTCTAAATCGATATCAGGCATCGTGTAACGTTCTGGATTCAAGAATCGTTCAAACAAAAGATCGTATTTGATTGGATCCACGTCGGTGATCGATAAAACATACGCCACCAGTGCTCCGGCAGCAGATCCCCGTCCAGCTCCGGTAACAATTTCTTGTTGGTGGGCAAAGTCCATGACGTCCCAAATAATCAAGAAGTAATCATCAAAGCCCATCTTATGGATGACAGACAACTCATAATCCAAACGCTGTTCGTACGCCGATGTAACGTGGGCAACACGTTGAGGCAGACGTTCAAAACAAATTTTCCGCAAATAGTCTGCAGCATTTTCTTCTGCTGGTAACGGGTAATGAGGCAATAGCCGCTGATGCAGTGGCAGCTCGACGGCGCATTCAGCTGCAATCCGCTGATTATTCATCAATGCCTGCGACGCTTCGCCAAATGCCGCAGTCAATTGGTCTGCCGGTTGTAAAAAAAACTGCGTAGTCGCTTGCTCTTTTGCCTGACGAAAGTCTTCAATTTGCGAGCCCTCTTTGATATGGGTCATCACTTTGACTGCAAAGGCTTCTTCTTGTGCTAAAGCCGCGATTGGTTGATACGCACATGGTGCAATGTTTTGCTCGTTAAACCAAGCGATCGTTTCTGAATCTAGCCCCTTGCTAGTAATGCCTAAAAACAAGCTCTCAGAATCAAATTTATGGCTGATTGCTTGCAGTACTTTTTGATTAGCTTCTAAATCATCGTGCTGAGACGGCAAAAAGCCTTCGCCTTCAGGCAGCAAACCAAAGAGATCCTGCAAAGAATCACAAGCAGCTAAATTCAACTGCTCGGTGATCATTTTTTCACTTGATAAACGCATCAAGGTTTGATAGCCCTTGAGGTTTTTTGCAAATACGTACAATGGAAAGGACATTGATTCCTCTCCGAAGGTACAGTCGAACAAAGCGCCAAAAATCGGCTTGATGCCCTGTGCTAGGCATTGTTGATAAAACTCGACCGCGCCATAGAGAACATTATGATCGGTCAGACCCAATGTCTGATAGCCCATCTTTTTGGCTTGCTCTATATAGTGAGGAATTTTGATCGTACTTTGCAGCAACGAATAGGCGCTTAAGGTGGTGAGCTGTGAATACATTGAAATCCCTCCAAAAATGAAAATTCTCTTTCTTTCTGCTAGTAAATAGATTTGAAAAACAAAATGAAAAAATGAAAATCTTTACAATAAATATTTTTGTGATAAACTAAAGTCGAAATGGAAGATACGCAGAAAAGAGGTGTCGTCATGCGTTACCTAGTCACTTTATTTTGGACTTTTGTATTAGGTCAAGTCGTTGGCTATCTAGGCAGCTCACTTGCTGGAGCAACTTATGATTTTCAATTAACTTCAATCATCTCTTTGGTCACAGGTGTGGTGATCATTCTTGTTGGTATTATCGCACCAGCGCCTGAAAAGACAAGCCATTAAAAAAAAACCAGTTACCTTTATTGTAACTGGTTTTTTTTTCTTTTCAACTATTCACTGATGTCCGTTTTGCGCAAGCTTTTACGGAAATTAAATCCTGAGATAAAAATATTGATCAGTACAAACCCACTAGTTACCCAAAAGACAGCGGGATAACCAAAACCAGCTGCTACCGTTGAGCCGACCATCGGACCTAACACTTGCCCAAAGTTAGAGAACATTTGGTTGTAGCTGTAGATGCGGCTGACCCCTTCCATCGGGGTGATCTTGCTGATCAGTGTATTGATGGACGGCATCAAGGCACCGGTAGAAAAACCAAGCAAGAAGCGCAACACGCCTAATTGAAACGGAGTAGAAACAAAGCCCATCGGAATGAAACAGAAAAATGATAGCAATAAACCGCCTAACAATACCTTGTGATTGCCGTAACGATCACCGATTTTGCCTAAAAATGGCGAAGAGATGATTGCCGAAACACCAGCAACAGAGACGATCAATCCGCTGACAAACAAAATATTGCCACTGTTCCCGCTTAGATCACGAATATACAATGTAAGGATCGGGCTGATACTCGTTACACCTAGCTGTAAAATCAGTGACGTAATAAACAAACCGACAAGCAACTGCATATTTTTGATTTGACCAAAAATTTCTTTGATGGACAGCAAATCGCCCTTTTCAACCGGCTCAAAATCTTCTTGAACGAGAAAAATCGTAAGCAAGAGCGTAATTAGCAGCACAACACCAGTAATGATAAAAACATTTTTCATGCCAAACCATTGCGCCAACGCCCCACCCATGGAAGGACCAATCAAATTCCCTGCGATGGCTCCTGTAGCCAATGTCCCAAGCGCCCAACCGCTTTTTTCTCGAGGCGCCTGCGAAGCGATCAACGCAGTCGCATTTGGAATATACCCCGATAAAATTCCGGTAAAGAAACGCATGATCAATAACCAATAGACATTCGGTACAAAAGCCAAAGAACCCATCGTCACTGTCATCCCCGCAGCCGCGCGAATCATCATTAAACGACGACCTTTTTGATCTGCTAGATTTCCCCATACTGGAGCAATGATAGCCGCCGCAAACGCCGTTACTGAGATTGCTAATCCAGAAAACAACTCAATTTGACTCTCTGGAGCGCCTAACTCTTCTATATATAAGGGAATGAATGGCATGACAAGACTAAAACTGGCACCCGTAAAAAAACAACCTACCCATGAAATCAGTAGATTTCGTTTCCAATCAATCTTCATTTACAAACCTTCTTTCACAAATACTATACCGTATCGTGAGTAATAATCAAATAAAAAAATCTTTCTGCAGGTAACATACAGAAAGATTTTCTTCATTAAACTTAACTGATCAAAGCCAAAATGACAAAGTTTAGGATAAACAACGCATTGACGACCCAGATGATCGGAGACACTTCGTTGGCTTTTCCTTTCACTACTTTCACTAATGCGTAGAAAATGAAACCAACAGCGATCCCGTTGGAAATACTGTAAGACAAACCCATAAAAATAGACGCGAAGAAAGCGGGAACTGCTTCTTCTAGATCGGTCCACTTGATGTCTGCAAACGAAGCCATCATCATTACCCCAACTAAGATCAACGCTGGTGCTGTCGCTTGTGCGGGAACGATTGAGATCAGTGGAGAAAAGATACTGCTGATCGCAAAGAGTGCTGCCACTACAACAGAAGTCAAGCCCGTGCGTCCACCAGCACCGATACCAGCTGCTGATTCCACATAAGTCGTTGTATTTGAGGTCCCTACGATGGCACCTACAGAAGTGGCTACGGCATCTGCAAAAAGGGCTTTATCCATCTTCGTGTTCAACCCGTTACTGTTTTCAACCGCTTCTTCATCTTTTTTCGAAAAGATCCCTGTACGACGTCCAGTCCCGATAAAGGTACCGATCGTATCAAAGACATCTGATAAGCTAAACGCTAAAATCGTCATGATTACTTGAGGGATTTTGGCAGAATCACTGAATAGTGAGCCCATTCCTTCAGAGCCAAACGCAGCGCCAAAGGTGATGCCTAGTTCGCTGATCGAGCTACCTAATGAATTTCCGTGCCAATCAATGGCACTTAAATCCACCACACCCATCAAAATACCGATGATCGTCGTTCCTAAAAATACCAAAAATAATTGCCCCACGAACATTTTTCACTACTAACAAAGTAGTGATTACTAAACCAATCACTGCTAACAAAACAGGTGCATTATTGAAATTCGCCAAAGCTGGGACGATCCCCCCATTAAAATTGGCACTCACGATCGTCTCACCGTCAACAACTGAACCAGTCACTGCGGCAGTGTCTGCACTGAAGTTTAGCAAGTTGGCATTTTTGATCCCTACATAAGCCACAAAGATCCCGATCCCGCCACCGATTGCGTGCTGCATGCTTTCTGGAATCGCATGGATGATCATTTTTCTGATTCGAGTGACCGTGATAAAAATGTTGATCAAGCCGCAGATGAAAACCATCGCTAATGCTTGCTGCCACGAATAGCCCAAACCAAAAACAACGGTAAAGGTGAAGAATGCATTAAGTCCCATTCCAGGCGCTTGCGCATAAGGCACATTTGCAAATAAGCCCATGATCAGGGTACCAATCACTGAAGCGATGATCGTTGCTAAGAAAACAGCTTGAAACGGCATGCCTGCAGCAGATAAAATCGTCGGATTCACAAACAAAATATAACTCATCGCGAAGAAGGTGGTGACCCCGGCCATTACTTCTGTTGAAACCGTCGTTTTATTCTCCTTTAATTTGAAAAACTTTTCCATGTTATGTTTCACTCCTGAACTTTAATCGTTTCTATGAAAAGAAAAAATGAATAATTACGCTTTTCATCGAACAATTACAAATTATAAGGGAATAATTTTCGCTTTTCAAACCTTTTTCCGAATAAAACGAACCAAAAATGTTTAATGTTCGTGTTTTACTTTGTAAATATTATGAAAACTTATCGAAAACTTACTTGTATTGTGAAATGACAGAAATATGTTACACTTAAGCCACTAGTATAAGAGAATGGAGCGAGTCTTTTGAAACCAAAAATCATCGCCATTGATTTAGATGGCACAACCTTAAATACTGAATCCCAACTTTCCCCTCGCACACGTGAGGTACTGGTTCGCGCCACCAAAGCGGGACACTTTGTTACCATCGCTACCGGAAGACCTTTTCGGATGAGCGATCAATTCTATAAAGAATTGGCGCTCACAACACCAATGGTCAATTTTAACGGTGGGTTGGTCCATAAACCTCGACAAGTATGGGCAAATGAAATGGAGCATTCGATCTCTCGAGAAATTGCGTTTGAGCTCATGGCACAAAAAGAGCAGCTGGGGCTGACGTTTGTGGCAGCAGAAAATCGCGAAACCTTTTTCATCGATGACCTAAGCGGATTTGATCAACACTTTTTCTTTTCGGGCAATGCTTCCGAAAAAAATCTATTAGCAAATTTAAAAACGGATCCCACTTCATTACTGGTGAAAACCGAAAATGAATTAGCAGAATCTGTTTCTTTACGTATCAAGGATCAATTTGACGATGCAGTCGATGTTCGAACATGGGGCGGACCTCAAGCCATCTTAGAGATCGTACCAAAAGGAGTCCATAAAGCACTTGGTCTTTCGGTGATCGCGGATTCTTTGTCTTTGGATCGGCAAGATATCATCGCTTTTGGTGATGAACACAACGATTTGGAGATGCTGGATTATGCGGGTTGGGGCGTTGCCATGGCGAATGGCACGCAGCAATTAAAATCAATCGCCAATGATGTTACCGACAAAACCAATGTGGAAGATGGCATGGTCGATTACTTGGAAAAATATTTAGGTCTATAAAAAAAGCCGATGCGGGATATCCGCATCAGCTTTTTTTGCTTCCATATTCAAATCAAAGTGTTTCATAAACGATTTCTTTGGCTTCGGGAATCGATTCATCAATAAAGAATACTTTGTACCAGGTCAAGAACGTAAAGATCGTCCAGATTTTTCGTTGAAGATTCGGTTTTCCTTGGCGATGGTCTTCTAGCATTTGCAAAATCGCTGTTTGATCGAAGAAGGTTGCCGCAAAGTCTGACTCAAAAAGTGCTTTGACTGCTTCATACCCGGTTCCTTCTTTCAGCCATGCCTTGATAGGTACAGGAAAGCCTAGTTTTTCACGGTTTGCCCATTCTTTTGGCAAATGACGGTTTGACGCTTGTCGGAACACATCTTTCGTGTTGTTTTGATTGATCAAATATTTCGTCGGGATTGTTTGCGCCAACTTTTGCATCTCGATATCCAATAAAGGAACCCGTAATTCCAAGGAACTCGCCATGGACATTTTGTCTGCTTTTAACAAGATATCCTTCGGCATCCACTGATGAAGATCCAAATATTGCATCTTATTGACCTCGTCTTTGAGACCATTGACTTTCTCATAATGAGGCGCAACGATTTCAGCAACAGAGGGTCCTTTTTGATACGTTGGTTTTAAAAGCTGTAGTGCTTCCTCTTCTTCAAAGACCAGGGCTTGCCCGATAAAGAAGTCTTGGGCAGGTGCCGTTGCTTCATAAAGATGAATTCGACCATGGAAGTTTTTCATTTTGCCGATTTGACGCCCTAAACGAAAGCGGATGTTTTGCGGCAATTTTTTCAACCCTTGGGCAAAACGCGGACCGCTTTAGAGTTTGTGTGGAAGCCATAGGCAGCATAACCAGCAAATAATTCATCTGCCCCTTCCCCAGATTGAACGACCCGCACTTGTTGTGCTGCCAGATTGGCTAAAAAGTACAAAGGGACACAGCTTGGGTTAGAATCTGGTTCGTCCAAGTGATACTGAATCAACGGGAATGCCTCAAAGGACATTTCACCATCAATAACTGCTGCTGTGTTGTTCAAACCGAGTTTTTCCGTCAATTTGCGGGCTTCGATCGCTTCGTTGTAGGTTTTGTCATCAAACCCAATTGAAAATGAGTGATCTGGGCGCAAGACCGAGGCCACATAACTTGAATCGACACCACTGGATAAAAATGAGCCGACTTCAACATCACTGATTTGATGAGCGGCAATCGATTCTTGGACTGCTTGATCGATTTTGTCGACCCATTCTTCTCTTGAATGATTTTCTTTCACTGAAAAATCTGCATCCCAGTACTGCTTGATCGTCAATCCCTGTTCATTAAACAGATAATAATGCCCTTCTTGCAAACGATGAACGCCTTTAAAGAAGGTTTCTCCGTTCAAAGGCGAGTATTGGAACGTCAAATAAGGTTTCAACGCCTCTTGGTTTAATTCTTTCTTGAAATCTGGATGAGGCAAAAAGCTCTTAATTTCAGAACCAAACATAAAACTGCCATTCATTTGCGCATAGTAATACGGTTTGATGCCAAAGTGATCCCGCGCGCCGAAAAGCTCTTGTTTTTGAGTATCCCAGATGGCAAACGCAAACATTCCCCGCAGGCGCTGCAACACATCAATGCCCCACTCTTCATAGCCATGTAAGACTACTTCGGTATCCGCATGGGTAGA
Organism: Enterococcus sp. OL5; assembly: GCF_006491895.1. Taxonomy (NCBI): domain Bacteria; kingdom Bacillati; phylum Bacillota; class Bacilli; order Lactobacillales; family Enterococcaceae; genus Enterococcus; species Enterococcus sp. OL5. The sequence continues at coordinate 17,647 of NZ_VHIL01000008.1, forward strand.
AAAGACATGACCTGCTTGGATCAATTCCTCCCGCAATACTTGAAAGTTGTAAATTTCACCATTAAAAATGATTACTTTTGTTTGATCCTCATTAAAAATTGGTTGTGAGCCACCTTCTAAGTCGATGATCGATAAACGACGAAACCCTAATGCCACTCGGTCGTCGGTAAATTTCCCTGAACTGTTTGGTCCGCGATGAACGATCCGGTCCATCATGCGTTCAATAATGATTTCTTTTTGATCTTTTGAATTGACAAAGCCGACAATTCCGCACATATTTTCACATCCGTTTTCATAATCCATTTTCATTTTTCTAAAGTAAATCATACCATAGAATTCAAGAGATACGATCTCTTTTTCAAAAAAATACAATCAATATATTTTTGCACAAAACACAATTTGAAGATAAACCTTATGATATCAAGGTTTCCAATCATCTCATACTCTCAATCTTACAAATTTGTTATCTAAGAAAATAGCTATCCTCAAAATTCTTAAGAAATTTTTTATGAATTCTATTTTTCTGAAATATACAAAGATACTTTTCCCGAATTTACTGACTCTAGCAAACTTCTTTTGCTTCCATTCTCAGCATTGATTTCCTGAAAATAATCAGTCAGATTTTTTCGTTTGATAGTTTTATTGGACTATTGTGAAAAAAAGTGTTATTCTAACTATGGAATTTCGTTATCAACTAACCGTTGCCTTTCAATGACAAGTTTTAAGAAAGGAGAATGACTATGACATTCTATAACACAGATCTACAATATCGTGTAACTCTGGATACCAAATTGAATTTATTTATCGTTTTCGATAAAAAAGATGCGAATCATTTTGCGACTGGAATTACGATCGAGCAAGCTGTACAAGAATTGAAAAAAGCTGCATAAGGAGTTCATCCAAATGAAGGATACCGATTCGTATTGAAAGCACCTCGCTAAGGAAATAATTAGCTAGGTGCTTTCTTGTTTTTTGGCTCGCTCTTATCTTTTTCAGTATCCGTTTCTTGCTTTTGACCGCTTTGCTGTTCATCTAGCTGTAAGATTTCATCAACAGATCCTTGCGTAATAAATTTGCTCAATCCCTGTGCCGCAACTTTTGTGTAACGCATAAAGTAATCTTTTTCTTCAAAATCCATCTTCTTCCCTCCTACTGATACAACTGTGCTTTTATTAAGTTTACCATCTATTTCACTAGTCATTCTTGAGCGTCATTCCTTTAATACTTATGAATGATCCATTAATAGCATACACGTTACATTTGTCAAATCATCCTTTTCCTCTATTCATAAAAGACAAATCTGTTTTCTGGTACAGAACATAGTACTATTGTCTTTTCAGGAGACTTTTATTTAGGAGGAATTTTTATGGCTACCTTTTTCGCCATTTTGTTTTTCATTGGATTGTTCTGTTTCGTTTTTGGCATTGTCTTATTTTATATTGGGCTTGTAAAACAAAATGCAAAACGAGATCGAAACGTTTTGATCATTGTCGCTTCCGCTTTTATTGCCTTGTTTTCTTATGGTGGCTTGTCCTTCTACCAAGATGTGACATCTTTCGATAGCATCACTGCGCAATTAAGCCTTTCTTTACGTAACGAATCAAGGCAAAGCGAATCCTTTGGCGATGCCGCTGCTTCCATGGAACAACCACAAGGAGAACAAAAAGCTGGCAACAACGAAGCAAGTAGCGCACAACAAGAAGAACCCGCAAACAACGAGCAACATACACCTCAACTTTCTCGTGAAGAAAGAAATGCACTGAATCGTGCAGAAAGATACTTATCCAGCAATGCGTTTTCTCAGTCGAGCTTGAAACGCCAACTACTCTATGAAGATTTTTCTGAGAGCGCAGCAGACTTTGCCGTAGCCACTGTGGATGCCGATTGGAATGAGCAAGCATTGAAAAAAGCAATTCGCTACTCGCAAAATTTATCCTTATCAGATGAGCGTGTGGCGAACCAACTTTCCTATGAAGGCTTTACTTCTGAACAAATTGAATACGCCTTAACACGTTTGCCCGATTGATTCTTTTCGTTTGTTGTAGAGGACCACAAGCAAAAAGGGGTTCAGCGAATTAGTGTATTTCTGTTGATTTCCCGATTGAGTGTAAACTGAGGTTTTTTCAGATGGTTATCGATCAAGCTCGGCAGTCAATTATCTTCTCTGCCCATAACAAACAAAAAAGCCTATCTCGAAAGATAGGCTAGACGCTCTAAAGCGTTGGTATAAGGAGAGTACAGGATTTGAACCTGCGCGCCGGGATGAACCGGGTCGGCGGATTTCGAGTCCGCTGCATTACCACTCTGCCAACTCTCCATAACAGTTATTTTCGCTAGTTTCACAAAAAATGTCAAGAAAAATCTGCATCCAAAATAGAAATGGATACAGATTTTTTATTCTTTAATCGAAAATATAGTTTTCTTTCTTTTCGATTACGCCTTCGATCGTCTCGTTGATGATTTTGATGATTTGGTCATCGGTGGGTGTGATAATACCCGCCGACATTAAGGAAGCCAAACCAGTCACAACGATCCATGCGCCATTATGTAGTGCATTTATCGCATCTTCGGATAGATCTGCATATTTTTCTTCTGATTTGATCAAGGATTTGAAATAGGTGGATGAAAAATCATGCATCAATTTCCCACCGCCATAATCATCGATAAAAAGGGCGATGTAGAGATTGTGCTGCTCTTGCGCGAAGCGTATATAATTCAGGCCTAAATCAACGAGTTTGTCTCCTGTTCGAACAACTGGAAAAACATTTTCCGATAAATCTTTGAAAACAGCCTCTACCAAAGTATTTTTTAAGTCCTGCATATTTTCGAACTCAAGATAAATTGGTTGAGTAGAAATTCCCATGTGCTTAGCGATATTCCGTGCCGTAAAGTTGCCAAAACCTTCTCTATTGATCAGTTCATAAGCGGCCTTCAAAATGTGTTCTCTTGTATAGACCTTCCTTCGCATCAATAAATCCCCCTTTTTTTATTTATTTAATTGTAACCGAGTTATTCATTTTTTTAAAATAAAACACTCCATCCGTTATCTTATTTCTATTCACTTTGCTCATTAAACATGAATCTTTACGAATAAAGAGAAGTGCCTCTCCTTTCACTTATCACAAAAAATCCTGCGTATAGGTTGCTAGTTATTTTTCAAATCTACTTTTCTTTCTTGTTGAAAACTCGCTGAAATTGTACACTAAGATTGTAGTGCGCAAATTCGATTGAAAAAGGGGTTTGGAAATGGCTGAATCAAAAGAGCTATTATTGGAGACCTGCTTATTAGCAGGAAAAATCATGATGGAAAACGGCTCGGAAGTCTATCGAGTAGAAGATACAATGAATCGAATTGCAGCCAACGCTGGGGAGCAAGGTAGTATTAGTTATGTAACAGCAACTGGTCTTTTTATGGGTTTGCGCAGCAGTCACTATGCGCAAGTAGAAAATGTCCATGATCGAGTCATCAATCTCGAAAAAATCGTTGCCGTTAACGGACTCTCTCGTGCTTATGCAGAAAAGAAAATTTCTTTAGCGGAACTGCACGAGGCATTAAAAAAGGTCAATCCGACAACACCAAGTTTCCCCTACTGGCTGCAGGTCCTTAGTGCTGGTGTAGTCAGCAGTACCTTAATGATTATTTTTGGCGGTGCTTGGTTTGACTTTCTACCGACCTTCATTATTGGCTGTCTGGGATTTTTATGCGCGTATTGGGTCAAGAAAGTGATCGATATCCGCTTTTTGGATATGTTTTGCGCCTCTTTACTAATCGGTACTTTGTCTGTCTTAGCGGTCTCCCTTCATGTCGCACAAAACGTCGATAATTTGATTATCGGTGCCGTCATGCCCTTAGTTCCTGGTGTAGCGATCACCAATTCCTTTCGCGATATCTTGGCGGGTCATCTCATCAGCGGAACCGCCCGAGGTACTGAAGCCATTTTCACAGCTGCCGCGATCGGTGTCGGCATCGCTACGGTCTTCACCTTATTTGGAGGGATCTCATGACGATTTTTATTCACCTTTCCTTCAGCTTTTTAAGCACCGTGACCTTTGGCATTTTGACTAATATTCCTAAAAGAGCTTTGGTTGCCACAGGCATTGCCGGAACCGTTGGCTGGATGATCTATTGGTCATTAAAAACGATTGGCTATGGTTTAGGTAGCGCCAACTTTTTAGCCGCATTTGCTGTCGGTTGCGTCAGCATCTTTTTTTCCCGCAGAAAAAAAATGCCTATGATCATTTTTAACATTCCTAGTCTCGTTCCCCTCGTACCGGGTGGACCTGCCTATAAAGCCGTTCGAGAATTTGCTTTAGGAGACAACTTTGTCGGCTTTGAAAATCTGATGATCGTGGTTATCACTGCTGGGGCGATCGCCGGAGGCTTCATGATGACGAGTGTGGTTGAAAAGATCGTCAATCGTTGGCAAGTGAAGCGCACAAAAAAACGTCACCCAGATAAAAAAGCCTCCTAAAACTAATAGCGTGCCGAAACTATAAATTTTTCTTATTTCAGACTTTGGTACAATGTTTTCTTTGCGGACTTCTCTTATAATAAAGGCATACCTTACAAAACTGTTTGACGTTTGTCATTTGTTTTACTGGATTTTTCTGGTCTCACCCCGTATAGTGAGATTATGAAACAAAAAGGAGATGAAGTCCTGTGAGCATAGCAACTTCTCGTCGTATCATTAATACGATTTCTATTATTGGCTTAGGTTTATCTATCGCATTAACGATCTATTTTATCAATCTAGGTGTTTTCAAAGACATTAATGCCTTACGAGGTCTAGTTGGAAATTCTGTTATCTTAGGACCAATCGTCTTTATCCTATTGCAGATCTTGCAAGTCGTGATCCCAATCATTCCCGGTGGTGTCTCCAGCGCTGCAGGTGTTTTGATTTTCGGTCCTTACCTAGGATTCGTTTATAACTATGTAGGAATCAGTATTGGTTCTGTCATTATTTTCCTGCTTGGCCGACGATACGGTAAACCATTCATTTTAAGTATGATCAGTGACAAAACTTACGATAAATACATTGGCTGGTTAGATAACCAAAGCCGATTTGAAAAACTTTTCGCCCTTGCGATCTTTCTACCGGTTGCCCCAGATGATGCCCTTTGTCTTATGGCTGGATTGACCAACATGTCCGTTAAGAAGTTTACGTTGATTATTTTATTAGCAAAACCTGCCTCAATTTTCTTGTACAGTATGGCATTGATTTATGGTGGGACATTCTTAACTGGTTTGTTAGGCGGATAAGAATTAGAGTAAGAAAAGCGATCAATTTATTGAGCCGAAGGTGAAGGAGCTACGTTTGAGACAGGATCTATGCCTGTGACGAACTTGCTGCTAAACTGTTCGGCTTTTTTTACCGCCTTTACCTTTATTACCCAGAGAACTAAAATACTTACTATTGTTAGGATGACAACCATGAATTATTTAAAAAACAGCTTCATCAACACTTGGGATTTTTTGAAAGACAGCAACGCCTACTTCCGTGATGTCTTATTGATGCACGGTGCCTTGTTGTTCTTAGTAATTCCCATATTAACTTCTTCCACCAAATTCGTTCTAAGACGGGGAGGCTTACCTTACCTTTCATTCGACAATATCGGGAGTATTTTTACAGATCATCCTGTCGTATTGCTTTCACTAACAGTGATTTTGCTTTTGATCTTATTAGCCGTCTTTTTTGAGTTTACATTCTTGTTGCTGAGTGTTTATTTTATCAAAAAGAAACAACCCATCAGCCTGCGCCAATTGTTACGGATGACTGTTTTGCAGTTGCGAAAATTACGGCCGATGACCTTTTTATTTTTCCTCTTTTACTTCTTACTGATTCTACCCATCGGTGGGTTGAGCTTTAATTCGGATTTACTCGCAAAAATCAAAATCCCTGCCTTTATCATGGATTTCATTTTTGCCAACCGTGTCGTAATCATCGGAGCAGTGCTCTTGATCTATGTCTTGTTGATCTATTTAGGAATTCGCGTGATTTTTGCCTTGCCAGAAATGATTTTGCGTGATTTGCCTTTTCGAAAAGCGATCAAAGAAAGCCTTCAAGTGACTAAACGCCGCTTTTTTGCTATCGTTGGTCAGTTTGTTTTTATTAGTGGTAGCATCTTATTGATCACGACACTTAGCTTTACTTTGCTGATCACGATTCAAGCAGTAATCGAAGCTGTTGCACCGAATTATGCCTTGTATAGTGCTGTTTTTATTATGACTTTCTTACAGTTTATTTTGTTACTGAATGTCATTTTATCGACCGTAGCTATTTTTTATATCATCGTTGATTTCATGGATGACGAAGGTTTTTTACCAGAGATTCCTTCCTGGTTCCACCAAGAACCATTGAACCAGCGTCATTTCTTAGGTCTAAAAAGTTCCTTGTTTACCTTGGTGACGGTGCTTTTCGGTGTCGGTGTTAGTCTATATAATATGAACTATCTGACTTCAGCTGCTTCGATTCATCCGGTAACGATCTCCCATCGAGGGGTAAGCGACGGACAAGGGGTCCAAAATTCTCTTGAAGCACTACGCTTTACTAGTGAGAAGTATCACCCGGATTATGTTGAAATGGACGTCCAGCAAACAAGTGATGGTCATTTTATTGTCTATCATGATTTTTCTTACCGCCAACTAACCGGCGGCAAAGGAAAACCAGAACAATTACCCTTGAGCTATGCCGAATCACTGACAGTTTCGGAAAACAACCAGACAGCCCGTATTCCAACTTTTGACGAGTACTTGGCGCTTGCCAACCAATTGGATCAAAAACTGCTGGTGGAGATCAAAACTCAGCAAAAAGATACTGCGCAGCTCGTAGATGACTTCTTAGAACGATACCAAGAGGATTTAGTTGCAAATGGGCATATTATGCAAAGCCTCTCCTATACAGTTGTTGAAGAATTAAAGGATAAAGCACCTGAATTGACGTCAGGATACATCATGCCCTTCAATGTCGTTGGCCCACCACTGACTAGTGCCGATTTTCTGACAATGGAATACAGTACGATCAACCGCAACTTCATCGCTTCTGCTCGGACTGACGGCAAGGAAGTGTTCGTTTGGACCCCCAACGATGCGGATACCATCAGCCGGATGCGTTTTTACGGTGTGGACGGGATCATTACCGACCAAATGGGGATTTTAAATGAAGAGTTGAGTGTGACGGAAGAAGACATGACTTATTCAGACAAACTATTGAACTTTGTGATTGGTGTTGGCTGATCTCACACGAAGAAAAATGCTGCTCACGGTAATCCGTGGAGCAGCATTTTTTACTCTTTTGTTAAGCAACATTGGTTTGTGTAAAAATTTTATTGAAGCTGACGATCATCCGACGATTACAAGCTTCTACTTGTACTTGATCTTCTTCTTCACAACTTGAAACGACGATCAACGCCGTATGTACGTATAGTTTTTCCACCACACCGATCACAGGCTTACTCGCCCCTACTGGTCGGCAGACATATTTTTCACCAATCGTAATATTCTCCATATCCTCACCTCAACCGTTTTCTTTCTTAAAGATATAATAACAAAAAAGCATCAAAATGAAAACGGTTTATTTTCGTTCATCACGCATTTGTCACCAAGAAATGACAGTTTCGTTCGTTGAAACCCACTGCTTTGTTCGTGCCACTGAATAGAATTCATTTTATACTAAAGAAAATCAAAAGGAGATGAGTCAAATGCCAATTATTCAAACCTGTATCTTTGGACTATTGTCTGCTGCGTTGCTTTGGGGATTAAAAGAAGACCGCTGATTTTTTGGATTACTGATTTGTTATTAAATAAAATAAAAACGCCTTGAGCCGATCAGAACTGGCTCGAGGCGTTTCTTTATCTTATTATAGACGTTCGTTCAATTCTTTTGCAAGATCTTCAAAACCTGGTTTGCCAAGTAAGGCGAACATGTTTTTCTTGTAAGCTTCAACTCCTGGTTGGTCAAATGGGTTCACGCCATTTAAGTAGCCAGAAATTCCTACAGCGATCTCAAAGAAGTACATCGTGTACCCTAACGTGTAAGCATCCATTGTAGGGATTTTTACTAACAGATTTGGTACATCTCCATCTGTATGGGCAAGTAACGTTCCTTCAAAGGCTTTCGTATTAACAAAATCAACTTCTTTTCCTTCTAAGTAGCCAAGACCATCAAGATCGGCTTCTTGTGTAGGGATCGCGATTGATTTGCGTGGTTTTTCAACTTTTACGACGGTTTCAAAGATATTGCGACGGCCTTCTTGGATGTATTGACCAAGAGAATGCAAATCTGTTGAGAAGTTTGCACTTGAAGGATAGATCCCTTTTTGGTCTTTTCCTTCAGACTCGCCGAATAATTGTTTCCACCATTCTGAGAAGTATTGCATGCCTGGTTCGTAGTTGATCAGCAATTCGGTTACTTTGCCTTTGCGATAAAGGATGTTACGCATTGCTGCATATTGATACGCTTCATTTTTTTCAAGGTCGTCACTTGCGTAAGCATCGCTAGCATCTGCTGCCCCTTGCATCAAGGCATCGATATCCGCTCCGCTGGCAGCGATTGGCAATAAACCAACAGCAGTCAATACAGAGAAACGGCCGCCGACGTCATCTGGAATCACAAAAGTTTCCCAGTTTTCAGCATCTGCTTCAACTTTTACTGCACCTTTCGCTTTATCCGTTGTTGCGTAGATCCGTTTGTTGGCTTCTTCTTTGCCGTATTTTTCAATCAAACGTTCTTTGAAAACACGGAAAGCGATCGCTGGTTCAGTAGTAGTTCCTGATTTTGATATCACATTCACAGAGAAGTCACGGTCACCAATGATTTCGATCAAATCTGCTAAGTAAGTTGAAGAAATTGAATTACCGGCAAAAAAGATTTGTGGTGCTTTGCGTTCTTCATTTGGTAACAAGTTAAAGAAAGAATGATTTAAGAAATCAATCGCTGCTTTCGCTCCTAAATAAGATCCGCCGATCCCGATCACGACTAGTACTTCAGAATCAGATTGAATTTTTTCAGCCGCTTTTTTGATACGCGCAAATTCATCTTTGTCATAATTTTTAGGAAGGTCGATCCAACCTAAAAAGTCGCTACCAGCACCTGTTCCTTCGCGTAATTGTTTGTCTGCTGCTGTAACTTGACTTTGCATGTAGCTCAATTCGTATTCGTTTACGAATGGTGCTACTTTCGAATAGTCAAACTTGATGTGTGACATGATTTGTCCTCCTTGAAAAAATAGTTTTTCATACACTACCTACTTTACGTTTTTTTCCAACTTTTTTCAAGTAATTCCTGATAGGTAGCCTGTTGGGTGATTTTAGACAAGTCCTTGAGCAAACATTGCTTTAGCAACTTTTTCAAAGCCTGCGACGTTCGCACCTAACATAAAATTATTTTTTTGATCGAAGGTTTCAGCAGTATCACGGCATGCTTCATAGATCGACTTCATGATATCGTCCAATTTGGCATCGACTTCAGCTTTTTCCCATTGCAGTCGTTGGGAGTTTTGACTCATTTCTAACGCAGAAACGGCTACGCCGCCAGCATTGGCTGCTTTTCCTGGACAGTAGAAAATTCCTTCTTCAATAAAATATTCTGCTGCTTCTAATGAGCTAGGCATATTCGCGCCTTCAGAAACGACCCGAACACCATTGGCTTTTGCACGTTTGGCTTGTGAGAGATCAATCTCGTTTTGGGTCGCGCAAGGAAAGGCTAATTCCGCTGTTGTATCAAAATCCCAGACAGATGCCCCTTCATGATATTCTGCTGATGGACGTTCTTTCGCATAAGCTGTCAGACGTTCGCGCTTCACTTCTTTGATTTCTTTTAATAAGGCCAGATCAATGCCGTCTTTGTCATAAATAAAACCAGAGGAATCAGAACAAGTGACAGGGATCGCACCTAATTCTTGCAATTTCTCAATTGCATAAATCGCAACATTGCCGCTTCCAGAAACGATCGCTTTTTTGCCTTCAAAGGTTTCACCTAGGTCTGTCAATAAATGCTTAACGAAATAAACAGCACCATAACCCGTTGCTTCTGTGCGGTTTTTACTGCCCCAAAAGTCTAATGGCTTACCAGTTAAAATACCAGCATCGTATTGTTTCAATCGTTTGTAGGCACCAAACAAATAGCCGATTTCCCGTCCTCCGACACCAATGTCGCCAGCAGGAACATCTAAGTCAGGTCCGATATGTTTTGACAGCTCCGTCATAAAGCTTTGGCAAAAACGCATCACTTCGGCATCTGATTTGCCTTTTGGATCAAAATCACTTCCGCCTTTGCCGCCGCCGATCGGCAGACCTGTCAAGCTGTTTTTGAAGATTTGCTCAAACGCCAAAAACTTCAAGATACTCAAGTTGACACTTGGGTGAAAACGCAAGCCGCCTTTGTAAGGCCCCATTGCCGAGTTGAATTGAATCCGATAGCCACGGTTTACTTGCCAGTTGCCTTGATCGTCTTGCCATGGGACTCTGAATTGGATAAAACGTTCTGGTTCAGTTAAGAGTGCAAGGATATTTGATTCAATATATTCTGGATGCTCCTCTAAAAAGGGAACGATCGTAGGCAAAAATTCGTCAATTGCTTGAAGAAATTCCGGTTGGTGTTGGTCTTTCTCGTGAATCTTCGCTTGAATTTCTTTCACGTAAGCTGAAGCTTTGGTCATAGTGCATTACCTCCTTTAAGATATTTTCTATTTTAAAGAAATTTTCTGAAATTGCACGCTTTTTTTTAGAATTGTCAGAATTTTTTATCATTCGAAAAAAATCGACCAATCCTTTCAGCAGTCGTAGCCGATGTGTTACAATCCCAAAGAGGTGAAAAGAATGGAAAAAACCTATGATGTCATTGTTGTGGGTGCAGGTACGAGCGGCATGATGGCTGCGATCACTGCTGCCAAACAAGGTGCTAGGGTCTTATTAATCGAAAAAAACAAAAAAATCGGCAAGAAATTATTGATGACTGGCGGCGGACGCTGCAATGTAACCAATAATCGGCCGGTAGATGATTTAGTTGCTCATATTCCGGGAAACGGCAAATTTTTGTATAGCACGTTTTCCCAATTCAATAACTATGATGTAATGGCGTTTTTCGCTGACTTGGGGGTCGTCTTAAAAGAAGAAGACCACGGACGGATGTTCCCTGTGACGAACAAATCAAAAACCATCGTCGAAGCGTTACTTCAAGCAATCAACGATCATCACGTCACCCTGTTGACGAACACGGTTGTCACAAAGTTGATCCATGACGGCAGTCAAATTCGCGGTGTGCGAACCGAAACCGATGAGTTCTCTGCCCCTAGTGTGATTCTGACGACAGGAGGCCGCACCTATCCTTCCACGGGCGCAACGGGGGACGGCTATAAGATGGCAAAAAAAGTCGGCCATACCATTACGCCGCTTTATCCAACCGAATCGCCGCTTGTTTCAGAAGAATCCTTTATTCAAGAGCGGACGTTGCAAGGCATTTCCTTGCAAGACATCACGTTGAGTGTCTTGGATCAAAAAGGAAAGCCTATTGTCGCCCATACGATGGATCTTTTGTTTACCCATTTTGGTTTATCTGGTCCTGCTGCTTTGCGTTGTTCCTCCTTTGTAAATCAAGAATTGAAAAAGCAACAACCCGTAACGGTTGTTCTGGATTGTCTGCCGGCAAAATCCCATGAAGCCTTGACCCAAGAATTGATTCAGTCTGCGGCTTCGAAGAAACAATTGCCGAATGCTTTAGCTGGCTTTTTGCCTGAGCGCTTGATGACCTTCTTTTTGCAGCAGCTAGACCTGCATGAGCTGGTTGCTGAAAAAGCCTCACCAGAACAGTTGGCGGCGCTCGCTTCCTTGATCAAAGGCTTTTCAATCACCATTGTCCGCACGTTCCCATTAGAAAAATCCTTCGTGACGGGCGGCGGGGTCCATCTGAAAGAAATCAATCCAAAAACCATGGAGAGCAAGAAAATCAATGGCTTGTATTTTGCCGGTGAATTGCTGGATATCAATGGGTATACAGGTGGTTTCAACATTACAGCAGCGTTTTGTACTGGACATGTCTCCGGAAAAAATGCAGCAGAAACAGCGAGTTATTTCAGTTATTGATCGATGACCCAGGTGTTGGCAGCAATATCCTTGCCCGTTGCTGTCAACACCTGGGTCTCCCCCTCTTTTTGCTTATTAGTTGGGTTTTTCTCAAAGTAGGCGTAGACTAAAGATAGCAAGATCGAGGGAGGTTTTTTTAATGAAACGAATTTCAAGAGGTAAATTTGAACGAATGCAAAAACTTTCAAATGAGGATGGTGTGATTGCTGCACTAGCGATCGACCAACGTGGTTCCATGAAAAAAATGATGAAGGCAGCAACTGGACCGGATGACTTTACGATGGAACACATTTATGAGTTCAAGCAGTTGGTTTCCCAAGAATTGACCAAATATGTCAGCAGTATTTTGTTAGATGAGGAATATGGCTTCTTAGGGATCGAAGCAAAGAATCCCAATGCTGGCTTGATCCTTTCCTATGAAAAAACAGGCTATGATGTCAACACGCCGGGTCGTTTGCCTGAGATTTTACCCAATGAATCGTTGCAGCGCCTGGTGAAAAAAGGGGCAGATGCTGCGAAAGTCTTGGTTTATTATAATCCAGATGAACCGCAAGAGATTTTAGATACCAAACATGCGTTTTTGGAGCGTTTAGGTACGGAGGCGCAGGCGGCCGATATTCCGTTATTTGTGGAACCAATCGTCTATGATGATGAGATCACAGATGACAAATCACCTGCTTTTGCCAAGATCAAACCGAGCAAGGTCATCCGAACCATTCAGGAATTGACGAAAGATCACTACCATATCGATATTTTGAAAGTCGAAGTACCGGTTCAGTTCGACTTAGTTGAAGGCTTCCAAAAAGAAGGCTTAGAGGCCGTTTATACGCAAGAAGAAGCCGCCGATTACTTCAAAGAAGCCAGTGACGCCGCGACGCGACCATTCATCTATTTGAGTGCGGGAGTTCCAGCGAATGTCTTTCGCGATGAATTGACCTTTGCTGGTCAACATGGTGCCAAATTCTCAGGAATCTTAGGTGGTCGAGCAACTTGGCGCGATAGTGTCGAAATTTATGGGAAACAAGGGGCCAAAGCGTTATTGGAATGGCTGGACACCCAAGGAAAAGAAAATGTTGAAGAATTAAACGCCATTCTAAAACAATATGCCACTCCGTGGTTTGACTTTTATGGTGGTTTAGAAAATATCGAGGTTTTCGATATTGAGGTCATGGAATAAAACAGCACAAAAAAATCCCCGTGAGCGTCATCTCTAGATGGTTCACGGGGATTTTTTATTCGTGTTCAGTTGCCAACAAATCGGCAAAGACCGCCCTTGTCAATTGTTGCAACGCTTGTGGGGCAAGCCCCATCTGCAACCCGCGCTTTCCTGCAGAAACCACGATTTCTTCCAGTGTCTGCGCCCCACGATCAATATAAGTAGGAAAGAGCTTTTTCATCCCGATCGGCGAACAGCCGCCGCGAATATAGCCAGTCGTCTCTTCTAAATCTCTCAGATGCAGCATCTCTACTTTTTTGTTTCCACTGACTTTGGCTAACTTTTTCAGATCCACTTCTCTATTTCCAGGAATCACAGCCACCAGCGGTCCTGTTTTGTTCCCCACTGCCACCAGCGTTTTGTAGATAGCTTGCGGGCGTGCTAGTTGCGCAGCGACGGATTGCGCATCGAGATGATCTTCCGACCACTCATAGGTGTATTCGTTATAGGCGATTTTCTGTTGTTCTACTTGACGGATCGCATTGGTTTTTTGTTTCTTCTTCGCCATTTTATCCCTCTTTTGTTTTGGTTTCTTCTAAGAGAAGGCCTTGGCTGGTCTTACTCATTGAGTGAAAATTCTTGTAAGTAGTTGGTCATTCGTTCGATCGGTATTTGTCCAGGTGCTGATGCCCCTTGCAACGAAGCAAAAGTAAAGACCGAACCAGTCAATGCCCCACTAACACGGCTGATTTTCCCCAGCTCCCCCATCGACATGATCGCCAACGGCAGTTGGTTGAAGCCACGAGCTTTAGTAATGATCCCCATTAAACGTAAAACGTCTTGGACTTGCTTGGGCATCATCGCTAACTTGCCAACATCGGCACCAAATTGATTCATTACGCCGATTTTTAAAATCAACACAGCATCTTCTGGCGTTTTCTCAAAATCATGATTGCTCAGTATCAGCTTTACCTGTGCCTTTTTGATTTCTTGAATAAAGCCGCGACCTAAAAATTCAGCTTTCTCTAATTCGATATCGATCCAATCGATCAAGCCTGAATCAGCAGCAGCTAAACACAATTCTTTGTATTGGGTCAACGTGAACGGCCGCTCGCCCCCTTCTTCTATGGTTCGAAAAGTAAAAAGTAGCTCTTTTGATTTTAAAGTCGTGCGAATATGAGACAATGCATCTAAGACCGCTTGTTGATCGTCTGCATGTTTGTAATGGTCAACGCGCCATTCAATGATCTGTGCTTCTGATTCCTCAGCAGCAAGGGCTTGTTTTAAAATTTCCTCATTGGTTTTTCCAATCAATGGGACACAAATCAGGGGTGTTTTCCCATCTAACGTTACTGGTTTTGATCGGCTCATCTCCTTCACTCCTTTTTCATTTGATAAAAGAATACTTTCAGATAATTACCTTCTGGAAAGTGCTTATCTACCGCAAAATCAGCTGGTAGACGATAACTTTGAATACATTCATAAGGAACATGTGCTTTCTCTAATGACGCTTCGATCATTTCTTGAAACTTCTTCGAGGACAGATTGGCCGCATTCGTTGAGGCGATCAATAAACCATCTGGCGCTAAAATCTCCAAGCTATCTGTGACTAAATCGCCATAGTTTTTTGCAACCGAGAAGACTTTTTTCTTGTTGCGGGCAAAACTCGGCGGATCTAAGACGATCACATCAAAGCGCAAGTCTTTTTTGCGGGCATAATTGAAGTAATTGAAGACATCCATGACATGGATACGCTGGGTATCTGGATCAATGCCATTAACTGAAAATTGTTCGCGGGTCTTTTCCAAACTGCGTTTTGCCAAATCAACACTCGTGGTCTGAGTAGCCCCACCGACAGCAGCAGCGACAGAAAACGCCCCCGTATAACTGAACATATTTAAAACAGACTTGCCAGCTGCCAAACCATCGACGAGTTGGCCACGAACTTCTTTTTGATCCAAAAAGATGCCCGTCATTAGTCCTTCGTTCAAATACGTCGCATACGTGACGCCATTTTCTTTCACCAGTAAGGGTTCAGGCGCCGTTTCCCCATAGACCCATGCTGATTCAGGCAGTTCAGACGCAAAGCGGATTTTTTCATAAGCCCCTTTGATCTCGGGAAAGATTTGACGAAAAGCCGCCACGATCGCTTTTTTATGTTGATAAAGGGTGGCATTGTACCAAGAAAAAACGACATACTCGCCATACAAATCTACGGTAAGTCCCCCCAATTGATCCCCCTCGCCATTAAAAAGACGAAACGCATCTGTCAGTTCATCTTGATAATACGCACTACGCTTGCCTTTTGCTTTTGCAAAGCGTTGTGCAAAGAATGCTTGGTCGATCACTGTTTCTTCAAAGGATACGACCCATCCGATCCCTTTGTTTTGTTCACCTAGATAGCCGATACCTAAAAATTGGTTGGCCTGATCAGTAAAGGTGACCCACTCCTTTGTCTCGATTGCTTGTTGAAGATCTTCTCGTTGGATCAACGGATTCTTTTTGCGAAGCTTCGCTGATCCTTGCTTCGTTAGTTTTATTTTCATGTTCATCTGCTCCATTCATTCTCCTTTTTAGTATAGCAAAAAGCGACTGTATTGTCTGTATCATTGAAAGTAAAGAAATACTTAATTCCGCGTCATGACAAGGAATTCATTTGACACGTCTTTCCCAGCCTAGTAAAATGTACTGTGATGTAAAATCGTAATGTACCGGTTATACTGGAAAAAGAGAGGACGATTCCTTTGAAAAAAAATAAAGTATCCACCTTTGTGAATACAAGAATGGGCTTTTTTTTCCTATTAGCCCTATTATTTTGGCTAAAAAATATCTTTGCCTATATGGTGGACTTCCACCTAGGGATTGAAAGCAGCATTCAGTACTTCATCTTATTCATCAATCCGATCGCAACGACCTTATTACTGCTGTCGATCGCATTGTACGTAAGAAGAACCAAAGCAGCTTATATCACGATGCTTGTGATTTATTTCTTGATGACCTTGCTTTTGTTCTCCAATGTTTCATACTATCGAGAATTCACTGACTTTATCACCATCAACACGATGCTTGGTGTTGGAAAAGTGGCAAGTGGTCTAGGAGAAAGCGCGATCCGCTTGTTCCGTCCCTACGATGTGTTGTATTTCATTGACTTTATCGTGCTGATTGCAGCCTTTTCAATGAAGAAAATCAAAATGGACACTCGTCCTGTGCGGGCACGGATGGCTTTTGCGATCTCAACCTTAGCTGTTATGGTCTTTTCTGCCAATCTTTTCTTAGCAGAAGCGGATCGTCCTGAATTGCTTACTCGAACGTTTTCTCGTGACTATTTAGTCAAATATCTTGGGATCAATGCCTTTACAGTTTATGATGGCGTACAAACTTATCAAGCTTCGCAAGTACGTGCCGAAGCGAGTCCCAACGACATGAACGAAGTAGAGAGCTATGTTAAAGAACATTACGCAGAACCAAATGATGATCTGTTTGGTATCGCAAAAGGCAAGAATGTCATTTATATTCACTTAGAAAGTGTTCA
Source organism: Enterococcus sp. OL5 (assembly GCF_006491895.1). NCBI lineage: Bacteria > Bacillati > Bacillota > Bacilli > Lactobacillales > Enterococcaceae > Enterococcus > Enterococcus sp. OL5. The sequence continues at coordinate 34,414 of NZ_VHIL01000008.1, forward strand.
GCAATTCTTGATCGATTATAAATTGAAAGATGAAGATGGCGTGGAACATGAAGTCATGCCGTTTATCAATAGTTTATACCATAGCGATAGTACCTTTAGTTTTGATAATTTCTTCCACCAAGTAAAAGCTGGGAAGACCAGTGATGCCGAAACATTATTCGAAAATTCCCTGTTTGGATTGAATCAAGGAGCGTTATTCACTCAACTGGGTGGGAAAAACACCTTTGAAGCAGCACCAGATATTTTAGGTCAAACGCAAGGCTATACCAGTGCCGTTTTCCACGGAAATACTGGTACCTTCTGGAACCGAAATGAAACTTACAAACGGTTTGGCTATGATTATTTCTTTGACGCTTCTTATTATGATGTCAATGATGAAAATTCATTCCAATACGGGTTGCATGACAAACCGTTCTTTGAACAATCGGTACAATACTTAGAACGTCTGCAACAACCGTTCTATTCAAAATTCATTGCGGTTTCTAACCACTACCCTTATTCTGAATTTACCAATGAAGAAGGCGGCTTCCCGCTAGCGAACACTTCTGATCAAACGATCAATGGCTATTTCGCAACCGCGAATTATTTGGATAAAGCCGTAGAAGAGTTCTTCAATTACTTGAAAGAAAGTGGCTTGTACGAAAACTCCGTCATCGTTTTATATGGTGACCATTACGGAATTTCCAATTCTCGTAACCGTAACTTAGCAGAATTGCTTGGAAAAACAAGTTCTACGTGGACAAACTTTGACAATGCGTCGTTACAACGTGTCCCTTATATGATTCATATTCCAGGACAATCAAATGGCGGCATCAATCATACGTATGGCGGTCAAGTTGATGCATTGCCAACCCTATTGCACTTACTGGGTGTGGATACATCGAACTATATTCAACTGGGACAAGATTTATTCTCTGATCAAAATGAACAACTGGTTGCCTTCCGTGATGGCGACTTTGTGACACCAGACTACACTTACTATAGCAGTACATTGTATGACAATCGTACCGGCATGCCGATCAACGATCCATCCGATGAATTGCAAGCCAAAGTCGATGAATGGAAAGCCAAAGTCGACAAACAGCTTTCGGTTTCTGATCAGATCAACAATGGTGATCTCTTACGTTTCTACGCGAAGAGCGGTTTAGAAGAAGTTGATCCTTCGACCTATAATTACAAAGATGCCCTTCAGCAAATGATGGATATCGAAAAGAATCTAGGCAGTGATTCAACCAGTGTCTTTTCTCAAAACGGGAATCAATCGACCGTCGATCTGTACCAAACAAAAACCTTCCAAGAATACCAGCAGATGATGGAACAAGATAGCGGCGAGTAAAGTAAGAACAACCAATGATCAATCCAGTAAGGCGCCTGCCTTGCTGGATTTTTTTGCGCTATTTGTTAGGAAAACGTCGAACTTTCTCGCCACTTTTTTAGCTTCGATATTTTACTACAAGAACTTCATACTTTATTCAAACTCCCCTTTTATACTATGTACTAGGATGAGGTGAATTAGATGAAAACTATACATTTTGCGATTGCTAGCATTTTTTATCATAAAAAAGCCATGGTGCTTTATACGCTTGTATCCTTCTTTGCCGTAATTGGCTTGATCGTGACGTTTGCCTTGATCTACTCGATGGATCAAGTGATCGCTCAGACAAGAGATCTCTTAGCGACAGAAGATCTGCAAACGAAAGTAGCCGAAGAGATCCAACCGGTTACGACAATCTATCATCAACTGTTCTATTTGATTTTCAGCGCCTTTACGCTGGTCTTTATCGGCTTTCAAGTTTACTACCAACTATATAAACGCTCGGAATACACTGCTTGGTTAGCAAGTGGCGCTACCACCAGACAATGGGTAGCAATGCAGATCATTGAAATGCTCTTACCGCTCCTAGCAGCCGCTGTGATCGCCTTTGTGTTATTGCTACTCTTCCAGCCTTATTTCCAGCGGGAATTACTTAGTGGGCATATCATTGCCCTTGATCGAGAGCGTGCTTCTGATAACTTTTGGGAGGCTGTCCAAAGTCTTCCTGGACAAGAATTCGCCATTACGATTCCGCAAAATAGTCAAATTCTGGTCCAAAATGTCGATTTGAACAGCACCACTTGGCTTGCTATTTTATTTGAAAGCACACGCCACACACTTGTCGTCTTACTTGCCGCTGTGACCGGTTTTACTGGTTTGATTGCCAGCGGACATAGTCTGTATTGGAGGAAAAAACAATGGAAAAACCAACTCAGCTAACGAAATCAATTGGTTTCTATTATGTTTCGAAAGACAATGAAACAAAAACTTCTGAATTAAGTTTGCTGCTTTCACAAAAAAAAGCAATCTTGATTCGTGCTCAATGGCCCTCCGTTCCCTTTTTATCCGTGATGGACAATGTATCTCTTGCAAATAAAAAAGGGGACGATTTAGAGAGTGTACTGCCTTATGTTCAGCTTCCCTTATCAGCTTTAAAAAAAGAGCGGACAGAGTTAGCCCCCTTTGAGGAAATCAAAATTCAACTGCTCTTAGCGTTACTTTCAGAAAGAGAAACCCTTTTAATCGAAAATGTTTTGAGCACGTTAACAACAAAAGAGGTCCAAATCCTGCTGCCTTTGTGCCAAGAAATCGCCGAACAATTTGCTGTTGCCATCTATTTGATCCATGAAGACGAATGCTTTGCCCATACGCCCTATACCACTTATCTATAGTTTACATAGCCCTCAAACAAAAAGGCTTGCTTGCAAAAGCAAGTCTTTTGTTTGAGATGCTGCCAATGAAACGCAAAAAATCGACCGGCTAATCAAATTGCTGCCGGTCGATTCCTTATTCTTCATTTAAGTCGATATCTGGAAAAGAGATTTTAAAGGTCGTGCCTTTGCCAAGTTCACTTTCTACACTGATCTTTCCTTTGTGCAGGCGTACGAGCTGTTCAACGATCGATAGTCCCAGACCAGATTCACCAAATTGACGGTTTTTGCGGGAAGGATCAACTTTGTAGTAACGATCCCAAATATTCTTGACTTGTTCTTCAGACATGCCGATTCCCGTATCACTGATTTCGATGATCGTTTCCAAGTAGCCTTTTTCGATTCGAACCCGAATTTCTCCATCTTCCGTAAACTGGATCGCATTTTGTAAAATATTGACCATGATTTGGACAAACCGATCATAATCCGCGTAGACGTCAATTGGCTCTGTTGTTTCTAAAATCAACACATCTTTGGCGATTTCTGCCTTGCTCTCCAGTTGCGTCAGTAGATTTTTGATAGTTTGCGTCGCATCAAATTTTTTGATGACCATCGAGATTTGATTGGTTCTGATTTTTTCGTAGTCAAGGTTTTCGTTGACTAGACGAATCAAACGATTGGTTTCATTTTTCATCAAGCGGATCGCATTGTCTTTTTGATTCTCAGGAATTGCGTTGTACTCTAAGCCCTCCAATAAGCCATTGATAGTCGTCAATGGGGTACGCATCTCATGAGAAGCATCCGCCATAAATTGCCGACGACGTTCTTCTTGCCGTTCAATCTCTTCTTGGGATTCTTTTAAGGATTTCGTCATTAAATTAAAATCTTCGGCTAATTCATCAAATTCATCCCGATTATGCACCGGCAAGAAAATATCAAAATTGCCATTAGTAATTTCTTTGGTTGCCCGTTTCATGCGATTGATCCGCCTTACTTGGAACGTAGCAAAAAGGTAACTGATCAATAATGAGACAACGATCGAGATCAAACAAACTTTAAACAAGTTTTGATTAAAGGCACTGACAAGATTCAAAATACTGCTTGCCGATTGCGAAACCACCATTACCCCGTAAAAATCCGTACGATTGACAGAAAAAGGTATCAACACATAGGAAGTCAGTTCTTTTTCCCCGTATAAATTTGTGGCGGAGGTCAGTTGTAGACGCGCCCCATTTTCTAAGGATTGCCAGTCTTTTTCAGAGATCGGAAAATCAACAGCATGAGCGGTATCTAGTGGATAAATAATATCATCAGGACTTTTAAAGAAAGCAAAGGAGATATCTTGGTTGCTCAAAATATTCTCAGCCAAACGCAAGGAATACTGTAGATAGCCATCCCGGGTCATATTTTGCTGTAAATATTCTGAGTCACTGATTTGCGAAATCGTCGCGACCGACGAAGCATACCCCATTAACTGCTCATAATTCCGTTCTTGTAACGTTTGGCGTGTCATTTGAGTAAACGCAATACCAATCGTCATCAAGATCACGAAGATCACCACAAAAAATGCAATCAGCTGTTGATACAGGTAGCGCATTAAGCAGCACCCGCATCATCAAATTTGTACCCAACGCCCCAGACGGTTTGAATGATCTGTGGCCCCACTTTTTCAATTTTTTGTCTTAGTTTTTTGATATGTGCATCGACGGTCCGTTCATCGCCAAAGTATTGGTAATCCCAAACCAGTTCTAACAACTGTTCTCTCGAAAATACTTGTCGCGGTTTTTTCGCTAACGTATAAAGCAAATCAAATTCTTTCGGCGTCAACCCATCGATGGGTTGACCATTTAAATAGGCTTCCCGTGTTTTTGTGTTCATTTTGAAATGATCGGTGACGATATCAAAGGTGGCATCGGAAGCTTCAGGTGTTGTTTTGTCAACCAATTCACTACGGCGGTGTAGTGCCTTGATCCGCGCGATCAAGGTCAGTGGACTAAAGGGTTTCGTCACATAGTCATCTGCCCCCATCTCCAACCCGATGACTTGATCGCTTTCTGAATCACGGGCCGTCAACATAATAATAGGTACTGTGCTGGAGATTTTGCGAATTTCGCGCGCCACCATCATGCCATCCATGGAAGGAAGGTTCAAGTCAAGGGTGATCATGTCCCATTTGTCTGGTTCAGCAGCGAAGGCTTCCAGCCCTTCTTTGCCGTCGTATTTAAAAGCCGCTTCCCATCCTTCATTCAAGAAAAACATTTGCATCATTTCAGAAACAGATTCGTTGTCTTCAATCATTAATATATTCATTTTCTTCACCTCTATGTTCTTTATCAAATCGTTGCAGATTCTCTTCGATCAGGCCAAAGATCGGCACGATGAACCAAGGGATCGCGATCATTTCAATTAGAAAAAAGTTGGTCCATTCTTGCCATTTCAAGACAAACCCAATGAGCGCCATGATTCCGCCAAAAAGCAGAAAGAATCGGGCAGATAGTTTTTGGGCCTGTCGCCAATTTCGTTCATTTTGTTTTGCCAGATAGGAACGGTAGCCATAAATAAGGTTCATTTTTTTTGATGGAAAAAGAAAAAAAGTGAGACCAATCAAGAAAAAAATGCTGCCAATTACTAAAAAAATCATCGTTTCACTCCATTCTTCCTATAGTATACTCGAATTTCTTTCTTCTACCAACAACTTCACCGATTATTCATAAAGGTTTGCCTTTTTTTCAATCTTTGATAAGATTGTGAGTGGACTATGACTATAAACCTTAGGAGTAAGATACATGACCTATAAAGCATTAACATTTTTTGATCTTGACGGTACGCTTTTAGATGAGCACTCGCAAATCACTTCGGAAATTGCTGAAGCGATGGCGATGTTGCGAAAAAATGAAGTACTGCCGATCATTGCAACGGGAAGAACCGAACCTGAAGTTACCGCCATTCGTGAAGCAGCTGGGATCACCTCAAACATCGTCATGAACGGGGCCTTTATTCGCATTGACGGCAAAGAAGTTTTTTCTGATACTCTAGAACCTGAGCTTTGCGCACGAATGTACCAAGCCGTCAAAGACAATGGTGATGAGCTGTGTTATTACAATGAGAAAGGCTATTGGGCGACTGGTCACACCGAGGAAATGGTCGGTGCATACAACTACGTACGTAGCCCTCTCCCAGAAATCGATCCTCTGCATTATGAAACGGACCGGACCAATATGTTGCTGGTTTTAGGTGTCGGCAACGATGCTTATTATCATGAGCGTTTTCCAGAATTAACTTTTTATCGTAATACGCCTTTTTCGATCGATGTCGTAAAATCCGGCACCTCTAAAGGAACTGGCGTGAAAACCTTGGTAGAATTGTTGGGTCTAGAAGATGTACCTACCTTCGGCTTTGGTGACGGCAGCAACGACTTCGCTCTTTTAGAAGCCTGCGACCACAAAATTGCAATGGGAAATGGAATTCAAGAGTTGAAAGAGTTGGCAGACTTCGTGACCCTGAAAAATACCGAAGGCGGGATCGTGCACGCCCTGAAACACTTTGACTTAATCTGATTCTTTGCATACAGGCAAAACTATGGTATACTAATGAATGGTAGCGATACCCCTTTTATCAAGGGGATGTTACGGATTCGACAGGCATAGTTGAGCCTGAATTGCGCTTCGTAGGTTACGTCTACGTTAAAACGTTACAGTTAAATATAACTGCTAAAAACGAAAACTCTTACGCTTTAGCTGCCTAAAAACAGTTAGCGTAGATCCTCTCGGCATCGCCCATGTGCTCGAGTAAGGGTCCTATTCTAAGTGGGATACGTTTTATCTTTCCGTCTGTAAGATAAAAAAGAGAGCATCAGACTAGCGATACAGACTGCCTGTCACTCGGCAAGCTGTAAAGCGAACCTTCAAATGAGTTGACTATGAGCGTAGATTTTTAGGTAGCAATATGTTTGGACGCGGGTTCGACTCCCGCCATCTCCATTTTAAACTGTCAGTAAGTGACACTAAGAGCCAAAACCTTGATTTTACAGGGTTTTGGCTTTTTACTTGTGCCAGTATGTGACACTATTTGACTACCACTCTAAATAGTTTTCTAAATAGTTTTTTCAAAAGCACGCAAAAAAGTCCACCACTTCGAAAAGTGATGGGCTAGAAGTGATGCCGTCCGCTGGCGTGCTTCCTAAATCCTTCTGTGTCGCCTTCTCTGATTTCTATAGGATATAAAAACAAAGAGAACCTTAGAATAGTCACGTCGCTACAGTGTGATTACGATATTCTAAGTGTTCTCTTTTTTGCCTTAGCCTACTTTTCAAAAAGTTATTTTTTCGTGAGTCTGATAATTTCTGAAATATCGTCAATTTCTAATGCATTAGCGATTCTTTCAATATGTTGAAGGTAAACTTTCTCTCGTTTTCCATTTGCCAGCTTATTAATAATCGAAGGTTCAATATCCGATAAGCGTGCTAACTCTCTTAGAGAAATTCCTCTGCTTTTTACAAGCTCTTTTAAGCCTATTTCTATTCTTCTGTTCATGTATTCCCACCTTTTCTGCAAACAGATGTTGTTCCTAGAGACATCATATAGTAAAATAGGATTAAAAGTGGTGTCTATACAAACATCAATAAAATCAGAATGGAGGCGTTACGTTGAAAGAAATAGAAAAGATGGGTATTAAGACGAGTAATAAGCAGCCGGTAAAAGAAATTAGCTACCAGGACATGTATCGTTTAGGAGATACTTTGGAGCAATTAAGATCTTGGCAAGAGCCGCTCTGTGTATTAGAAAATTTTCAGTGACAAAAAAAAGACCCGCGAATAAGCAGAAAATCATCCGAGATTATCATGCCTGCTCCTTATTATTCAATGTTTTTCTCACAGACTTTGGTAGCTCCCTCGAAAAAATGGAACGTCAGATTGGTGAGTTAAAAACGCGAAGAAAAGTTTAATACAAGAACGATAGGTTAAGCTCCTATCAAGCTATAGACTATCGTTCCCTTTGCTATTTTGGGTTAAAATTGAAAATGTTTAACAGCTTGTTCCCTTCGTTCTTCCGATTTGATATGATGAAAGCATCAAACGTAGGACGTGATTAGATGAAATTGACCTTATTAGAACCCTCGTTTTCTGTCATCCAAGTAAAGAATATCGATCCTTCGATGCTGAAGATCGTCCCTCTATTTTTTGCCCAGACCTCAGAAGAACTTTCTTTGGTATTGCCGACTACCAACGTCCCTTCTGAAACGATAAACAGAGAGGATGGATGGAAAGCCATTAAAATAATCGGTGTACTGGACTTCAGTATGATCGGTATCATTGCAAGAATCTCTTCCCTTCTAGCCGAAGAATCGATTAGTATCTTTGCTCTTTCTACCTTCAATACTGATTACATTTTAATCAAGGAACATCAAGTAGAACAAGCTCGTACGGTTTTAACCGACAATGATTATTTCTTCGTCAAATAAGAGAAACCCTTTGCTTCATAATCTAGTCATCCCTATTGCTCACCTCAATAAACACAAAGAACGACTGAACCAAAAAAGTTCAGTCGTTCGCTTGTATTTTTCTCGTCGTTTAAGAAAGATAAGAGTACTAGGTAGTTCAAATGGAAGACTTCCCCAAGCTTTCATTTGCCCCAGTACTCTTCATTGCTCGTTGTTACTTTAATAATAATACAAAAATGATTTTTATTCAATAAATATGTCCAAAAATCATAAAAAATGCCTTTTTATGACAATTTATAGGGTTTTCAATTCATTTCTAATAACATCTTTCCTATTTCTATTTATATTCTCGATCCCTTTACCTTCTCTCCTAACTGAATGAACTCGTAAAAAAGAAGCATTTTTGTTTCTTAAGTATTGAATTTGAGTGATTTTGCCTTGTCAATCGAGTATTCTCATGCTAACATGATTATGCAAACGTTAACAATCTAAAATGCACACGTGAACATTAATGTTGAGGAGGATTTTTTATGGTAAAAATTTCAGATGTTCAAACAGCGTATTATCGGATTCCGCTTCCGGAAATCATGGAAGATGCAAAACACGGCCTACACACCCACTTTGAAGTGCCTATCGTCAAGATCGTTACTGATGATGGCCGCGAAGGTGTGGGCTATACGTACACCGGTGGCTTTGGTGGTGAGTCGATCGCCAAACTGATCGATAAAGAACTAAAAGCAATCCTTTTAGGGAAAGATCCAGCATGTGTGGAAGCCTTGTGGGATCAGATGAACTGGGGCATCCATTATGTTGCCAGAGGAGGTTTAGCGAGTTTCGCCATTGCTGCTTGTGATATCGCCTTATGGGACTTACGTGCGAAAAAAGCACAAGAACCCCTCTACAAACTTTTAGGCGGCGCAAGTAACAAAGTCAAATGCTATGGTGGTGCGATCGATCTAAACTTTCCTCTTGAAAAACTCTTAGCCAATAATCAAAAATATTTAGACATGGGATTAAAAGCGGTCAAAATCAAATTGGGGCAAAAAACCCTTGCCGAAGACATTGCTCGCATAAAAGCGGTCAGAGAATTGATTGGTCCCGATGTGGTCTTTATGGTGGATGCCAACATGAGCTGGTCGGTTGAAAAAGCGATCAAAGCCGCCAAACTGATGGCGCCTTATGACATTTTGTTCCTTGAAGAACCAACGATCCCCGAAGATTACGAAGGCTACGCGCGTATCGCTAAAGAAGGGCAAATTGCGGTCGCAGGCGGGGAAAACTTGCGCACCCCGATCGAATTTGCTCATATGACCAAATATGGCAATGTCGATTTTCCACAACCCGACGCTTCCAATTGCGGTGGGATCACCGGCTGGTTGAAAATTGCTGCCTTAACACAAGCGAACAACGTATCGGTTTCTACTCACGGCATGCAGGAATTACACGTCAGTCTCTTAGCAGCGATGCCTAATGCTGGGTATCTCGAAATGCACAGTTTCCCAATCGATCAATACACCACGAGACCGTTAGTGATCGATCCATCCGATGGCTGTGCGATTGCACCAGAAGAACCAGGGATTGGCGTCACCTTTGACTGGGAGAAACTTGCTCCTCATAAACAACCCTTTTAACTGAAAACCCACGTTGATTTCCTTTACTATCAGGAAATCAACGTGGGTTTTTATTACAGAATCAATGGTTTTTCTTCAAATGGCAGCCACCGTTCATCAATCAGGGAACGATACCAAGCGGCTGATTTTTTTAATGACCGGGTCCGTTCTTCATTTAACTCAATTCGGACGAGACCATAGCGGTTCTTAAATGCATTCATAGGTGAAACACAATCGGTAAATGCCCAAAGCATATAGCCTTCGCAGTTGGCACCTTCCTCGACAGCTTTTAGCAGCCAGTAAAGATGTTCAGTAATAAATTGAATTCGATAGTCATCTTGAACTTGTCCTGTTGCATCCATATACTGTTCTTCATTTTCCCGCCCCATACCGTTTTCAGTAATCAGCCATGGAATATTCCCATAATTCTCTTTCAGGTAATTAGCCATATCGTACATGACCTTCGGATAGATTTCCCAGCCACGAGAGTTATTCATTTGTTTTCCTGGCAAATCAAAGGTCTCATAAAACATTTCCGGATGAAACGGTGTATCCGAATGCCATTGATACCGTGGTGCCCGCACGCGTTTCGGGTAGTACTGATTGACCCCTAAGAAATCCACCGTATGGGTGCGGATCGTTTCCAAATCTTCTTCTGTCGGATCAAAGTAGATGCCATAGGTTTGGCAAAGTGTGATAAGTTCCTCTGGATAATGACCTTTGACCATTGGATCAAAAAAGATCCGGTTGAAAAAGAGATCATACATTTTTTGCGCGTTTTGATCCTCCGGTGAGGAAGAGCGTGCGTAAACCATTTCTGGATTCAGCACACAACCGATGCGCCCCTCATAGCCTTTTTCATGATAGGCAGCCACTGCTTGGGCGGATGCCAATACTTTGTGATAGTTCCAAAGCATCCATTTTTTCGTATTTTGTTCATGGGGCCAGCGGATCGCATCGAGATAACAACGAGTCTGAATAACGATCGGCTCATTGAAGGTAAACCAATGTTTGACTCGATCACCGTAACGTTCGAAGGCGATCTCGGCATAACGGGTATACAGATCGACCACTTTCCGCGAGCTCCAGCCATCATAGGCATCCATCAAACTAGCTGGCAGTTCATAATGTTCCAAACAAAGCATCGGTTCGACTCCAGCCGCAAGCAATTGGTCGATAAGCTGATCGATATGAGCAGCATAGTCTTCATCAACGATCAGCTGTTCATGGTCGGTAAAGAAGCGCGCCCAGTTGATCGATGTTCGGTAATGGGTCAAATGAACCTCCTGCATCAGTTGAATATCCTCTGAAAACTTTTCCATAAAATTCGTCGCAACAGCCGGTCCATAGCCATTATGCCAAACAAAGCGTTCTTCTTTGTACCAGCGGTCGAGATACGAATCTTGCCCTTCTTTCTTTCCTTGCCAGCCTTCTGTCTGCCAAGCAGACGAAGCAGCCCCTAAAATAAATGTCTCAGGTATTTTTACCATTTTTTCAAAACTCCTTTATGCAACTTCATTGGTCGTGCGATTCATTACCAAAACAAAAGGGAGATAGATTAAAATCGCCACGACAATACAGATAACTTGCGTGATCACAGCCCCGATATCCCCAGCAGTAGCTAGATAAGCATTGACGATCGGTGGCATTGGCCATGGGACCATTACCACTGCTTTAGCGGCAAAGCCTAGGCTTGTGGCCACGTACCCAATCGTTCCTGTTACTAATGGTGTCAGGATAAAGGGAATCGCCAAAATGGGATTCAACATAATTGGCATTCCGAAGATCACTGGCTCATTGATATTGAAAATCCCAGGTGCTAATGACAATTTAGTGATTTGGCGCATGTCCTCCCGCTTGCCGGCGATCAAAATCGCAATCAGCAACCCAATCGTCACGCCAGAGCCGCCCATACTCATATACATATCCCAAAACGGCATCGTAATGATATTGGGTACTTCTTTTCCAGCTTCAAAAGCTTCCGTGTTGACGGCGATTGCTGCCAGCAACAATGGTTCACGAATGGGTTTGACCATCTGGTTCCCATGAATCCCGATGACCCAAAAGACTTGTGCGATAAACATCAACAACAAGATACCTGGTAATCCTTGGACGATCCCTTCCAGTGGTCGTTGGACGACATTGTAGATGATATCGTAAGCATACATCCCTGTGAGTGCTTTGATAGTAAAACCAGCGGTGGCGATGATGGTCACGGTGAAAATCGTTGGAAACAATGCCGAAAAACTTGCCGAAACATTCCCTGGAACACTATCAGGCATCGTGATCTGCAGCCGTTTTTGTCTTCCTAGCCACGCATAAAGCTCGATGGAAACGATCGCAACGAACATGCCTAAAAATAGACCTTTCGTGTCCGTATATTGCTTAGCCAGCACGTTTTCAGCAACCACCGTCGCATCTTCGTGCAAAAATTCAAAGATCATTGGATTAACAGAAAGATAAGACATCACGGCGATGATTCCTGGAAAGACCCCCGAAATCTTATTTAATTTTGCTAGCTCAATCCCAATCAGAAACACTGCATAGATCGTTAAGAAACTCAACGTCACATAACTGACCGCAGATGAGATCGGTTTTAAACTTTCTAAAAAGCGCAGTGCCTCGATTTGTGCCAATCCATTTTCAGCATCAAAAACCATTGCTGAAAACAAAGTACCAAATGCTCCGGTAATGATTACTGGAATCAAAGCAGCAAAGGCATTTTTAATGACCATGATGTAGCGTAAATTGTTGATCCTATTGGCAAACTTTCCTAAAACGTCAGCGAGTCGATCCATAAATCCTTGCATAAAACTCCCTCCTATACCCCTATTCTTCAATCGCTAGAAAACGATTACATTACAAATGTAATTCATTTCCTGAAGAATGTAAACGCAGGAAAAGCCTTTAAAACAAGGTATGTAAAGCTCCAAGTTTACATACTTCGTTTTATCACTTATTATTATTTTGAGGTGAAGCAAATGGCGAACTACCATGACATCGCTGCCGATCTACGGAGCAAAATCAATCACGGGTTTTACGAAGAAGAGAAAAAATTGCCGAAGCAATCCGAACTGGCTGTCCATTATCAGACCAGCCGCGTGACAATTCAAAAAGCATTGAATATTTTACAAATGGAAGGCATTATTTACGGTAAAAAAGGCACGGGTACCTTTATCAGCGACGCCTATTCAACCTTCGATTACAACGCCAAGATCAATCGTGGATTGACCAAACGTCTTGGGGAAACAGGAAAGATCACCAGCAAGATCATTTCTTTTGCCATTCTTTTTCCCGATGAGAAAGAACAAGAAAAACTAAAAATCCGCAGTGACCAACAAATTTATGATATCGTTCGTTTGCGCCTGTTTGACGATATACCCGTTGTTTTAGAATATACCATCATGCCGCTTCATGTCATTCCCGGGATTACCGAGGAAGTCTTAAACTCATCGGTCTACGGTTATATCACCAACCAGCTACACTCCTCGATTGGGACATCTGTCCGTCGCATCAAAGCGGATCGTGCAGATACCTATGATCAGCAATACTTAGCTTGTGCTGCCACCGATCCCATCTTAGAAGTGGAACAAACGGTTTATCTCGGCGATGGGACGCCTTTTGAATTTTCTCAGTCACGGCATCGTTATGATATGGGAGATTTTATCGTCGTAAATAATTAATACGCTGCGTATCGAGTACCTCTGAGTGAGGATCGATACGCAGCGTATTTTACTTAAAAACATTGCTGATAGACTGTTTGACCAATTTCTCTTAGCCAACTGATCCCTTGACCACTACCGGTTTTATCATAGGAAAACGCCGCAATGATGATCGTCGTTTCATTGGCTTGTAAATACGCTACATCGTGTTCGATGCGGTCAAGACGGCCTGTCTTATTAAAAATGCGGCACGCAGGATGCGTTGTTTCAGCAAAAGTCCCTGGTATGCCCTCTTGAAATTGCTGCTGATTTAAGGCTGAAAATCCTAGGGCAGCTTCTTCTTGTTTAACACACCTTAGTAGTAGTTTGGCAGCCGCCGAAGGGGTCAAGCGGTTCTCCTTGTCTTTAATCGGTCGCATCATATACCGTTCAAATTGGATCTCCGGCTCCTGGATCCATGCTTGAAGTGTGGGCAACCCAGCTAAGTCCAACAGTACATTGGTGGCGGTATTATCAGATACGGCGATCATCGCTGTAAGCAGTTCACTGATAGCCCAGCTTTTTTTCTGAGGAAAAAGACGGAGGACCCCAGCGCCACCTGTCAGATCAACGGGGCTCACACAAATTACTTGTTGGGGATCGATCTTTTTTTCGATGATTTGTTCAAGGTAATAGGCATACAATACAAGCTTACTGATACTTGCTGCTGGAAATGACTTATGACTCTGATAGTCAACAAGACATTTCGTTGGCGTACCAATCCATAACCCCATTTCCAATGTTGCTTGATATTTTTTTAGGATATGATTTATTTCTAAATAAACGTCATCTTTTGTCATCAAACGCTCCTTTCCTCAAAGTCAGTAAAGGATTGCTTATGTGCCCGGTTCAATTGGTGTATTTGGTTTGTCTTGCCAATAGCGCGCCACAACTGCTAGTTCCGGTTCATAATTAGAACCAGCGATTTTGGTTTTCATGACCCGCGATCCGGGTGTTCTTGAATGAATCATTTCATCATCCCCCAAATACAACCCAACATGATGGACTTCACCTTTTCCTTCTTCATAAGCAAATAGCAACAGATCTCCCGGTTGTGCCTGACTGTAAGGTACAATGTTTGCTTGTTGTGCTTGCTCAATCGTATCTCGGGGGATCAAAATACCATGAAGTCGATGCAGCGAATACATGAATCCAGAACAATCAAAGCCACTGCCGCTAATGCCTGCCCAGACATAGGGCTGATTCAAAAATTGTTCTGCTAGTGCAATCATTTTCTCGGGCAGATTTGTCCATGTATCCACAATGACTTGAGCAAAGGATTTAGCGATCGTTGCTGGTCCATTAGGCGTAGCCACTCGATAGGAATCTGTGGTTTCCCCAACTAGGGGTAAAACCGTCCCAAAAGAAACGATCCGTGTCGCAGAGTCAAAAACAAGCAAAGCTTCTTTGGCAGTCACGCCGAGCATTCTTTTAGCTGTTGCATAGTCTGGTGGCAATGGCTTCAATACCTCGTTTGGTAGATAGCCGGGATAGCCAAGTGGGTGTTTATTGCTTTTTTGATCCAAGACGATCACATGGGCCCAACCATCCGTTTGGTCGATGACTTCTACAATCGTCCCATATAATACTTCGGAGTCCACTAAGCTTTCCTGATAAAGCCGCATCGTATCTTCATCAGTCAAAAAAGTGTGCAGTGCTTCTAAAGGGAATGCTTTGATTTTTGCTAGTACTTTGTTTTCTTTGGGTTCCTTCCATAAGAAGGAAGAGCCAGCCTGAACAATTTGTTTCATCTTTGCTCCTCTCATAACTGTTTATTCGTTGATTCCTAGTCCGATGCGTTCGGTGACGCTCAAGCTTCCTGGACGCTGAAGAATCCCTTGAGTTTCAGGGGAAGTCGTTTGGGTCTCCCACATAAAAGGAACATCCAGATCATAAAATCGGACATCGTTCATCCCTAAGGCAAAATGGGCGGCGGCAGCCATTCCACCATACCCTTCAATCATCGAACCGACCATCACCGGCACTTGATGCTCTTTTGCCAATTGATAAATTTTTTGTCCCTCTTTGATCCCGCCGCTTTTCATCAATTTAATGTTCAAATAATTGCAGCAGTTTTCAGCAATCAAACGTTTGGCATCCTCATAGGAAAAAAGACTTTCATCGGCCATGATCGGAATCGTCGTACGAGCAGTCACATAGCTGAGTCCAGCAAAATCATGGGCTTTTACTGGCTGTTCAACAAACTCGATCGGAATGTCTTGCCATTGGTCTAAAATCTGCACCGCTTCTTCTTTGGTCCAGCCTTGATTGGCATCAATTCGAAAGGAGATCTTTCCTGCCAAGCGTTCATTGATGCGGCGAATTTTCGCAACTTCCTCTTCGATCGTTCCTGCCCCTAGTTTGATTTTCAAGGAGCGAAACCCCGCTTGGACTTTTGCTTGCGCATCCTGTAGCATCTGCTCCTGTGAGCCGACACTAATCGTATAATCGGTTGCTAACCTATTGACAGAACCTCCTAAATAACGGTAAAGCGGTAAGTTAGCTGCTTTAGCCAGTGCATCATGCAATGCAATATCGATCGCCGCTTTAGGGCTCGTATGATGCTGGATCAACGCATGAAGCTCATCCATTACCGACAATTGCGCATCTACCTTTCTGCCTAACAGGAAGGGGGCAAAAACAGTTTCGATATCTTTTAAAATACTTTCTTTTGTATCGCCGGTGATGACTTCGGTAGGTGCTGCTTCTCCGATGCCAACGATCCCATTGTCAAAAGAAAGCAGCACTCGAATCACTTCGACGGCGTGCACTTCTCTAAGCGCCGTTTTAAATGGTGCATTCAGCTGGATCGGAATTCGTTTGGTTTCAACTGCTGTGATTTTCATTGGCGTTCCCCCTAAAAAGAAAAGCCGTTCTTATCTAGCTGGAATGAATCATTCCTCTTCACTGCTAGATAAAGAACGGCTGTATTCCTTGTTCTCAAGTTGCTGAACGCTCGAATGGCGTTCCTCTTTTCTGCAGTACTGTTTGACTACATCAGTCAGTAGATGTATGAAAGAATCAATTTTTATACTTATTCTTCGACAAACACATTTTTATAGTCATAGGCAGCACCGACACTATGAACGATGAGACCTTTGATCTTAGGCGACCGCAGATGTGCTTCTGCACTTTGAAAAAGCGGAATAATGCCCAAATCTTCATTTAAGATTTTTTCTGCTTCCACCATATTTTCCCAACGGGCTTCTGGGTTGTTGGCATTTTCATTGGAGGCTTGTTCGATCAATTGGTCGTAGTCATCATTTAACCATTTCCCACGATTGTAGGAACTGTCTTTTTTGAACAATTCTAAAAAGTTGATTGGATCTGCATAATCACCGATCCAATTGTTCATGACCATCTCAAAATCGCCGCTATTGGAACGATCCAAACGAACAGAAAAAGGAACATTTGTGACTTCGACAGTCAATCCATCCAGTGTTTGCTGCAAGGTTCCTTGAATGTATTCCGCCATTTTTTTCGATTGGTCGGTATCTGAGGTCAGCAGCTCGAAAGACAACGTATCGATCCCCAGCTCAGCTTTGGCCTTTTCCCAATACTCTTGGGCTTTTTCTTCGTCAAAGGCTAACGTGGTTGCCGCATCCTCAACAAAGTCAGCTTTTGTCTCTGGATTGAAAGCTAGGTCAGAAGGAACAAAACCGACAGCCGGTAATGAGCCGTTGCCTAAAATATTCTCAACGATTTGTTGCCGATTCATGCTATACGAAATGGCTTGGCGCAAATTTGCATTTCGAAAAGGCGAATCTTCTGGTGCTTGATTCATTTCTAAATACTGAGTGGTTGCACTAGGCTGAACAATGTAATCAGGATGATTCACATTCTGCATCGCCAATTCACCGCTTAAAATAATGTCATCGGCTTGTCCGCTTTCGTACAAGTTATAAGCAGTCGATGAGTCTTTCACGACATCGAAATTAACTGTTTCAAGTTTGACTGAATCGGCATCCCAATAATCCGGATTTTTTTCCAATGACCACTGGATATCGGTGCCTGGGCCAGCATAATTGGTCAATAGGAATGGTCCATTGTACGCCGCGTTTTCACTTGTTAAGGCGTATTGATCACCAAATTCCTCCACGACACGTTCGTTTTGTGGGAAGAAGGTTGGAAAAGCCAGTAAAGATAAAAAGTAAGGTGTTGGTTTTTCTAACGTGATTTTCAACTCATGATCATTGACTGCTTCGATCCCTAACTCGCTTTTATCTAGCGTGCCATCTGAAATAGCAGATGCATTTTTAACGGGTGCTAGCATATAGGCATAATTGGAAGCTGTAGCTGGATCAACGGTTCGCTGCCAGCTAAAAACATAATCAGCCGCTGTAACTGGATCACCATTGGACCATTTTGCCTCTTCTCGCAGTGAAATGGCATAGGTCAGGCCATCTTCACTGACTTCAGCGTCTTTACTTGCCCCAGCAATTACAGGAACATTGTTCTCATCCAAGCGATAAAGGCCTTCATAAGCATTGTTCAGAGTAATAAAGCTATAAGAGTCGGTTGCTAAAGAAATATCGGCACTGCCCATCTCTGCTGAAAATTGCACATTGATCACTTGCTCTGCAGAAGAAGCTGCTGATGAATCCGTCTCGTTTTCTTGCGCGCCATTTTGACAAGCTGCTAAAAAGAAGCTGCCTAGTAACACAAGTGATACTGCATATTTGCTACGTTTCCCCATTTCTACTCATCCCCTTCTAACATTCAGATAATTCAAAAAATTCTGTTTGTTGTACCGAGTTTACCGCATGTTTATGCAGCCTGTCAATTTAACTCGACCAAAAAATGTAAGAGGTTACATGGTTGTGTCAGAAGCGCTCTTCTGAATGTAAAAATTAGAAAAGTGCGACTTTATGCTGAATATCGTTGACAGGAGTCGTGCCAAGAAAGCATACAAAAAAGTACTGATCTTCTAGTGATCAGTACTTTGGCTACTCTCTTATACATCATTTCGCAGGTAAAATGGATAAAAAACTTTCTTAATTTTCCTTACCTTTCATACAAAAAAAGAAGACACAAATTTCGTCTTCATAGCGCTTTCTCAGAACCTTCCCACTTTTTTGCCTTTCAACTCAAGGAATAAAAGAAATCTCCTCAGAAAGTAAAAAAAACGTATCTATTTTAAAATGGGAGTGGTACACTAAACAAACGAAGAGTATTGCACGTGAGAAAAGAAAGACTTCCCCAAGTATCCATTTTCTCCAATACTCTTCGGACTCTTCAGTACGTATATTAATTATACGTACTTTTTTCATTTGTTCAAGGCTTTTGAAGGATTTAATCAAAAAGCAAAAATCGATAAAAACGTACAAATTCTCAATGCTAATTGACAATGATTCTCAATTAGGGCTATACTAAATGAAATCACTCACAGCAAGGAGGAATTTCATGTATATCCGTACCGTCGCATTTGAAGTAATTCCTGAAGGTAAAGAACGATTTCTAGCTAAAATGAAAAAAGATACCGCCTCAATGAAAACATTTGCTGGGTGTCACTCTGCTGAAGCTTGGTTTTCAGAATCAAAAGACAGCCTCGTTTTCCAGTTAGTGTCAAAATGGACTGAGAAAAAAGCCTTTCAAGCTTGGTTAAAACGTCCCGAACATTTGCAAAAGCACCGAGATGCGTATCGAGCTGAAAAAGAAGGAACTGCAAAACCGAGCCTTGTTTTGTCCAAGACCGGCCAAGAATTTGTCTTGATCGATGAAGAACCTAGTCCTAGTTAGACTATAAGAGCGATCCACCAAAGCTGATTCCGTTCGCTTTGGTGGATCGCTTTCTTGTTCAGTATCTCTCTTTTCTATTCCACCGTTCGCTCGTTCAGGGTTCTTCCTTGCTGATCTTTTAATTGAAGCCAGCCATTGGTCCCCCCATAGTAAAGAAACATGCCGACCTCATTGACACTTTTTAATACGACGTCTGCAATCGTTCGTCCCTCTTTGATCGCTGATTGATTCTCTTGCCGTATCTTTTCTGCTAATCGAGCTGAAAATCCCACCGAGCCGTCTTTGTTCAATGGAACCTCTTGACGCAAGGTAGCGCCTTTTTCAATTCGAACCTCGTTGCGTTTCTGCCAATAGACCGTTGCTGTACTTCCTTGATAATCCACCATAAAGGGTTCATCTTGTAATTCTTTTGACCATTTATGACGAGGTTTGCTCCCTTTTTTCACCTCTTTCGTTTCCTTTTTGCTGGTGGATACATACCCCAGAAAATCGATCAAGCAATCAAATGGTTCCGCACAAACAGCGACCCCTTGTTGCAGTTCCTGTGGAATCATGATAGGTGCGTTGGAAGCATTGGACAGTTGGTATTTCTCTTGATAATAGGCTGCTAAGTATGGCGCCATGATCTCCCAAGGTGGTGTAAGGATTATTAAGCGGTCATATTCTTGCTTGTCATCAAATGTTTTCTCATCTGCGACTGATAGTAATTGGCCTTTTTTTATGGTTAAGAGGACGGTATTGTCTTTTGCTTCAATAAGTTTTCCTTTAACAATTTGCATTTGCCCTGCTTCCTGCGGCAATTCAAAAAGCATCTGTTTGTCATCAATGACCGTTTTTTCTAATTCCATTTTGCTCCCTGCTTTCTGCTAGTTTCTCGCCCATTATAGCATGTATTTTTCTACGCAGCTGTGTCGAAGAATCAAAAAAAGAGGCTGCTTCCAAGAAACAGCCCCTTTTTTAAGGGAATTGGTTTACGTGCATGGTTTCATTTTATTTTGATTGGGTGATTACCAATGGATCAGCTAAAAAAGCACTCAACTAGTGCTGGTTGATAGATCTCATTGTATTTTGCAACTACTCGTCCGCAACGTTCTTCGATATCTTCATGATCGATTCCATCATAGCGAATCACATTTAATACGACACACCTTTCCATTTTTCTGACCACTTCACCGATCACACGACTTTGTAAGCCAACTGGTTTACATTCATATGCTTTACCTAATACAATTGTTTCTGCTTCCATAATTCTCTCCTTAAAAATTCATTTTTCTAATTGTATTATCATATTATCATCTAATTTTAATTAAATAAAGAAATATGCCCGTAATTTGTAAATAATAACTAAAAAAAGCGTTCATATTCAATGAACGCTTCGCTTTAAAACATTATGTTGTTTTTACGTTAATATTAAAAAACAAGTGCTTTATTGGCGACTTGCTACCAATAACGCCGCAAATTCTTCCAGATATTTCTGATCGATCGCATCATAGCTGTTTGTTTTTCCACTATCGATATCCAGCACGCCAAGCAGCTGATTACCAGCTACCATGGGAACTACGATTTCAGACATTGCTGCTGAGTCACAAGAAATATAATTTTCATGTTCTTTGACATTGGGTACGATCAATGTGGTTTTTTTCTCCGCTGATTCCCCACAAACCCCTTTGCCTAATGTGATTCTGGTGCAAGATACTCTTCCTTGGAATGGGCCTAAGATCAGTTCGCCTTCTTCAAATAAGTAGTAGCCGGCAAATACTGTATCTTCCAATGTTTCATTCAGTAAAGCAGAAGAGTTGGCTAGATTGGCGATCCAATTACTCTCCGCTTCTAACAACCCTTTTAATTGCAGAAGCATCAATTCATACGCTTCGATTTTTTTATTCATTTTCTCACCTCTGTCCTTGATTATAAGCAAACACAGAGGATTTGTCTCGTCTAAATTGCTGGGTACTGGAAACAAAAAATGTGAATAAAGAGAAGTCGCCTGAATCAGTCTACTTACTAACCTTTGTCAGCAACCGATCTCGATCGATTGGGTTCTCCTTCTCAATCATCTGCTGAACTACTCTGCATCAATCACAGTAAAACGAGTATTTTCATGTCGCACTGTTTCGATTTCATCAAGGATTGCTTTGGCTAACGTACCACTGGATGTTACTGATTCCTTTTGGTCATTGAATAGCAAGTGATCTTTCCCTAAAATCGCTGGTTTAGCTGGTCCTTCTTGAAAGACGTTCCCAGGAGAAATCCCCACCCAAGGGACATTTTTGACGGTTTCTAAAAAGAGGTATTCGTCTAGCTGATTTTCTGGAATCGCAATCCAGCTTTCACTTCCTGGGGCTTTTTTCAATTCGGTAAGATTGCGTTCGCCCGCTTCGTTGAACAGGCTGCCAGCTCCTAAAATGAAGAACAAGCGTGTGTTCTTTTCTCGAAACAGGTGCACTAATTTTGCTGCCAAATCCACATGCAAGTACGCTTGGTCAGGACTTGTCGCAAACGCATCGACCAATACGTCAAACCCGTCGAGGTCTCCTTCTGTTAACGAAAAAGCATCTTTTGTAAGTGTTTTGACTGTATCACCAAATTGTTCTTTGGCTTTAGCTTCATTTCTAACGATAGCAGTCACCTCATGTCCTCGCTGTACTGCTTCTTGATAAATAGCTGAACCTGCATTTCCTGTTGCGCCAATAACACCGATTTTCATGATAATCATCCTTCCTCATCTTTTGTTTGACTAAAATAGTTGTTACTAATCAAGTTACAACTAGAGTATAAAAGAAACTTTCTTTCCTGTCAAGAAATTGCTTAGCAGGTGAAAGTTCTTTTTACTGTGTTGTGTCCGTTCAATCTACTGTTTGGCTTCTCCTCGAATGCCTTCAATGATTGATTGCAACGAGATGGCACTCATCTCCTGCTCGATTTTCTTTTGCAGCACATCATAGGTTTCTTCTAATACCCCTTGAATATTCCCCCCAATTAAGCAGTTGGGGTTGGTTTTTTTGTCTGCATGTAAAAGATGGTGATCTTTTTCAACACTCGCATAAATGTCTAACAAAGAAATCTCATTTGGTTCCTTCGTTAGTTTAGGGTTTGGTTTTCCTCTTTGGCTTTCGATCAATCCAGCAACCCGTAAATCACTCATAATCCGGCGAACATAAGCAGGATTCGTTTCAACGCTCTGGGCGATCCGATCACTTGATAAATCAGTTCCTTTAAAGAGGTGGATGTAAGCGAGGATGTGAATGGCGTCGCTGTATTTGGTTGAATATTTCACTTCGTCTCCACTCCTTTTTCTTGTATCATACCTCTTTTTTAGCATTTAGACAAAGGGGACTGATCAATCTTACAAAACTCAAGAATCCCGTCAAAAAAAACAGCCCTCAAAAAGTTAGCACAAAAGCCTAACTTCTTGAAGGAACTGCATACTGAACCACTTTTTTACTTTTTATTTAAACGATCACTTTGCTAATAGCCATTCATCCACGCCGATTCAAGCTGATTACCGTCGGGATCAACGATTTCATAGCCGACCATCACGTCTTCTGGAATACCCATGTCAACTTGGAACGATTGGCCGCCATTTTCTTCTGCAATCTTCGCAAAATTCTTCGCTTCTTCTGGTGTATCGAAGCTAAACGCAATCAATGCACCACTTGTGTTCTTCGTATCCGCAATACGTCTGCCATTCAGAAACTGTTGATAAAACTCATGTTCTAACAACATCACCCAAATCGATTCACTCCAAACCATCCCGCTGCTAGTCTCGTTTGAGAACTCTTCATTTTTGACAAATCCCAACGCTTCATAAAAGGAGGTTGCACGTTTGATATCAGTGACAGGCAAATTTATAAACACCATTTTGTTCGCCATTTTCTTGCCTCTTTTCTTTGATAAGCTGCATTAACGAATCCGCTCTCATTATACCACCTATCAGTTGATTCACAAAACCATCAAACCTTTTCATTTGCTCTTGGTTTCTATCAGCTCACCCAAAAATGTTTTTTTTAAGTAAAAAAAGGTCTTTGCATGCAAGACCTTTTTGCTTTTCTTACCTATGAAAAAGTAACCAAATACGCATCGCATAGAAGCCATTTTTTCGCTGATCAATTCAACGCAAGCTACTCTACTTTTTTTAATACTCAATACTCAAGTCTTGAATCGATCACGGTAGCTTTCCCACGATAAATTTTTCGATACTCTTTGGGCGTATAACTAGTTGCTTTTTTAAATTTCTTACTAAAATAATTTGGATCATTGAATCCCACTCTGACAGAGATTTCATTGATTGATCGATCACTTGTTGAGATTTCTTTTTTGGCAACTTCAATACGATAAATCATCAAGTACAATGAAAAGGTCATTCCTAAGGTATTCTTGATCAAACGGCTGGTGTGATACCGGCTTAAATGCAGGTGATCTGCTAAAGTGTCTAACGTAATATGTTCTCTATAATTTTCATGAATATAGCGCAATATCTTATGTCTTAAAGAAAGCGAAGGAGAAGCTTCATTGTTGTTCTCGACGTGCAGCAAGGAAATCTGATTGATGGATTGAATCCCCCGGTCTAATGCATAAACAAAATCATTGGTGATCGGTTCCACTAAATAATCGATCAAGCCGTAACGCAACGCTTTTTGAGCGATAGCAAAGCTTTCTACTGCAGAATACAAAATTGCTTTTGCATTCGGGCAAAAAGAGAGCAATTCTTTGTATAATTCAAAACAGTCTCCTTCGCCATCCGCATTGATCACTGCAATTTCAACCGTTTGCTCAAGACATGTTCGCTGAAGCGCTTTTTTCGAATCAACCGTCGGAAGTAAGATGACATTTGGGAAATGACGATCGATCAAACGAATCATATCATTAACTGCTCCTCGCTCATTGCTGTCAATGATCAATAAATTACACACGAATTTTTCTCCTTCGTTTAAAATTTATCTGTTGGTATTTCTCTTTCCATTTATTTCTCTTGAAAATCTATGACCATCCGCCCTTTGATTTGGCCAGAGAGCATTTCATCAAAAATATCATTGATCTCTTCTAACTGACGCATAACAACTTTAGGAACGACTTTTCCTTCAGCTGCAAATTGGAAAGCCTCTGCTAAATCAGTTCGTGTTCCAACAAGAGAGCCAACAATCTTAATACCGTCCAATACAAGCCGCGGAATGTTCAAGTCCATGCTTTCTGGTGGAAGACCGACTGCTACAATCGTACCGCCCGCACGAACGGCATCGACAGCAGAGTTGAAGGCTGCTTTTGAAACAGCAGTTACAACAGCTGCATGTGCGCCACCGGTTGCTTCTTGAATGACTTTCGCTGCATCTTCTTTCGCAGGATTGATCACAAGATCAGCGCCGTGATCTTTTGCAAAGTCCAACTGCTTGTCGTTGATGTCGATCCCAATCACTTTTGCATTGAAGACATTTTTTGCATATTGCAAGGCTAAGTTTCCTAATCCGCCTAAACCATAGATGGCGATCCATTGACCTGGTTTAATATCAGAAACTTTCACCGCTTTATATGTCGTTACGCCTGCACAAGTAATGCTACTGGCTTCAGCAGAACCTAAGTCCTCAGGCACCTTCACTGCATAGTCAGCTACAACGATACACTCTTCAGCCATACCACCATCTACAGAATAGCCGGCATTTCTAACAGAACGACATAATGACTCATTCCCGTTCACACAGTATTCACATGATCCACAGCTTTCATACAACCAAGCAACACTTGCACGGTCACCAATTGCTAGAGAAGTAACATCATCACCGATCGCAACGACTTTACCGATTCCCTCGTGACCAAGTACGATTCCAGACGCATCGCCAAAGTCGCCATCTTTTACATGCAAGTCAGTGTGGCAGACACCGCAACACTCCATTTCTAATAATGCTTCATTCGGACGAAGCGCTCTCAATTCTTTTTCTTCGATTTTTACAACCTTATCTTTTGATACTACAGCTGCTTTCACAAAGACACCTCTTTCAATTCGTTTAAATAAAGAACTTCCTTTTATTTGTGAAGTAATTAACTAACGCATAGAGGTCAGTAATAGCTAGATAAAAGAAAGTTCTCTATCGAGAAGATTACCATAGAAATCATCGGAAAAAGGGGAATATATTGCTTTTTTTCTGTAATCATTTATTAGAAAAAATAATGAAATAATTCAATTTTTTTTCTTTAATACCGAATTAGATAAAAGATGAAGACGAAAAAATGAGTGAAATCACCGATATAAATAACGATTCTATAATAAAAAATATCAAGAGAGACTTCCACTATCATGTAAACTTTTTTTAAATCATTCCCTATCCTTCTATTTTTTTATCAAGTCGATGATTTGGGATTTATTTTCTTTCAGGCGCTGAATGTCATGTTGGTATTTAACGAGATGTCCCTCGTCAATGTTTTTCTGAAAATTTCCAATCGATGACATTGTGTTTCACTCAGATGACTTTTCCCATCAAAGTACAAGGGTACCCAGCGATAAGCAGCATAAGAAACATCCCACAACCTGCTTCCTGGCCTTACTGTGTCAAAATCAAAAAGACCAAATGGCTCCCCATCCACGATCGTCATATTATACGGAGCAAAATCATTGTGACACATCACTTGTATTGGGCCAGAGTAATCCAACATCCACTGTTCCTCACCAGTTAACCTTTCCAGAAAACCAACACTTCGATCATGAAAATCTCTTAATCGTTCAGCTACTAAACAAAGAACCTCATCTGTATAAAGCTCATCCGGCAATGGCTGATCATATACCTCCCCTGGAACAAAAGAAACTAACTCATGTTCTTCCTGATCAAACCCTAATGGTTTCGGCACATAATTTATCTGCTGATCATGCAAAAAACGTAAAAAGCGTTGAACGTCCTTCGACCATGGAACCTTTGGCCGTCTGACGAACTCCTTTTCGATGATTATTTCTTCTCGTCCAAGATTGTTACTTCTTTCATTCAATGAAACCCCTCCTATTTGTATAGTCGTTTCTTCATTTTATCACAACAAATAGAAGTTTCTTTCCCCTTAGTCAAAAGAAAAAAGCCCTTGAAATCAAGGGCTTTTGCTTCATCTGATAATAAATGATTAACGACGAATTTCTTTGATACTTGTGAAAAGTCGTTAAAATATTGATATAAAAAGATTTTTATTACCTCTGACTACATATTGACTACTTTGCTAAAAAACATTTTTCAAGAATTCTGTAAATACCAGTGCTTTCACCGCTTTTTTAACTCTCTAAAGAACTAAAAGCAATCAGAGGTTTTACCTTTTCAGTTGATGTTAAATGGCGATAAATTTTCGAAGTAGTTTGGTCAGTATGGCCTAAACGATCCTTTAAAACCTCCCAGCTACAATACTCAGCCACCAAACTTGCCATTGTGTGACGAGCCAGATGAGTATGAAATGGCTTATTAATTCCTGAGCGATTAACACACCGTTTGACGTGATCATTTACATACTCTCGACGATAAGGAACTCCACGTTTACTAGAATCAAGATACACAAACAAATATGTTTCTTCTATAGTAAACCGATAATGTTGCCTCATCTCATCCAAAGCCTTAATCAACTGTTGTAGTTTTTCCATGACTAGAGGAGTTACTAAAACTCGTCTAGCAGAACTAACTGTCTTAGTAGTTTCAATCCGAAACTCCTTACTCTTACCTTTAACTGCCGTTTGCTTATAGAATAGAATTTCATTTCTTTTGAAATCTATATCTCCAGGCTGTAAAGCAAGCGCCTCGCTGACACGGCAGCCAGTGTAAAATAGAACATGGAAAAGTACAGACATTGGTAATTCCTCATGAACAATGCCATAATTCAAAAAAGTTCTCAATTCATCGACAGTAAGAAATTTGTCTTCAATATTATTCACGGCTTCTTTTAAATCACTTACCGTTAACTGATATTTTGGCATTCTCACAGACTTCATTGGGTTTTCACTTAGCAAATTCTTTCTTTGACAATATTTGAAAACCATATTCAAAACTTGAATAAGTGATTGTAAACTGTTTTTGGCATAGCCCATATTTGTTCCATTAATACCACATTCCTTTAAAGTAAAAAGCAGTTCTTGAAGACACTCTGGTGACAAATCAGACAACTTTTTATCACCAATCCATCGAACAATAATTTTTAATTGTTCTTCTCGCTTATCATAGGTTGTTTCCTTTTGCTCATTTAACGAACGGTAATATTGGAACCATTGCTCACCTACAACACTAAACTTGTCATTGCTTGCAACAATTTTTTTCTTAATTCTTTGTTGTTCCTCCATTTCAAGATAGGCGAGTTGTGCCTCGCGTTTTGACTTAAAGCCACGTCTTGTTGTTCGATACGCTTGGAAGTACCACGTAATCCTACCTGTAGAACTGATTTGCTTCTTGAACCGATCTTTTGTTTCCATTTACAGATTCCTCCCTTGAGAGAAGAACCCCTTAAGCGGAAAAAAATAAAATCTCTTATTCTCTATATATGAATTGTACCGCAAGTATAGAAAAAATGAAATATTATAAGGAACGCAATATGCGAAGCTGTTCACGATAGTCATCCGAATCACTCTTTCTCATCCATTCTAAAACATCATCACGAAAATAGTGTCCTCGAATCCCATACCAACAGGGAGGAAACTCACCAAGTTTTACTAAACGGTTCAATGTGCTGTCACTTATCTGAAATAGTCGCTTTAAATCAGCGTTTGTTAAAACCATAGGTAAATGACTAACTGCAAGCAATTTTTCCGTGTAATCTTCCAGTCTTTTTTGTAAAATTGAATAGAACTCAATTTCCAGAGAATTAACATTTGTTTTAACTTCCAACTCCATCACCCTTCTCTATCAAATCCAAACGACCACCACAGTACCTCTTTAAATTGTAAAAAAAAAAACACTCTAGTACCCCATCAAACTGGACTAGATAATAGGAATTTTTCTTATGAAACAAGGAATTGCAGACATAAAAATAATTAAAGAAGTTCTTGAAAAATCTACAGCTAACGCAATAGAATCCGGAACAGGAATCAACTTGAGTATAGTAAAAAAACTCAAAAGTGGAGAGAGCTGTAGAAAAATTAAATCTTGCTGATGCTATTAAAATCACAGAATTTGGCATGAAAAATATGCCAACCAAAATCGAAATTTGGAAATAGTAGTTTTTCTGATCTATCAGCTGCTTTGCAAAGCACATAGGAATTTCACCTCCCCCCAGTAATGGCGGGCCAATTTAGTTACGGAAGTCTCATTATCAGATATGAAGTTATATATCGAAGTGAATCGCTCGTTTAGATAAGTCATGGCGCTTCAACAAAATAATCTAAATATCAACGTACTGATAGATTTATATTTAGTTTTCAAAGGTCATAGGCTTTTTCAGCCTATGGCAATCTTCTAGATGTAAAATCTACAAAACTTTCATAGAATGAAAAATGGAAAGAGGAAAGTGTTTTTTACAAGTAAAATTCAAATGTCATAACTTTTTCAATTAAGGTACTTTCCAAGTTACGGCGCAAAAATTCATCTAGATATACTGACGATACATAACCGTCTTCATACCTAGTGCGCAATGAAAGACTGATTATATATTTTTCGTAATGTTTCAAAATTTCCGTCATTGCTATGGAGTCTCCTGCGATAGCTGCTGTAATGGTTTCTAACGATAATGAAGGTTCATGCTTCTCTAGCTTACTCATAGCTTTTCTCTCCTAAACGTTGTTTTAGTTCTTCTTCAGCCCTTTTACGTTGGTACCATACACCTCCAATACTCATTCCAATTGCTTCCCCTATTTCACGATCATTAAAACCCGCAAAATAATACAGCAAAATAATTATCTGTTTTGATTCACTAAGCTGATTAATTACCTCTGCTAACTCGAGATTCGCAACTATTAGTTTCATTCCTTGAGCTAGAAAAACTTCACTATTTTCAGCAGAAATATCGAACGTTTGACAAGAATCTAGAACTGATTCTGGTAATTCCGTAAAAGAAATTTGCTGTTCACGAAGTCTGGCATATCTCTTTTTGATATTTCGTGCTTCATTACGGATAACTTTTTTACAGAAGCTATCAAACATTTTAACAATCTGGAAATCCAATGAATGGTCCATAATCTTTCCTCCTAATATGATTAAGCCAAGATTCTGCATCTTCACTGCTTTCCCCTTTCCACTACTAAAACAATTTGAACAAGGCTTTTTTTCGAAAAATCCTAATTTTTTCAAAAAAAACATACAGACAAAAATTGTCCGTATGTCTTACGACTAGATCCATAATTTTTTTGAATCTTCGTCTTTCTACTTATTCATGTTTTCGAATTAACTAAGTGTTTCAATTACTTACTGATTACAATTCTTGAAACAATTTGGAAAAATCAGCCGTAATATATTCAAGTACTAACATGATAAAATGCAACAATAGTAGTTTCCCTTAGACAACACGTTTTACTGCTTGAATTTTAAACATAATCTAGGATATCCACTTAGCAAATAAAACAAACCAATTATCAGTTCTTTATCGCTATAATTGACTCATCTGATAGGCTTTAGGTGTTTGTCCTACAAGTTCTTTAAATTTTTTTGTAAAGTATTCTGGGTTATCGTGAAATCCAACGGCTTCTGCAACTTCATATACTTTTTTATTTTGTATAATCAGCTCTTTGCTAACTTCAATCCGTTTCTCAAGTAACCTTTGATTAAATTTTTTC
This sequence comes from Enterococcus sp. OL5, assembly GCF_006491895.1. Lineage (NCBI taxonomy): Bacteria > Bacillati > Bacillota > Bacilli > Lactobacillales > Enterococcaceae > Enterococcus > Enterococcus sp. OL5. Next base: position 64,302 of record NZ_VHIL01000008.1, read on the forward strand.
CCGGTTGATTTTAAATATACTTTTCCTAGATATTCTGGATTTAAAAATAATCTTTTTTTCGAAATCCATCGAAGCGAGAGCGATTCATTAGGGAATTCATTTTCAATAATTAAATTTAAATTGGCAACAATATCTTTTGTATTATCTAGTTGGCTTTCAGTTTTAATCCGATTTGTAATGCTTGTAAATAAATAGTGTAGTTCCTTATTTGAAGTAGCATTTAATATTCGTACACTTAATTCGGAATCCATATCCAACTTTTTGGTAGCTCGTTTCTCCAATATTTCCTCAGAAAAAATTTGGATTTGAAATCTCAGGAAGTTTACTGGAAATAGTCCCTCTTTTGCTTTTTCAAAAAAACTAGTGATGATTTTATCCAAAGCAGTAAATTGATTATTGTCTAATAATTCAGTTACATCTGATTTAAAGTTTTCAACAATCTACGCATAATCACTTTTTTTTCTTTCCTCAATATCCTCAACAAAAAAGCAAGTTAAGCGTTCGTAATAGAAACTAAAAGCAAAAAGACTTTGCGCATACGTAAAGCGATTATATAAGCTTTTACTAGATATGTTTTTCCCTAAAAATAAAATACCTTGTGTAAATTTTCTCTTTTCCAATAACTGATAACAATCATCACATGTTTCGCCATCATCGAAAATTATGTAGTAGACAGCACCCTTTGCAGAACCACTTATAATTTCAGAAGAAGATGATTCTATAACTCTGGTTAACACTTCATCAATCACCGAAAACAATAAAGCATCGTACATAATAAGAGTAAAATTACCCTCAATTAGTTCAGAATGATAATTACGATTCATTATCATTTGTTCAATCTCTGCTTTTTTACGATACCTTATACTCTTTTTAGCTTCTTTCACCCCTACAATGCTCTCACGAATCGCCAACTCAAGCTGTCCTGCATCCACTGGTTTCTCTAAAAAGAACTTCACACCATATCGCATTGCCTCTGTAGTATAAGCCAATGAGCCAAACCCAGTTAAAATAATAATTTCTGTTGCCGGGCTAAGTTGTTTCACTCGCTTGATTAAATCGATTCCTGTATATTGAGGCATATTTATATCCGTAATAACGATATACACTTGATGGTCCTTCAAAAAAGCTAATGCAGTTACACTTGAGGTAAAACTTTCCACGATATCAATATTTATTGACATACGCTTTAACGAAGAAGAAATTCCTTCTAAAATAATTGGCTCATCATCTACAATGACAACTTTGTTCATTCTTTGTTTGCCTCCATTAATAAGGGAATGGTTACTATCACAGTCGTAGTGTCATAGGGCTCTGATTTTATCTTCAAACTCCCCTGATTTTTATATAAAAGTCGAATTCTTGATTCAATGTTTGCTAAACCAACTTTAGACGAATCTATACCCTTCGTATTTTCAAATACAGGACCGTTATCAGTTACTGAAATTACTACATCATTAGATTTTTGTTTAATAGATAATTCGATAATACAAGTCTCATCCATCATACTTAAGGCATACTTCATAGAGTTCTCAACTAAGGGTTGAATAATCATTTTGGGGATCATTATGTCTATTAATGATTTATCAATTTGTGTTTTAAATAGTAATCTATTCTCAAATCGAATTTTTTGAATACTCACATAAGATTGTATAGTACTCAATTCTTCACGGATTGTTATAAAAGTCCCTTCACTATTGAGCTTCTTTCGGAATAGATATGCCAACGATGAAACCATCTCGGCAATTCTAGGTTCATTACTTTTTACCGCTAACCAATTGATAGAACCTAAAGTGTTGTATAAAAAGTGAGGATCTAGTTGTGCTTGCAGAGATTGAAACTCACTCTGCTGGTTCATTAATTGTAATTGATAATTTTGCACCACGGACTCATCTAGTTGTGATAATAAGTGAGTTGAGCTTTTATAAAGGGTCTCTGTCTCAGCATCTTGATAAGTTGTACTGAATTGATTAAGTTCACTTTTAATACGTTTAATGTCCCCTTCTTCTTTGAAAGAGCTTAAGATTGATGAGAGTCTTTCAATTGGAAAAAGAAGACGTCCCACACTCTTGTATGAGTAAATAAACAGCATCAAAAGTACTAACAAACACCAAATCAGTAATACTCCCTCTACAAAGAGTATTTTTTTTATACTTTGATCAGTAGTAATAAAATATAATAAATTTACTTCTCCGATAGAGTTTCTAGCTATATAAAAAGTTGTATTGCTAATACGCTTTTTTGAAGCTGAGTATCATTTCTGTTTGGAATAATATCAGACACTTCATATTTTTGGTCACTTAAAAAAAGGGCGTCATTGTAGTGGATTCCAAAAAAATTGAGTTCCTCATTATTTGAATAGTTACTTAATGCTTCGTGAATGAATCCAAGGTCAGCCTTTAAAATAATTGTCCCTATCTGCTGATAAGAACTACTATCTGTGCGAAAAAGCTGCTGTGCATAAATACCAGTATTTAAACCTTGATCAAAAAACCACTGACCTTTCCGAGAATCTCCAAGATGATTGATAATTTCTGATACTGAAAGTTGATTCCCTATATCATCCCCATCGTAAATGAAACCTACTTGGTTCTCTTGATGTTCGTTCAACACATATATTTCTTTAATCGTACTATTATTGTGTCTAATCGCATCCATTTCTTGCTGTAAATCATTCCGTAAATCTATTCTTTCGATTAATTCGTCAGTCACACTGGTTTGCTCTAATCGATCTAAAAAGGAGCGGTTCTGTAAAACAGCTTGAGAGATAGATACTACTCGTTTTAGCCGATCTTCTACTTGCTGAGTGACTGTCCGAAGATGGTTATCAGCATTAGTTACAATTTGCTCCGACCAGATATGCCCGAAAAAAATAGTTATCAAAATAACTAAACTCAAAACAATCAAGAAAATCAGATTGATTAGGAAAATTACTTTGCTACGGAATGAAACACTTTGAACCTTATCTGCATTTTTCATACTTAGACACCTCCACCTATCGTTTCGTTGAAAGAATCTTTGTAAATTGATAAGGCTTCCTCACTTGTAATGTCACCAGATACACACTGGTTAAATAATTTATTTAGTAATTGATACATTTGAGGCATTCCATTTGGAGGAATTTGACTATTGGATTGAGGATTCATTTTAACTTCTGCCACATAAGAAGCTACGTTTCTGTCATTATCAGATAATGTCGGTAAAACTTTCTTTAGAACTTTTTTATTTGCAGATAGCCCACGTTCGATTCCAAAATAATCAACTGCAATAGATTGATCATTGACTAAAAAACCAAGAAACTTTATTGCGTTTTTTTTTGACACCACTATGCTTGCTTACAGAAAACTGAATTCCTGGATGAAGAGTAAGCTCTCCTTGATTACTACCGGAAAAAGGCTTAGTTATTCTCAAATTTTGTCCATTTTTAATAGCAGCACCACTAATTCTATCTACCATCTGAGCCCAATTTAATTGAAAAACCCCTTTGCCGTTGACTAATGGATTTTCTCCCATGCTCTTATAACTCGCCACTTCATTTGGTGTAGCAATTCCACCAGCTTTTACCAAGATTTGAAAACTATCAAAAAAATGTAAAAAAGCTTCATCTGTAAAACCGATAACTGATTTATTTTCCTTTTGGGCAACTAAACTTTGTCCTAATGTTTGTAAATAATATTGAAGTGGCACATAGACATCTCCATTATCCACATAGGAAATTTTTCCAGTTTTTCCAGTAATCCTAATCATTTGAGCCACCCAATCATCAAAAGAATACTCTCCTTCTAGCAAGGATTCTCCAGCATCTTCTACTAACCTGGAATTAACAATTAAAGCAATCGCGTTAATTGTTGCTGTATAACCAACTAACTTGTCATCAATTCGTCCGCTTTCCAAAATCTGATTGGAGATATCTTTTGAATCCAAGGTTCCATTATCAATATATGGTTGTAAATCAGCTAATTCGCCTAACTGATTTAGCTCGGAAAGGTACATAATATCCATTTGAAAAACATCTGGTAAATGTTCACTGGCCTCCATACTAAACAAGTTTTCGAAGTAATCCTCCCAAGGATAGTATTCATAGTCTATTTTCAATTCTGGATTAGCACGTTCAAACTTTCTAATGGCTGCTATGTATGCATCGTTTCTATCGCTATTTCCCCACCAAGTAAATCTAATCGTTTCGGGGTTTCCTTGAGTTTGATTGTCCACGAAGTTAAGTAAAACGACTACTAAAGCAATGGATGAAACCATGACGCCAAAAACTACCATTACTATTTTTTCATTCTTTCACCAGCTTTGTTGATTATTCTGTCCACGAAAGCACCAATAAGACGCAAGTATTTTATCACACTTGCGTCCTCAAATCGGCTATTTTTCTTGCATTTTTGTGCCCAAGTAATCATTTGATAATGCATCATGGGTATTCGAAAGTAACATTACTTTTGAATCACCGGGTTCCATCAAAAAGTCTCGTTCCCATTGATACTGCTCATGATTATCTCCAACTATACGTAAGAACTGCATATAACTATCTAGCATTCTATGTGTCAATCCCATATTAGTAAATACATCATTATTGTAAAAATCAATCCATTTCTTGGATGGATTTTCTTTTCGAGCATTTAAGACTTCTTCAATTTCTTTTTTAGCATTGAAGGATTCAATAAAAGCTTGTTGAATCCTTCCTTGGCGATAAGCCTTAAAGGCAGAAATGGTAGCTAATAACGCTTTTGACCCTCGATAGTGATTAACCACGTCTAATACTAAATCGTTATAAAAACGCTCTGCAATCACATCATTTTGGATTTTCTTGTAGATTAATTGAACTCTTTCGTGTAAGTTCATCCAATCAGCCACTTTGGTATTTACAAGATCTTCTATTATTGTCACCTGTGTGTCAATGTCAGTAGCTGTACCTTTAAGCCACTCCATTTCCTCCAGTAAATGATCATTACGAAGTGTAGATTGAATGATTTTGCGAATGGTATAAGTGTAAAACTCATCTCCAGCTTTCTGATCTTCATGTTCACCGTATTGAATAAAGCAATCAAACAAGGTTTCATAGGCATCTTTAATATTGTCTTGTTCAGGATCGGTAAAGTAATTCATGTATTCACTGAAAATTTCATCATTGTTCCTTGGACGATAATCCTCTAGCCATGATTTAGCTACTTCTCTTAAAAACAAAATATGAGGTTTAATATTGCCTGTATTTGTAACTACAAGCGTATCCAAACCGACTTGTCTCACTTTGCACAATTCATTTGAAACAAAAGCCGGTGAATTAGGCAATTTGGACAAAAAATTGGAAGCTTGCAAATCATGGAACGCAACATGATAGTAAATACCTCGATTGTTACCTAGTTTGTTATCACTTGAAAGAATAGGAGATCGCGGATCACTGTTTCCTTGACGTCTGGAAACCATCTTTCCATATCCATTATCTGCCCAAATTTCAATAACATCAGACGGTAACACTAACAAATCTTCATTAAACATTTTTGTTAACTCGCCATATATGTTGACTGCACAAACAGCTTCTGGATCAGCGGCCTTCACCATATCATATTGTAATTTTATCACTTCATTGATCACATCGGCTTTATCTTTTTCTGTCCATACTTTTGACTTATCATCATCCCAAAATGGACGGTCGCCTTGTCCACGGAAGCCTAGGCTCCAAATTACCTTACCACCCTTTTGTTCGTTAATGCTATCCTGCCACAAAGCTTGAAAAAGTTCTGGATACTTTAAATACGAAGCTTCTAATTCAGGATACACTCGGGCAAACATTTGCGCACCCAACGGTTCTGCATGATGATGGGCTGTCATTAAACCAAAAGCATTTGCTGGTTTTCGATTTAAATGACTGTTTTTATCTGTCCCAGCTATGATAATATTGCCACCAAATCGTAATAATGTTTCATAGATACGTTCCCAGACGTATTCCTGAGAATCGCGATCTTTCCATCGAGAAATCATGACTTCATCATTAACAAACCATCCACGATACTTAACATGGTAATTTGGCAATGTCAGCTTTTCTCCTTCAACTGTAGCAATATCCAACTTAGGTGGTACTGAATCAAGAAAATACCAACTATCATCAATACCCAAACATTCTCTAGAAATCGCTAAAGCTCCATACATAACGCCTAAAGAAGTCTCTGCAATAACATCTAATATACCTTCTTGAGACTGTCGAATTAGAAAATTATCCCCTTCTAAATCGAAATCATTTGATTTTATCAGTCGAATTGTATTTCCTGTATCATTTCCTACTAATACTTTATGGATATCTCGGAAAAGTATTTTGGCAGCATTAATTAATACCTTATCTTCTGGATGTTGATTAATAAGTTTTGTCGATAATGAAAGTTTAAATTCAGTCATTGCTTTTCCTCCTAGTGCTCTACCTTATTATGTCCGAATAAATTATCGTATGAAAATCCTGTCAATATTTCCATTACGAGCTTTTCTTTGACTCCAACCTTTTCTTTTTCTCCACCCTCGTGGACTCTGTTTACTTCATGAATCAAAATTGAATGGTTTTCTTTATTCAATTTGTATCGCAGTGCGCTTATAATACCCAGGGTACTCAATCCAATGACTCCAATAGCAATTATGCCAATAATTGCATGAATTGCTGATACTGGCTGTGTTTTAGCTCCTGAAACAAAACCAGCATGATCCAAAATAATACCTAGGATAAAGACTACAGTTGCTCGCATTAACTTCCCGCTCATAGTCATTGATCCAGCATAAATTCCTTCGCGTCGACGATTCGTCACAGCTTCATCTACATCTGCTAAGAATGTATAAGTGGTCCAAGGAATATAATAAATTCCCCCAATCGCAAATCCGTAAATTGCTGTTAGTAGATACAATAACCAAGATACATTCTCAAAATGGAAGAAGTAGAGCCCAATGAATCCTAAAAATGAACAGATGGCAAGTAATGATGCTGCAATAAAAGGTTTAGCAAAACCATATTTCGAACAAATAGCAATAAAACTAAATGTAGAAATAAATTGAATCACAAACAGCATGTTGTTTAGAGCAGCTACGGTTGTAGTAGATAAACCTAGTACAAAAATTAAATAATATGTGAAAACAGCAGTAAACAACCACAAAGTTCCAAAGCCAAAAAGATACATCCCAATGTGGGCCCGAAATGTCTTAATACGGAAAGTAGAGAAAAGATCTGTAAACAAATGAGTAATTGTGTGCACTAATCCATCTGTATGCACTTCATTCACTTCAGAAGCATCTCGCTCCCAAGAATTCCGATAAAGCATAGTCAGTGAAATCACAAAAATTAACGCATAAGTTAACCCTGAGAAGAATAATGACTTCGGATCATCCTTACCAACTAGGTCAAAGAAAATTCCAGGAATTGATGAACCTAGAAAGTTGGCTACTGCACCAAAAACCGCTTTTGATCCTGTTAAAAATGTTCGTTCACTGAAATCGTCTGTCATTTCTACTGCCAGCGTTTCATAAGGAATCATAATGCTTGTATATACCATTTCAAAGGCAATATATGAGATAAAATAGTATAGAAAACTTTGCCCTGTGACCCACAAAGCTGGATAAACCATCATTAATGGAATCCCCATTAAAATGAAAAATCTACGTCTCCCAAACTTACGCCCAATTTTAGTTTTATAGAAATTATCAGTGATAAATCCCATCAAAGGATTCAAAATCACGTCTAAAAATGTTGCTACTGAAAAAATTAATGTAGCCTGTGTCGCACTTAAACCACAGAATGATGTGTAGAAAAACAACAACCATGCTCCAGTTAAAGCTAGTGGCCCTGATCCCACCAAATTTCCCATACCATATGATAATTTTGTTATAGCAGTAATCTTTCTATTTCTTCCTTGTTTTTGCATCGTTAGTTACTCCTTCTTTATCTGATTGAACTTATTCATCATTGAGAAACCATTCACAATGAAACTGTTTACAGACAAATATTAAGTCATCAAAGTAGTTAAAAACAGATAAAGAAACAGATAAAAATCTGCACAAAACGGATATAGCGAATTTCATTCGTTGAAAAAATAAAACTCTTAATGAATAAGAAGAAGTCTAAATAATTATTTTGGTAGTATAGTTATCATCTAGAAAACGATTGTCTTCTTGAAATATACTTTGTCAAAAACTTCGTCATCACTTTGTCAAGAATGTATGCAAATGCGACATTTCCAATTAAGAAATTAAGTATAGGGATTTGGTAACCAACACTTAACCACATGGAAAGAATCAAAAAGCATATCAGTGTTTTAAAAAAATTATGCCATCCAAGAACAAGTGAAAATTTAATATTCTTTTTGAATGAAGAGCTTTTTTCCAAATTTAACTTTAGTAAAAACAAACCCGATATACTGATCGTGATAATTCCAATGAAAAAAATAGGAAACATTCCTTTAATTTGTTCGTTAGCTAGAACAATCATTAGGTCAAATAAAAGTACTGTTAAAATGGTCATGGTGCCTCCCCCAATAAATAAACCACTTTTTAGATGCCCCTTCAATTCACGAATATAATCTTTAAGAGTAATATTCTCCGACATCTTTTCTTGGCTAAAATATTTCATTAGCGTCTGAATATTGGGGAATAACCATACTGCAACAATCGCATAAATAAGAAAAGTTTGAGGAGATATTCTAATCAAGGAATTAACCAACAGCCATGGTAAAGTACAAATAGAAAAGTAAAGATTTAATAGAATATATCGATATATCAACTTATTTTTATCTTGTACACTTTGAGAACTAAACAACTGCTTTACTCTATTCATAATTTAAATCCCCTTTTATTGTTAAACATATTATGCCTCCCTGTTGGAAATCCCAGCAAGGAGGCATAGACAAATTTATCCTTTGATTCCCCCTGCAGACATTCCATCTACAAACTGCTTCGAAGCTGCAAAGAACAAAATGATTGAAGGAAGCAGACCAATTAGTGACATGGCAATTATTTGGTTCCATGGGGTTACCCCAGCTGAGGCATCCATTGCCATTTTGAGAGCAATGGCAACAGGATATTTTTCAACACTAGAAATATAGATCAATGGACCTAAGAAATCATTCATAGACCAAATAAATTGGAAGAGACAAACATTGACAATCGCAGGCCGCAGAATCGGTAGCAAAATTTTTGTCAAAATTTGTAAAGAATTACATCCATCGATGGTTGCCGCCTCATCGAAATCACGTGGAATACTTCGCAAAAACTGAACCAACATAAAAACAAAAAATGGTTCTTGGGCAAAAACAGTATTTGCTACTAAAGGAACATATGAATCTAAAAATCCAAACTGTTTCCATAACAGATATAGCGGAATACGAGTAACCACTGCCGGTAAAAATAGTGTAGAAATCAAGATTCCGAACAGCAATTTTTTTGCAGGGAATTCAAATCTAGCAAAAGCATAGGCTGTCAAGGTACAAGATACTGCGGTAAATAACACCTTAGGAATCACGATTTTAAAAGTATTTGCAAAATAAGTAGCAAAAGTAAACTCCGTACCTGTTTCCCATCCTTTGATATAAGCTGTAAAGTCAAAAGATTTCGGAATAAAGCCAATTGATGTAAAAATTTCCGCATTTGTCTTAAATGAAGCACCAACTAACCACAATATTGGATACAACATAAGAAATCCGACAAGCGTTAAAAGGATATAACGAATAGCAGAATTAATGTTATTCCGAACTTTATGATTTTTGAATACATTCTCCATTATTCATTACCTCCATCTGAGTAATATACCCATTTACTCTGTGTCTTAAATAGCGTAATAGTAAGAATCATGATAATGATGAATAAAATCCATGACATAGCACTTGCATACCCCATCTTGAAAAACTTAAACGCATTGTTATAAATCATTAGACTTGTCAAGTCTGTCGCTTTTAAAGGACCACCATTAGTGATCAAATAAGGCGCATTAAACTCTTGCAATGCATTCACCATCTGCATCACTAAATTGAAGAAAATAGTTGGTGAAATTAGTGGCAAAGTGATTTTAAAGAAAATTGTCCACTTTTTAGCTCCATCTACTTGGGCAGCTTCATAAAGTTCAACCGGGATTTCCTTTAATGCAGCCAAGAAAATCACCATAGCCGAACCAAATTGCCATACTTTTAATAAGGCAATTACAAACATTGCAGCGTTTGGATCAGACAACCATCCAACTGGTTCACCACCAAAAAATTGTATTGACTGATTGATAAGACCATCTGCAGAAAATAGAAAGCGCCATAAAACAGCTACCGCTACATTACCACCTAAAATCGACGGAATGTAATATGCAGTTCTATACATATTAATACCCTTAAGTTTAAAGTTCAGAATAAATGCAACAAACAGTGCAAATGCCAATTGAACAGGCACAGTCATAACTGTATATTTCAAAGTTGCTAATAGAGAATTGACAAATTCTTTATCTGAAGTGAAAAGTTTAACATAATTTTGAAATCCAACAAATGAAGGCGCTGAAATTAAGTTGTAATCGGTAAAGCTCAAGACTAATGAGCTAACAAAGGGATAGATAGTAAATATCCCCAAGCCAATCAGCCACGGCAATAAATAGATTAGTCCGGTGTATTTATTTTTATTTCTAGTTTTTCTTTTTAATTTTGTATTCCTTGTGTTATTACTTTCTGCGCTTTCCATTTGACTCCTCCTCGTAACTTGATTTTTAGAGAACGATTCGAATAAATCTAAAATATTCTTTCTCAAAAATCTGGAGAGTTAGCTGCTGTTGTCAACTGTTATAGTTAACAACAGCACCACCCCTACATACTTATTGCTTCTTCAACTGTGCTATAGCATCTTCTACATTAGCTTTAATCTCTTTAGCCGCTTCTTTAGGAGTAGCTTGTCCTAAACCAAATTTTTCAAAAGGTACATTGTAGGCTTCTACAACCTGTGACATTTCATAATAAGGACTTTCCATAACTCCCTCAGTATTTTTTGTATACTCAGATGCCTGTTTTGAAACATCATCAACTAACCCAGCTTCTTCTAAAATTTCCTGTGCCTTTGTGTTGACAGGGAGTCCTCGAGCAGTTCCCATAGCTTTAACGCCTTCAGGGTCATTTAGTAGAAAATCTAAAAGTTTCGCTGCTTCTTTAGGATGCTTCGAATTTTTTGAGATTGAAAATAGCATTGTTGGTTTCTTAATGACCCCTGCAGAATCGCCATCGCTAATCACTGGATAAGATGGAATCGAAAGCTTCATTTGATTTTCTTCTAAAACTGATGCATACGAAGCCAAACCGCCTGTCCAATCGTAAACCCCGTCGTATTTTCCTTCAATATACTCTTTTACAGTTGATAGGTGAGAGGTCCCTACAGTTTCAATCATTGTTTTAGGTGATGGTACAACTTTTGCGTCGACCATTGATTGGTACCATTCCAATCCTTCTTCAATTTGGTCTACTGAATAATTCATGTTTCCTTCTTCATCTAACATAGCTTCACCATACTTCTGTGTCAGATAAATCATTGGTTCATTAAAACTCTTAAACGACATCGGATAATAACCCTCTGGGAATTTTTTTGCAGCCTCTTTATAATCGTCCCAGGTCTTCAATGATGTAGGATCAACTCCAAACTCCTCAAATTTTGTAGAATTAACAGCAAAAACGTACGCATTTTCACCGTGAGGAATTCCATTGAGTTTTCCATCAATATTAGCAGCACTTAGAGTATCTTCTGAATAACCTGACATATCAATAATATCCTTAAAATCATTCAAGTCAGCAAACCCTGTACCATCTGGTGAATAGGTCTGATACCAATCATAATTAATTTGCATTACGTCAGCTTCTGTCCCACCGGCAATCTGTGTTGCCATCTTTTCAACTATTCCATCCCAACCGCTATACTCCGCTTTCACCTTAATGTCAGGATACTTTTCTTGAAATTTTTTTATAGCTTCATTTGTTGCCTTGTGCCGATCATCATTTCCCCACCAGGAGATACGCAGTGTTACCTTCCCATCTTTTTCACCACTCGCATCATCTTTACTGCCTCCACAAGCAGTAAGCAGTGATGTAGCCATTAATGTAACACCGACAAATCCTAAGACTTTTCCAATTTTTTTCATTCATTCTCTCCCTTTCTGTTATCGCTTACAATATTATGATAACCGCAATTCTTTTTTTTTTAGCATGGAAAAAACGGATACAAATCATGAAAAAGCGGATATCTAATACTCCTCACAAAAAAACTACTATCTGTATTGTTAACTCTAGGTAAAGAGTAACGATACAAATAGTAGTCAAAAAAACTAAACCTCAATTTGAATGTATATAGTTAGAAATGAATTGGGCTGTCTCATTTCCCAACTGATTATAAGCTAGCTGATCATAATGAAATTGGTCAATCATGTGATTCAAGCTTGCCATTTTTTTAGTGACGTGGGAACAAACGTAACATGTTCAATGTTTCCTAGCTCTTGTTGTGCTTGACGAAATGGTACGTATTTATTTGGTTCATCTCAATGATTACCAATTTCCAAAACAAAAACTTCATCAACTTCCGTTTTAAGTAAACAAGAGAAAAAAATTGTTTGTTAGTTCTCGGTATTCTTCTTTCGTTCTCCCCTAATCTCCGTCAGTTTCCCCTTGTAACCAAAAAAACAAAGTATTTTCAATGCAGTAATTATTTTCTTGCAACCATCTTTTTGTCCTTTTGATAAGTTCAAGCAAATCCTCATAATAAGCAGATTCAGGCTGCCATTCTACAATACTCGAGCCTCCTTTGCTTGCTGATAGCGCAATTACATCACTATCGGACTTTGGCACAAAAGAATTCAGAAAACTACTTACCATACTTCCTTTTTTCATATCTGGCTCATAAATTCCGTTCGGACTATTTTCATTAACACCAAAAGGTTCTTCAACTGGATATAATCTCGTTGGGTCAGAAATTGCTCGAAACTCAAAAGCACGATTTGTTTCAATTTTAGGAGCTAACTCAAATTGCCCTCTCCCTGCCATATTTGACTGTCCTGCAAATATCAAAAGACTAACTTTCTTTTTCATAACATTATTTTCCTCTTTTTTATCTAGATAATTTTCGCGAGTTCATCTTTTACTTTTCCTATCAGATATTTAGTCTGTATTAAGTTCTCGCAAAGCTTTTAGTAAAAGTGGTAAATATAACTCATCAATTGCTTGCAAATTAGGATGCGTTCCTGAACCATTATTTCCTGGTAACCCGTCATCCCCAAGTACATCAAACGAATACTTTACTCTCTGATTATTTTCGTGTGTATTTAAGCAACTATCATGATAAATATCAACAACACTAATCTTATATTCGGCGCATAAAGCCAATGCTAAATCTATCATTTTTTCCTGAATATCAATACTAAGACCTGCTATACTATGAGGAACAACATAAATAATTTTCGCATTTGGCCACTTTTCTTTCATAAATACTAATAAGGTTTCAAAGCTATTTTCAAACTGTGACTCTAAACTTCTATTTTTTTCTACATCATTCTTTAAAACTTGTTCGTTCGAATATTTCATCATTTCAAATGCATCATTTGTTCCACCATCGAAAACTACAAAATCTGGCTGAGCAGAAGGAGCTTGTCTTATTTGATCTAAAATATATCTTCTATCGGGTCTTAGATCAATTACAGTTGCTCCGTTGATTGCATATTTTTGATGATTCATCTCCTCCTCTTTGCAAGCATAATCTACAAATCCTAATGGAAAAGTATGCCCGGCAATAATACTATCCCCAAAAGAATATACCATTTTTTCTTTACAAAGCTGTTCAATATTAGACAATTACGTCCATCTCCATTTCCTATAAAAAAACGTACCCTTACATAAGGCTATCAAATGTTTACCAAAACTGGAAATTAACTCACTTTTTAAGATTCTTCAAAAATTGGCTAGGAGATAATTCGTGATACTTTTTAAATTGCTGCCCAAAATAATCGGGATTATTCTCATACCCCACCTTCTCCGCAACTTCGTAAACTCTCATTCCTTGTTTCAACAAATCCGCGGCTTTTTCCATTCGAACTTCTAGCAAATGATTTGTAAATCTTTTTCCCATCTCTTTCTGATATGCTTTCCCCATGTATTCGGGGTTTAAAAACAACTTGTTTTTCGAAATCCACTTTAAAGATAAATCACTTACCTGATAATTATTTTCCACAATTAAATTGATACTATCTGAAATAGATTTCCCGATTAAGTCAGCTTCTTTCTGCGCTTTTGATTGGCGTAAAATTTTCATTAACCATTCTTCTATGTCTAGGTAATAGTCCAACTGCTCAACTGTATGAGACAAATCGTTAACATTAATATCAAGTTTGCCATCCTCAATCAAAATTTTGGCAAGCTCATAACTACATTTTTTGAGCTGTGAGACTGCTTGTAGCTGTTTAACCGCTGTTGAAAACAAATCGAGTATCAGCCGTTCTAGTGTTTGATAATTGTTTTCAGATACAAGTCCTCGTGCTTCAGAAATAATTGATGAGATTGACAGACTTTGTATCTCTTCTTCAAGATCTTTTTTTTTAAAACATTTTAAATTCTTGAAGTAAAAATATTTTTCATAGAAAGGAAAAGCTCTATAAAAAGTTTCTTTCGCCTGCTCCAGAATTATCTCTTGCTGCACCACTACTATCCCTCTTTTTTGCGACAAGCTATTGGGTATTTCTAATTTTGCACTCTCTTCTTTAAAAATAAGATACATCACAGTTCCTTGGAGTATTCCATAAACGTACTCAACTCCATTATCCCGGAAATACTGATCAAACAAAGTATGAAAAGAAGGAAATTGGTTCTCCTGATAGGTCATCATAGTGAACGGTTGAGGAAAGGTTTCGTTCAATGTCTCTCCCCAAATTTTCGACTTTACAAGCTCTTTTCTCCAAAGTAAAACAGAGGCTCGCTTTTCATCCACTCTTTGAATACTTTTTGAAATGCTATCAATCAATTCTGAAGAGGTAAAAGGTTTTTGCAAGAAATGTTTTACACCATATTCCATTGCTTCTCTAGCATAATCCAGACTGCCAAAGCCAGTAATAATAATAACACTCACACTTGTGTCAATTTCATAAATTCTCTTCAAAAGATCAATACCACTGTATTCTGGCATATTTATGTCAGTGATTAACAAGTCAACAGAATTCTCCTGAATAAATTGCAATGCATCTTTGCTAGATAAAAACGTCTCTACAATATCAATGGGCAGCTGACTATGACTAATTATTTTAGATATACTTTTAATACTTATCTGTTCATCATCAACAATGATTGTCCTATATCGTTTCATCTTCAGATTCCCCCTCTTGTATCGGTAAAATAATCACAATCTCTGTCTTATAATCAGCAACAGAAGTAATCGTTAATGATCCAGCATCAGCATAAATTGATTTGATACGTTCTCGTATATTATTCATACCTAAACCTGTAGATTTTTTTGATACTTCACTATTCGGATCAAAACCAGGTCCGTTATCAATAACTCTAATTTCAAGGTTAGACTTCATACGTTTTATAGATAATCGAATTGTGATTGGCCGGTTGACTTTTTCTACAGCATACTTCATTGCATTCTCAACCAAAGGCTGAATAATGAGTTGTGGAATCAATAATGGTCTTACGTCGCTCTCCACATCTTCTTCATATATTAATCGACTTGAAAAACGGACAGATTGTATTTTTATATAAGCATGGACAATCTGTAATTCCTCATTCACTGATTCAAATCGATTATGAACTTCTAATCTCTTACGCAGCAATTTTGCGAGCGACGTTACCATTTCAGATATATCAAAGTTTCCTTCTTCTATCGCCAGACCATTGATAGAATTCAAAGTATTATAGAGAAAATGTGGATCTAGCTGTGCCTGAAGATATTTAAATTCCATATCCTGTGCTAATAACTTTGATTGATAATCTTTAATAATCAACTCCTCAATTTGACTGATTAGTGCATGAAAACTTGAATACAACTCACCAATTTCATCATTTCTGATAACTGAGGCTAATGGCCGATCGACTTCTTGTAAACTTTTTAGATCATTTTCTCCGCCAAACCGCTTCATAGTCAACACTAGCCGATTTATCGGTTTAATTAAACGATCAATATGTCGATTTACTAACAAATAGGATAATGATACAAATAAAATCAGAATAAAAAGAATCAAAATTAAGGTGGATACTACCTTAGTTATCACCTGATTGTTTTTTAAGAAGTAAAAAATTCTAAACGATGAATTATTAGTCTCAAACTCTTTTGAAAAGACCAGATATTTGCCAAAATTATTTGAAACAAAACTAAGTTCATCACTATTTCGTTTCTGTTTCTCTACCAAATCAATCATTTTCTGACTTAGTCTAGTTGCTTCTGAACTTGTGCTATAAAGACCATTACTGTCTTGTAAATAAAAATAATCATCGCTAGAAAGAATATCTGCCTCCTCTACCAATAAGGAAATGAATGACGTATTAACAAATAGAATCATTGTTCCAATTTTTTTCATGCTCATTTGTTTAACATTAAAGATATTTTGAATATAAAGTGCTTGGCTTAAATCATTTTGAAATATCCATCTTCCTCGTTTTTCTTCACCACTTCTACCACGTAAAATTTCTTCCAATGACTGATTATTAAAAAGATCATTCTTATTAAAAACGGTTTTAGAGACATTTTCACCCTCGTTATTCAGTAGAATCATCTTGGATATATCCTTTTGAGCGGATAACAACCAATTAATCTCACTATTAGCTAGTACTTGAGCATTCCAACTGGTCGTAATATCAACATCTGGGTCTGCACTTTTTACTAGTGCATCCTGAATTATTGAGTTTTGATGAATATCAGTGGTAATATCTTCAATATTCGTAAAATCGTTTTCAATTTTATTGGTCAAA
The DNA here is from genome assembly GCF_006491895.1 of Enterococcus sp. OL5. Classification (NCBI taxonomy): domain Bacteria; kingdom Bacillati; phylum Bacillota; class Bacilli; order Lactobacillales; family Enterococcaceae; genus Enterococcus; species Enterococcus sp. OL5. Next base: position 81,227 of record NZ_VHIL01000008.1, read on the forward strand.
AATATAAGTCGCTCTCGATTTTTCTCATATATTTCATCAGTTAAAAGATTAGCAAAGTAAACAGCCATCACTGTACAAAATACAAAGATGCAGCAAAGAAGTATATTAAAAATAATTCTAAATTTGCCACGATAAGAAAGGTTAGAGTAATAGTCATTTATAAGTTTTCTCTGCTTAATCATCTTTAACACCATCCTTATCCTAATTGTATCAGTTGAATTTCGATTATCAATCGCTTCTCCAAAAGAACGATCAAAGTTGTAGCCCTACCCGGTAGAAGTTTTTTTCACTGAAAAATTACAGACAAATAATGGTATAAATTAAAAAATGACAAAAGACGAAAGCATATATCAACCAGCAAATTAAAAATACTGTTGATTCACTGCTCAAGCATAAGTCTTTTGTCATTTCATAAATTATTTAGCTAGTCGTTTCGCCATATCCCAGCTGCCGGTCAAGTACATTGCGCCCATCGCTCGGTCATACAACCCGTAGCCTGGTCGTACATTCGTAGCATTTTCTCCGAAGACGTGGCGCCCATGGTCCGGACGAATATACCCTTCATAATTCATCTCCGCCAAAGCTTCCATAACACCGGTAATATCTACCGTTCCATCTTGAGTCCGGTGAGAAACCTCACTAAAGCTCCCACTTTCTTCCACCCGTACATTACGCACATGCATAAATGGAATTCGCTCTTTGAAAGCTTTTAACATGCTGACTAAATCGTTATTAGGATCTGATCCTAAAGAACCCGAGCAAAACGTTAGGCCATTGTATGGGCTTGGATTGACCGCTAATAGTTTTTCGATATTTTCCTGAGTGTTTACCAAGCGTGGCAAGCCAAAAATGGAGAACGGTGGATCATCGGGATGAATCGCCATTTTAATATCGTATTCCTCACAAGTCGGAATAATCGCATTCATAAAGTATGCGAAGTTTTCCCGCAAGCGATCATCATCAAACCCTTCATAGGCTTTAAACAATTCTTTGATTCGCGCCAAACGTTCCGGTTCCCAGCCAGGCAAGGTTAGGCCGTTGCTTTCTTTTTCCACCATATCCACCAATTCTTGCGGATCCAAAGACATAATTTTCTCTTTGTCAAAGTAAAGGGCAGTGGAACCATCTTCTAGCGGGTGGAACATATCGGTTCTGGTCCAGTCAAAAATAGGCATAAAATTATAGCAGACCACTTTCACGCCATTTTTGCCAAGGTTTTTCAAACATTCTTTGTAAGTCTCGATATAAGCATCCCGAGTCGGTAAGCCCAATTTAATATCATCGTGGATATTGACACTTTCCACGATGGTGGCTTTCAGACCTTGACTTTCAATATAGGCAATCTCGTCTTTGATTTCTGCTTCCGTCCACAATTCTCCGGCTTGTTTGTCGTGTAATGCCCACACGATTTCCTCCACCCCGGGAATTTGGCGGATTTCTTTTAAGCTAATGGGATCGTTGCCTCGACCATACCAGCGGAATGACATTTTCATAGTCAACTACTCCTTCTATTTGATTGATTGAATAACTTTTGCGACTGCTCCTGGTGCAACAGACATTTCATTGAAATATGCAACAATTTTTTCTGCAAGTCCTACTTCTACTAAATCTACGCCAAAAATTTTCTTAGTTGATAGTAAGGCATAGATTTTAGAATTTACATTATTCTTTCCAAATTCAAAGTGCGCAAATAATGGTAAAAGCGTTGGCATTAATGGGTCTGGAGATAAGGTAAACCGTTCTCCTCTATCATCAATTCCAGTCAAGTATCTCAACCAACCCGCAATTACCATGGGAATAACTTCTAAGGACTGCACATCTAGCGTAGTTGATTGTAAATAAGATTTAATAGTTTCTCCATACCTTACTGATAACTTTTGTGAAGTATCAGAAGCGATTCGCTGTGGCGTATCTGGAATAAAAGGATTCGGGAAACGTTTTTCAACCACTTCATCAATAAAGTGTTTTGGATCAATTATTCCTGGATTGACCACCACCGGTAATCCTTCTTTGTACCCCAAAGTCCTCACTAATTTAACCAAGTCTTGATTTTGCATTTCTTCATGAATAGACTGATAATTCAAGAGACAACCAAAAATTGCTAAACATGTATGCAAAGGATTTAAACACGTCGTAACTTTCATCGTCTCGACACGATTCACAGTATCTCTATCTGTGAAAATGATGCCAGTTTGCTCCAGTGCTGGTCTACCATTTGGAAAACAATCTTCAATAATCAAATATTCTGTTTCTTCACCATTCACATAAGGTGCTACAAAAGTATGTTTAGCCGTTTCAAATGGAGCAATATTTTCCAACCCATCTTTTTCCAACATTTCCTGAACACTTGTATCTGGACGTGGAGTAATCTTATCAATCATAGACCATGGGAAGGTCACTTTTTCTTGATTTTCAAGATATGCTTTGAAATCTTCAGGAACTAGACCTTTTTCAACCCACTTATTTGCATACGCAATCACAGAAGCCTGTAATTTCTCTCCATTATGGGACATGTTATCCATAGATACCAATGCTAAAGGAAGTTTTCCTGCTTGAAAACGTTCAAATAGCAAGGCAACCACTTTTCCAAGATAACTTTCTGGTTTATTCGGACCCTTTTCAAAATCCGCTTGAACAGCCGTTAATAAATCTCCATTTCCATCTACCAAACTATATCCCTTTTCAGTAATGGTAAAGGAGGCCATTTCTAATGATGGTTTTCGAAAAAGCTCCTGCAAAGCAGTATAATCAGAGGATGAAGCATCCATCTTCAAGTACTCAGTAATACTGGCAACAACTTCTTTTTCTACCTGACCATCATTTTTAAGAGTCACATTAAGAGTCAAATTATCATAGCCTTTTAAAACATCAATAATTTCATAGTCATAACCTTCTGCTACCACAATTCCAGTATCAGTTAAACCAAGATTCAACAACTTCTGTTGATGAACTGCTAAAAAAGCGCGAAAAATATTTCCAGCTCCAAAATGTACCCATTTGGCATCACTCGCTGTTTTTCTAGTAGTTTCAGATACATCATAATTGGGCATTTGATAGCCTGAAGCAATTAGCTGCTCATTGGTCAGTAAATCACTCATTAAGTTCATTTCTCTATCGCTTCTTTCTCGGATTTTAGCTCAAAAAATTCATGAGCATTTTGATAACAAACATTTTGAATTAACTTTTTCAAAAGCTTCTGGTCATTAGGATAATAGCCAGCTTCAACTTTCTGAGCAATCATTTCACACAACGCTCGTCGGAAATACTCATGGCGAGGATAAGAGATGAAACTTCGAGAATCCGTTAGCATTCCTACAAAATTCATCAACAAACCTTGATTTGATAATGTTTGCATTTGAGCTAGCATTCCATCATATTGATCATTAAACCACCAGCCTGCACCAAACTGAACTTTACTTTTAATTTTTTTGTCATTTTCTTGAAAATTTCCACAAGCAGTCGCAACTAGCTCGTTGATACTTGGATTCAAGTTATAAAGAATCGTTTTAGGAAGTTCGTTCGTTCTGTCCAAAGCATCCAACAAGCTATTCAATTGAATAGCTACATCCCCTTGATCTAATATCGAATCACATCCGATATCTCGACCTAATTTATCAAACAGACGAGTATTCACACTTCGAATGGCACCAAAATGAATTTGCATTACCCATCCCAATTTTGCGTACTCGCGACCTAAATCCACCATCACTCGTCCTTGCCATTTTGCAATTTCTTGACGAGTTAAAGGTAATCCTTGTAGCCCTTTTTGGTAAATGGCCTCTATTTCTTCTTTAGTGGCAGCAGCATAAAGAAGTTCTCCAAAGCCATGATCTGCACTTTTACACCCAACCTCATGAAAGAAGTGTACTCGTTCTATTAAAAACTGTTTCAAACTATCATAAGTGACCAAGTCATTTCCAGCCACAGTCGCACATTTTTTTATATACTCACCAAATCCCTGCGTAATTGAAAGTACAGGATCTGGTCGAAAAGAGGGTGCCACTGTAAAATCATATCTATCTTTTAGCTCTTTGTGATATTTCAAATCACTTAAAATATCATCAGTCGTACCTATAAATTTTACATTAGACTGCTGAATCAGATTTACTGTGGTGACTTCATGTTCTTGTAAATACTGGTTACACTGATTATAAATTTCTTCAGCATTTTCTTTTGTCAAAAGATCGGTAATACCAAAGTATTGTTTCAATTCCAAATGGGTCCAATGATGGAGCGGATTACCAATTGCATTTTCTACCGTATCGGCCCAAGCCAAAAATTTGGCTTTATCATTCCCATTTCCAGTAATGTATTCCTCAGGGATACCGTTAGCCCTCATCGCTCGCCATTTATAGTGATCTCCCCCTAGCCACAACTCTGTGATAGAAGTAAAACGATAGTCTGTCGCAATATCTTTAGGTTCTAAATGACAGTGATAATCAACTATCGGCATTTTTTCTGCAAAATCGTGGTACAATTGGCGACTTAATTGGCTTCGAAGCAAAAAATCTTTTTGAATAAACATGATGTCCTCCTTAAAAAAGTGAAAATTCCAACAGCGCAAACTGATATATTAGTATTTTACAATAGAATATTTCTCTTTTCAACCTCAACATTTGTCGAAAACTAGAGAAAAGTAATTTCCACAAATCAAGGAATTTAGGGTAAAATCATTACGAGCAACAAAATCGAGGTGTTTTAATGAAGAAAATTAATAATCAGACACAAGCTTACGAACGAATCAAGGAACAAATAATGAAAGCTGAGCTAAAACCTGGCGAAAAAATTTCAAAAAATGCACTAGTGAAAACGCTAGGAATTGGAGATACCCCTGTTAGAGAAGCTATTCTTCGTTTGCAAAAAGAAGGATTACTTGAAATTATTCCTCAAAGTGGCACTTATGTTTCCTACATTGATCTTCAAGAAGTTTCGGAAGCTCGCTTTGTAAGAGAAACTCTAGAAACTAGCATAATGAATCAAGTTATCGATCTTATTACTACTGAGCAGCTCCAACAGTTAGAACAAATGATTAAAATTCAACAAATTTACTTTGAATCAAAGAATATTGAACAGTATTTTCAATTAGATGAAGAATTCCATCGCTTCTTTTATCATATCGCAAACAAAAAGCATATCTGGGAATGGTTACAGATGTTAAATGTTGCCTTGAATCGCTACCGCTTTTTACGTCTAGAAGTCAAAGAACTAAGTTGGAAGAATATTTTAGAAGAACATAAGCACATTCTAAGTTTAATCAAAAAAAAGGATAAAGCTCAATTGAGTATTGCAGTGGCGGCCCACATTCACAAAGTAAATGACGATTCAACAGCCGTAATAAAAATGTTTCCTGATTACTTCGTTAAAGAGCTTTAAAAAAAATCACAGCAGACGGAAGTATCCACTTACCGTTTCTGTGATTTTTTCTTTGCAACATCATTTTGTACTTTTTTGAGTAGGATTTAAAATCATGTAATTCCTGTTTTGCTAATATCTTTCTATCTTTCACTCAAACAACGGGACCAAAAGAGTTATCTCATGTTCCCGCTGTTGTTTTATTTACTGATTACATCTTCACCAAATAAGTGGTGTATTTCGCTAAGTCATGAGCTTCCAAAACATGGCCCTTCAAGATATCGGTTTTACCGACAAATTCAGCTGGCAATGGCAATTCTTCGTCAGTGAAGTTCATGATGAAGAAGTAGCGGTGGCCGTCTTTTTCCCGGACAGTAACTTCTAGTTTTGTTGGTTCCGCCAAAACTGGTTTTACAGCAGCGGTAGCTTCAGCCAAGATTTTATCCAACAAGGTCGGTTCCAGTTGGGTACCGAAGTAGTAGACTTGCCCTTTACCAAAGTTGTTTTTCGTAACCGCTGGTGCGCCGGCGTAGAAATTGCTAGTGTAATCTGCCAAACTTTCAGCACCTTCCAAGTGAATGATGTCGCACAAAAGATGGCTCGTCCCGGTCGTCCCATCTGCTAACACGACAGTATTGCTTTGTTCTGGTGCCAAGGCATCGATTTCTTCCGCCCAAATCCCACACATTTCCCGCAATGGCCCCGGGTAGCCCCCCAGATGCACGTTGTCGGATTGGTCCACAATCCCGCTCATGAAGCCCGTGATCAAGGTACCGCCATTTTCCACGAAGGCTTGTAAGGCTTCTTTCATGCCTTCTTTCACCATGTACAAGACCGGTGCGACGATGACTTTGTAGTTAGAGAAATCTGCATCCACCGCCAGCATATCCACGGAGATATTTTGGTCGTAGAAGTACCGATAGTATTTGTGAATTTGATCCACGTATTTTAAATCAACAGAAGGTCCGCTAGTGTATTCCAAGGCCCAGTAGTTATCCCAGTCGAAAATCATCCCCACTTCAGATGGTGCAATGGCTCCGATGATTTCAGACAAGCGAGTCAATTCTTCACCAAGTTCGGCGGTTTCCCGGAAGACCCGCGTATTTTCAGTGCCCACATGTTCAATCACCGCACCATGGAATTTTTCACACGCACCGACACTCCGACGCAATTGGAAAAATTGGATCGTATCAGCCCCGTGAGCGATGGTTTGATAGCTTTGCGCTCGCATTTGACCAGGTTTTTTCAACGAGTTGTAAGCTTGCCAGTTTTGTTGGGAAGGTGTTTGTTCCATCAACATAAATGGTTGTTGGTCTTTCACTCCCCGCATCAAATCATGGGTCATAGCAACTTGACTCCAAGGCGTATCGTAGGCTGGGTAATTGTCCCAAGAAACGATATCCAGTTCCTTGGCCCATTTGAAGTAGTCCAAGCCTTTGTAGGTTCCCATCAAATTGGTGGTGATAGCAGTATCTTTGTCATGCTCACGAATCGCTGCTTTTTCCAATTTGAAGGTCTCTAACCGAGAATCTGACATAAAGCGACAATAATCGATGGAAATCCCAGCAAAAGCCGTTTTATCGTAACCAACGCCTTCAGACAAAGCATTTGGCACCACAATCTCGTCAAAGTCGTACAAGGTGTGGCCCCAGAATTCCATGTTCCAAGCTTTGTTCACGGCTGCAATCGTCTGGTATTTATCTTTGACCCAAACTCGGAAAGCCGCTTCACATTTTTCGCAGTAGCAGTAGTTGCCGTATTCATTATTGATGTGCCAGCAAGTCACATGAGGATTGCTGCCATAGCGTTCGGCTAATTTCCCCGCTAGCCGAGAAGAGTATTTGCGGAAGATTTCACTAGATGGACAGTTGTTGTGGCGCCCTCCAAATTTGTGGGTGAGACCATCATAATCCACGTGGGCTACTTCTGGGTATTTTTTGTACAGCCAGCCAGGCATCGCAGCCGTTGATGTCGCTAAGACGATATCGTAGTTTTCCTTGTATAACATCTCGGTGACTTCATCTAGCTCATCGAAGTAATATTCATTTTCGGAAGGCTAAATCTTCGCCCAAGAAAACACATTGATAGTAGCAGAATTGATATTGGCTTCTTTGAAAATGCGCATGTCCTCAGACCAGACAGGTTTTTCCCATTGGTTAGGGTTGTAGTCCCCACCATATAAAATACGATCAAACATAAGTTTCGCTCCTTTTTGATACTGACAGGCTTTTAGCGTCCTTGAGGCTCATAAAAAGCAGCCTTTGCCAAAGTTGTCAGCTCTTCTTAATATCTAAATTGTTGCTGAGGACTCGGATTTGTCGCGAGCCCTCATGACCCCTTTATTGTAAACGCTAGCCAAAGATGTTAGTATAGATTCCACAAACAAAAAATATCAGAAATCGAAACAAGAGGTGTCCAGCCATGCCCATCTATTTTCAACCCATCAGTGAAAGCCTTCCCTTCTCTTTAGAATCCATCGGTAATCACTGGGGACAAGAAAGCATCTCAAGAAAACAAGGCTATGCCCACTACCACTGGCTCCAAACAGAATCCGGCCAAGGCCAAATTCAAGTAGAAGGCAAACTCGTACCCCTTCGCCCGGGAGAAGGCGTCTTGCTCCCGCCCTATACGCCCCATGCTTATTTTGCCGATACGGATCACCGCGGCAAACGGTTGGAAAGACCACAAACTTTGCGAGAATATGGAATCCGTTCAGATCATGTAAAACCAAAAGATACAACGAACGATACCGTGGCAACTCTAGAACAGCTAGCAGAAGGTGGGGCGACATCAGTTTCAGGGGGACAGCCTGCAGAAATTGCCACCGGAAACACTGCCACAAGCAACACTTGGCAAACTCGTTTTGTCACTTTCAATGGTCTTTTAGAGGATCACTTCGCTGAAATCCTCGGTACCAATCGGGTGCTATTTTCCACCAATACCCGCGAGTTTTCCTTTTCCCGCTGGATTGATGCTGTCGTCAGCGACCTCACCACCCGGACCCTTGATCCCGCTCAGGCATCGGCGGATTGCTACCGCTTTTTGATGTACCTCTCCAAAGGCTACGAAAATCAACTTGCCACCAGCCATCCGTTGTTTCAACAGTTTGTCTTACCCACGATTGAAAAGATTGAAACCAGATTTGGCGAAGATTTGACCGTGGATGCCTTGGCAGCCGAACGCTTCATCACCCCCCAATACTTGACCCGGCTCTTTCGCCGTTTCACCGGCAAAACCACGCAACAATACTTGCTGGATTTTCGCCTAAACAAAGCAAAAGAGCTCCTGATGAATCATCAGGAACTCTCGGTACAAGATATTGCGGGGCTGGTTGGCTTTGCTAGCGCCAGCCGTTTTGTACAGGTCTTTCGAGAGAAAAATGGGAGTACGCCAAGAAAGTTTCGGCGAGGTGAAGAGTAATGGCATCAAATTGCATTTTTCATTAAATTCCCTATGCAAAAAGAATAAAGAGTAGGATTCTTGCTCCCAGTACGTCCCCCATTTGATCTATATGAGGTTACATCAAGAAGTTCAATATTTTAAATGATGTTTCCTTATTTTTATTATAGAGATCTATCAATTATTCGAATTCTTAGGACTTTAGTCAAATTGTTTCTTCAACAATTTGACTAATTCAATTCTCTCCTTTTCCCCATTAAAGTTTCCAATCTACCAAATTCGATTTACTTGCTTTGCAAATAGAAAGCTGTTCCCTGGAAATCTTCTGTGAAACAGCACTCATACCCTCCATTTATCTTTTCAATGCCGATTGGTGAACCATAGCAATCAATGATCTCATAATCACCTTCTATAGACACAATTACCTTCTCAGCCTTTTTAAATCCATGGAGTACAAGCAAGGCTTCTGAACCGTCCTTTGCGTAACGAATCACTGCTTGACTTCCCTCAGGATCACGATAAGATAAAACACGTTTGCCAAAACGGCGACTATAACCTGACTTAATAATACTACTTACTCTTCGATAGAAAGCGATGCCCTCATCTACTGCTTCCCATTGATATTTCGACAATTCAGTAATATCTCCAGATAAACACAAGCGTCCTAAAAAATTGGCAGTCAAAGAATAATAAATTCGTTTGAGAGAATCCTCTTTTCGTAACACTGCCCACATTAGATTTTGGCGTGGTGGAATCAACTCATGCATATTTGCACCGATGATTGGAATACATAATGATTCATGCGCATCTGAGAACGAGGATAAATCCGTTCGCATCATTAAAGATGGTTCCAAACGATGCCCCCCAGAAGAACAATTTTCAATTATTAAGTCTGGTAACTCTTTACGAATTTTTTCGAAAAAACGTTGAGTTCCTTCTAGCTGTTTACGATTTTCTTCCCCAAAGGAATCTTCTCCATCAAAACCCACTCCGAAGTTATCATTATAATCAATTTTTAAATATCCTACTTTGGTTTCCTTCAAAAAGTCAATCACCCGCTCAGATAAATAACTTATTACCCAAGGATCATTCATATTCCAAAAACGACGATCGCCCGTTGTAATAGGAATTCCATCCTTCTTCAATAGATGGTCTACTAAGCTAAAAGCTATCGCATCACGTCCAACAGTTTCAATTTCAAACCAAATACCAGGTAACATACCGGATGCTTGAATATGCTCAATAACTGGTCTCACACCGTTAGGAAATTGCTGCGGATTAGGTATCCAATCCCCCATATTTTTTTCCCAACCTTTGACAGCATCAGCATACCATCCACAATCAATGATGTAATAATCTATATCATGTTGTTGCAAAATTGGAATTGCAGCTGTCACTGATTCTTCAGAAGGTTTTCCCCATGTGGTACAAAACTCGTTGAACATTACTGACATTGATTCTTCAGATTCATGTCCATATTGAGTAACTAAGTCAGAGAAGTAATTATTGAACTGATTCCCACACTCTTCTTCAGAACCAATACAAACTGTAATAAAAGCAGATGGCGTCTGATATGACTCTCCTGGCTTTAGCGTCTTACTCCAATCCCCGTAATCGCGGTCTGCTATCCCTCCCGAGAAACACAAATCTTCATCTAATCGATAAAATTCCGCTTGCCAAGATCCAGGATGAGCTAACCGTACACCCCAAGTAACATTCTCTGCAACATCTGTAATGGCAGCAGTTGGAAAATAATTCCTTACAGGCATTGAACCAATTTGACCAATTTTTTCTAGTCCTACTCCAGATGGTTTCCATGAAGGCTCTAATTGATATTCCTCAATCGGTCGTTGTTCTTTACGCCCCTCAAAACTCCATTTACTTTGATAGCGAGTAATTAATATATTTCCTACTTTGTTGCGAGTATTGAATGGTGATAAATTGGAAAGTGAAAAAGTACTCAACATCTCCAATGTTTGTTTCTGATTTGTTGTATTGAGAAACCTCACGTAAGTCTCAAAAACATCACCATCACTTTGGCCTTTCAAAATATGTTCATAGCTATTTCCATGAATATCTTTTAAGGTAGTACAAATCTCCACTTGACCGTTTCCAAGCTTCTGAATATTTTGTGTCTCATAAGACAAGCCTTGGACTGTGGCGCTGTTACGCATAGTACTTCCGGTCACAAACCCTTTTGGAAAATCATCTCCCATCAATTTTGCTTGGACTAATGAATCAAATTTTATTCGCTCCGGCAAATTAATCACCGTCTTCTTTTCAGTTGGGACAATTATCCATTCACAACCTCCATTAGGATTTTTATAGTATAGAATCGTAGTTTTTCCCAGCTGATAGCTTGCAATTCTTCTCATTTCTTCAAATCCTTTCTAAATTATTTTACTAAGTTATTGCCAATAACAATTCACATTAAAAAGTCGACACCTTAAAGTGCCGACCTATATATTATCTTAATTCTTCAAGTTTCACGAAGCTTTCAGGATCATTAGGTGTTTTAATTGCCGTTACTGTGACATTGCACTCTAAAAGATCAATCAATGCTTGTTTTTCTTCAGGAGTAACTGCAATCCCTGCACGAATTGAATCTGTATTTTCACGACCAGAAAGGTTCCCTAAATTAATTCTACTAATTGATAATCCACGATCTACTAGACGTTTTAAAACCGTTGGTGATTTTACAAGAATAAAAACACGTTGACCGGCATATTTGTTATCACGAAGATTAGCAAAGGCCTTGTCTTCAGTGATAATAGATGTATTTACTGAGGCAGGCGCGACCATTCGCAACAACTGCTTTTGAGTCTCGTCTCCGGCAACAGCATCGTCAATCACCATCAAACGAGTCGCCTTCAAAGCATTTGTCCATAAACCAGCTACTTGACCATGGATTAATCGGTCATCAACTCGAATTTCTACTACATCATTCATTTATTGACATCCTTCCTTCAATTCATTTTTTCTTCTATCCTAAAATTCCAACAGCGGATAAAACAATCGCTAGTATCATCAGAATTAAAATCACGCGTACAGGAGTCATTTTTTTTCGTCCTAGTAACCAGTATACCATTAATACCAATAAAGCTGGAATCATCCCCGGCATGATAGTATCAAGGATTTCTTGACCTTTCATTACCAAATCACCGGACTGGTAAGTTGCTTTGACTGGTGCGTTAATTACCGTGGATACTAAGGAACCTACCACCATTAACCCTATAATTGATATTGATCCGGTAACAGCTTGTAGCTGATCCTTAATATTGCTGACCAGAGCAACACCAGATTTATATCCAGCTCTGAAAAATGGAATTACCAAGGACTTAATTGCCAACATAACCGCTAACCATATCACAGCTCCAAGTATATTGCCCTTAACAGCCATAGATGCCGCGATACCACCAAAAATGGCACTTGGTGTAGATAGTAGCAAAGTATCCCCCAAACCTGCTAAAGGCCCCATCAAACCAGTTTTTAATGAAGGAATTGTTTCTAACGATTCTTTACCTTGGGCTTCTTCCACTCCAATGTCAACCCCCATAATGAACGGCGTAAACATTAAATTAGTATTGAAAAATTCCAAATGTTTTGTCATTGCTAGTTGCATAGCTTCTGGATCATCTTTATATAAAAATTTCAAAACTGGGTACATGGAATAACAATAAGATAGCCCCTGCATTTTTTCGTAGTTCAATGACCCGCAACCGCCTGCCAAGACATAGCGCCATAACGCCTTGTTTTTAATTTTATCCGGTACTTTTGTTGGATTATTCATCATCATCAATTACCCCACTTTCATTTGTCATATGACTCAAAACAGGCCCAGCGTTTGTAATTTTCCCTTCCAAAACTTGCATTTTTTTATGGTTTTGATAGGTAATATATGCCCAAGCAACTGCTAAAAGGCCAACCCCTAACACCGGTACTTTTAAGTAAGCGGTTAATACAAACCCAACCAATAGGGCAGGCCATTGAGACTTCACAGGCATAGTCTTTAATAATAAACCTAAGCCGACAGCTGGTAAAATACCACCAGCAACTTGCAGACCAGTAAGCAACCAATCGGGAATTACTTCAAATATCTTATTCACTAGTCCTTGACCAAAAATGACAGCCAACAAAATTGGGACTCCAGTCGAAATCATTGTTAAAATATTTCCTGCCCATTGCCAAAACACCACTTTATCAAACTTTCCTTCAGCAACATCTTTTTCAGCTTGATGCTGGAAAAAGATATTAACAGTCTTATTTAGGACATCTAATTGAACCATAATAATGGCTACAGGAATGCCAATTGTTACCCCAACTGAACCAGATTGTCCAGTTGCAACAGCTAAATAGGTACCTACGATTGCTGCTACAGGATAATCAGGTACTGAAGCTCCTCCGAAACTGCTGATTCCTAATGTCATCAGTTGCAAGGTTCCTCCGACAAATAGTCCTGTCTGAACATCTCCCACGATGAAGCCTGTAATAATACCACACATCAAAGCTTGCCAAAGACCTATTGTAGTGATCCAACGTTCGTAGTTCATTAAAAAACCAAAAATCACTACCAATGTTACTTGAATTGCCGATAATTCCATTTTCTATTCCTCCTTTTATTCATCCTCATCAGATATTTCCACATGAATATTGGATACATCTGTAAGTTCAATATTGCTTGCTTTTGTAACTTCAGCAACAACTGTCTTTAGATCTCGTTCTTTAGACAAAATAGCGGTCAAACTTTGGCTAAAGCCAACATTTGAGATAATAAAAGCATCTTTCCTTCCTAATAATAAGGTTAGAAATGTTTTGAATGGTGTTCCCTGGTAAAGGTCAGTCAAGACAACAATCTCTCCTTCACAATTTGTCAGAAGCCTCTGGCATTCTGATTGAAAATCATAAACACTTTTATCTGCTAAACATACTGTATAAACATTACTCAAATCTCCCGAAAAATAAGTTAAGGTGTCTTTAATCCCTTCAGCATAATTGCCATGGGAAGTAATAATAATATTTGTCATCTGCTTTCTCCTCTTTGTTTACATGTTAATTCTTGCTTCTATAATTATATTAAGCAAGAATCGTGCCAATTCAAAAAAATTGTACATTAGCTTGATATACCTTACTTTACATAAAAAAAATAGTGTCTGGAAAATCCCAGACACTATTTTTTTGTGTCGCTTTCTATTCGTTATCCGCTAACTCTTTAATCAACTGAAACACTAATCCATATTCATATTGAGGAATCTGAATATTATATTTCTTTCGGATTTTTGAAAAAACTACATTAGAGAAGGAGATGAATTCTGGAAATTCCTCATCCTGTTCCACTATTTCTGGGATAAAGTCTTCGATAGCATCTTGTTTAAGAATCCGCTCAATCATAGTAGATAAGTGCAAGAAAAGATTGATTCGTAAAAAATTAGCAATCTCTATATGATAATAATCTTCATAAGCTTTAATGACTTCCGATATCTCATTTATTACCATTTCGGGATTCAAAAAGGTCAATCTTGCCCCAGCTCCTTCGATAGTGAAAAGCTTGACAATATCCTTCTCACACTGCCTTTGCGACCTCTCAGATAAATACTCATTTAGTAAACTAAGGTTTTCTGACCCATTTACTATCCCTTCAATCGTAATTACTGGCAACTGATTCTCTTTGAACCCTGGAGTAGATAAAATAGCAATAGTATTCCTAAATATTTGATGATCTGACTTTTTGATTTGTTGATTAATATTACTATAGTCCATCGTCAGCAATTCGATATTTTTAGGGTCAACATAATTCTGTAAAATTTCTTTAATCTTAACAGCGATTCCTTCTCCACTCATACAACTAATTAAAATATTTGGTTTTTGACTAAATCCTTCAAAATATTTCTTTTCCACCGAAAAACGAGATTCATCGAATTTCAGAATTGTTTCCATTGGCTCTCTTTGTGCCAATTTATGCCCGATGTCTAAAGCTAAAGAGGTAGATACATTATTGACAAGGAGAAGGTCTCCTTCTACATAATTAGCAATATCACTATACATATCTCCTAGCGACCCCATGTCTACCAAAACGACAATTCCTTTATTCGTATCAACTTTCTTAATATAATCGATGATTTCTTGAATAAGCTCTTCATTATTTACATCCAATGGCATATCAAAGCCATCATAAATATAGGCACTTAGTAATTGATTGACGGTATAAGCAATACTTGTGGCATTGTTTTCACCATGCATGACCACAATGGCAGGTATTTGGTCTTGTATCTGCATTTTTTCATGGAGAAAAGCTGCTATCATTAATTGTTGTTGATTATTTTCTTTTGAAAACATCACACTCTTAACGATTTTTTCAGCCAACGAGTGTTCTTTAAAGCTTTTAATTTTCTCAGTCTGTTGTAATTGGAAGGAAAACGGGAAAACAATTCCATATTGATATAGAAAAAGAACCAGTAACAACAAGTCTTGTTGATCACCGTCTGAAAGGAATAAACCATATTTTTGGCAAATCTTCTGAATAACAGTATATGGTGATTCGAGAAAAGTCCGTTCCATTTCACTAATAAAAGTGGCAAAACTACCGTGATTATTCAAGATAGTATGCTTAATCAAAAATAAAATTCGCTCAATTTCATTGCAAAGATCTTGGTAACACTTTATATGGTTAAACTTAGCAATTTCAGATTCATCAATGACCTTTGATGAGGCCGAAAAATCCATATTTTTTGAATAATAAATGATTTGATCTAAATTCGAATCTTTAGGAATTATAATTTTTTTCTCTGACTTGTTGATGCTCTCGGCAACCATAACCTTAATATCATTTTTTATTTGACCAACGTTTCCATCACTATTTTCCGTAATCAGGTGCTGAATCACTTTCTTATTTACTAGAATTTCCTTATCAGTTTTTCTACATTCCTCAAGAAAAAATGTATCAATTAATTGATGTCTTTCTTGATGAGGACGCTTTGAAAAATCAGGCAAATCAATTATGAATGGAACTCGGCGGATAAATGTAGACTGGAAGGTAGTACTGATATTCTCGGTAGTCGCCATAATTAGTCGGGCGTCACTCGTCTGCCAACTTTCATTATCACCCAATTGACGAAACTTACCAGAATCAATAAAAAGAAATAATTTTTCTTGATTTTCAGGTGTTAAGTTATGAACCTCATCTAAAAATATAAACCCTCCTTTAGATTCCTTCAATAGCCCATTTCTTTCCTTATCTGCTCCAGTGTAAGCTCCCTTTATATGACCAAAAAGGGCAGATGATAGTAATTCAGGATTATTAGCATAGTCTGCACAGTTTAATACAATAAAAGGAGCCTTTTGCTCTATAACTCCAACTTTTTTAGCATATTCATATATTTCCTTTGCTAAAAAGCTCTTTCCCGTTCCACTATTACCGTGTAATAAAATTGGCAATCCTTTCGGGTAGTTTACAGCTGCCTGGCATTTACTAATGATTGTAGCGAGAGATCCGCGACTGCCAACAACTCTGCCGAAAGGGTCACTAGGTTCTTTAGAAAGGAAAAATAATGTTGGGCGAGTGGCAGTTTTTTGTAATACTCCTTCATCTACTAGACGATTCAAATGATGACTAGTTGCATTGCGACTTATTTCCAGTACACTACTCAATTCAAGTGCTGTAAAGGTATCCTTTTCGTTCCCTCGAGCCCAATCTAAAATTTTTTTTTGAATGTTCATATATTCCACCTAATCAAACTTGTTTATAAAAATTTACCAAAAAACCTATAAGCAAACAATACCAAAATTCCCAAATTATGACAGCCACCCACTTCTAACTAAATACTTGTCTATTTTTAAATAGTAAAAAACTAATAAGAAGTTGTCACCAAGGCACACTACTAAATACTATAATTTCGTTCCAGCATGTATTTTTTATTATCGTTATCATAGTAAAAGTAAATATGTACCATAAACAAAAATGAATATCGTATACTCTTTAATACAAGTAAATACTTCATTTTTCACTTTATTGTTATTGATAAACAGGTAGAAGCGGCATTTCGTGCTAGAACATTACCATAAATCGGAAAAACTTGAAAAAGATACTCTAATCCTCTTTTTAGCCCCTCAATTTTTATCTCTGTCACCTCTTTCTCAACTTCTAAAAAATCAAGACCATTTTTCTGAATGACAACTCCCGTAAGAAAAGATTGATTTTGTGGTGGATTCCAAGATAAAATCAAACTGCCATTTTTTAAACTATCATTTTTCATATGAAAATTTGTTGGTCGATTGCTTAGATTCATTTCGTCATTTCTCCCTTATTTTGGATTATTTTTATTTGTTCTTTTTCATAAGTCGAGTATTCTTGTTTATACATTTCTCCGAGAAGTTTAGTTCTAAATTCTTTCGGTGAAATATCTGTATAATCTTTAAACATTTTGAAAAAATAAGGATACCCGTTTATTCCTACACTTTCAGCCACTTGTCTAATGCTAATATCTTGGAATCCAAGTAGAATTTGAGCACGAATCATTTTTGAATGGTTCACATATTGCTTAAATGAAGAGCCAGTCACTCTTTTAAATGTTCTACTGAGATGGGTATAATTTACATAAAGAGTATTCGCGCAGTCCTCTAATGAAATTGGCTCAGCCAGATGATCCAAAATATACTTGACAGCAGCTTGAATCATGGCATCACTGAAGGAAACTTCATCCAAACAGTTTACAATAACTTCGTAGTGGTTTACGAGCGCTTCTTTGACTCTATAAAAACTATCTTCTTTCAAAAAATCTTGTTTTGACATTTTTAATTGTGGCAAATCTAAATCAAGTATTTTTAACAACACATTATATTGTTCGATAATATTTCGAATTACCTCGTAAAGTCGTGCTTTTGACAACCTCTGTTCGCCTAATGAAGCAAGCGTTTTTTCCAAATCTGCCATTCCAATTTCAAGCTGACCTAACGCAAGATATTCGTGTATACGAATTATTTTTTCATTAAATACACTTAAATCAAATTCTTTATCGTAAACATCTCTTCGATTATTTGGGCTATCATTAAGATAAAACCTCCATTCTTCAAAGCGTTTATCATCAAGGATAAATTTGAAAACATCCTCATAATGATGGACTATGTCGCTACTGTATCCCCTAACTTCTGTCGATAACAATCGTTTTGCAGATTTACTCACTTTCATAATTATTGAGTGAACTTGACTATCTATAACGGAGTATTCTTTATTTTTTTCAAACGACAACAATAAAACATATCTTCTGTTTTCCTTGTAGAAATACTCAATATATGGATAACGACTTGCGATTATTTGGCCGATAATTTCTTTGAATCCACTGATATTCCTCTCAAGAATCTTTTGATCAGAATAAATTCCCTTTGGAAAATCTAGGTTGAAAACAATTGCAACTAAATTAGTATTCACTAACACGGGATTAATAACTTGAATCAAATTCTGATAATCGCGTTCAGCCAAATCTTTGTGATTAAAAATCTCGCGTTTGATACTTGTTCGATCTATTTCATTTTTTTTAATCTCTCCAAAATTTAGATCCTTCAAAAGGCTCTCTAACAATTCCAACGTAAGTTCATGTTTTAAAATATACTTGTGAACCCCAAGTTCGATGCAACGTTTCGCATATTCAAAATCTTCATATCCACTTACCGAGATAAATTTTTTTACTTCATTGTGCTGCTGGACTCTAGCAATAAAGATGGGACCATCCATTTCTGGCATATTCATATCAACAAACAAGACATCCACAAATACCTGATCTAGTTTATTTAATGCCTCACTTGGTGATGACACATTGAATACTATTTCCACATATCCAATATCTTCGAGTAAATTTTTCAATTTTTCTCTTGCGGAAACCTCGTCATCCACTATTCCCACATAAATCATACTGCCGCCCCCTGCTCATTGCCTTCATATAATAGGTAAGGTTACTTCTACTCTGGTATATTCACCAATGACACTTTCAAATTTTAATCCATAGGTATCTCCATACAAAAGTTGGATTCTATTTTGAACATTATGAATTCCCAAATGATTTAATCCCTCTTTTTTTTCATTCTCCTGATTTATAATTTGAGAAATTGTTGACTCAGGCATTCCCTTTCCATCATCAACAATTGTAACTCTCAGCCTTCCATCAACTATTTCAGATGAAATATCTATATTTACTGAATCAATATAGGAATTATTTACTTGTAAATTATGAATAATCGCATTCTCTACAATTGGTTGAAGGATGAATCTCGGAATCATAAGATTTTTCGTATTATCTTGAATGTCATAACTAACCTCAAATTCATCCCCATGAAGAAATTTCTCAACTTCTACGTAAGCCTGAACATACTCAATTTCTCGAACTACTGAAATTTCAGAAAGGTTTCCTCGAATCATTGAATTAATGGTAATAGTCAAGGCATTGGACAACTCGGCAATGTTCTCAGTTCCCTGCATCTCTGCCATCCATGTAATGGTGTTTAGAGCATTTGAAATAAAATGAGGATTAATTTGTGCCTGTAATAATTGATATTGAACCTCTTTTTTCTCCATTTCTTTGTCTAGGTTCTGTTGGATCAATTCTTTCAGTTCTTCAGTCATAGAGTTGAAAGTTTTTGCCATCTGGCCAAAGTCATCTTCCGAATCAATGGCCACACTTACATCTAAATTATTATGCGTCACTTGCTTCATTGCATTCTGTAATGCACTAAAATTTCGGAGACTTCTTTTACTCAACCAACGAAAAGCTGTAATCAAACTAAGAAATATTACAAAGTAAATCAAACTGATTAAAGCTAATCGACGACTACTATTCTCTACTAATTTTGTTGATGGATAATAGAAATTCGCTTTAATTGTTCCATCTGCAGAAATTAGACTTTGTTCATAATAACCTTTAGCTAAATTTTCACTTTTCACAGTAGAGTAGATTTCTTTATCTTTTATCGTAAAAGTATACCTCGTATTCTCAGGTAAATTTTCAAGTCCATCTCTTATTAACATTGAAAAATCTAAGAGTATGACCGAATTTCCAATATAATCGTCGTTATTCAAAATTGGACGAATTAGTGGGATAAGAATATTACCAGATTCTTCAAGTGGTTCTAATAGTTTCATTCGATTATATTCTTCTGGCTGATAAAATTTTGTAAAGTAACTATCCCTACTAATCCCAATTGTGTATCTATTTTTCCCTCCAAAACCGTATACTCCAATTCCTCGAATATATTTTTGATAGGAATACATAGGTGTCAAATAAGCAGACAGTTTTCGATCCATGGATAATTGTTCCTCAACTGTTTGTGGAGAATGATTCAAATTATCTATGATTGGATCATGATTAGTAGATATTACATAATTAGAATAATCAATTGTCTCAATTGTATTATCGAAAAAAGTTTGAAAATTTTTTGTGATTGTACTAGCTTTTTCATCCATATTTTCATTAATCATTTGTCGGGACTGATAGTAAAATAGTGATAGTGAAATTACAAATGAAGAAAGAACTAACGCTGACATCATAAAATAGAGTTTTCTCATTTTCTTCCTCCAAAATTAATCTTCCTCGTAAATATTATAACTCGTTAGTCGATTCATCCACAATCTCTCCGTAAAAAAGCTATAAATCTAGTAAAAATCTCTTCATCGCGTTAAACACGATAAAGAGATTTTCCAAAAAAAGTTTCCACCATTGCTCTCACTATCAATCAAGCGTTTTTTTCTTTTTTGAATAATTAAAAATCATTACATTCAAACATATTAACAACAGTGGAAGAATCGGCAGTAAAACAATTAGCCAATGAAAAATTCCAAAGATTATGCCGCCATTCAATAACAGCAATAGAATACTTATAGGAAAACTTTCGATAAAAAATCGTAAAACAGTATCTATTCCTATTGATTGATTTCGTTCTCTTTTAATCATCATTTGTATGAAACTTGGCAATACCAACAAAATCAAGAGTACAATTCCAATTACTAATATTTGTATAAGATATCCTACAAATCCATAGTTTGAATAGAATTTTAAAACGATTGGAATGCTTATTAACACAATAATCACTAAAAGCGAGTATGGCAGAACCGGCAAAAAGATATTCTTAAATGTGGAGAGAAATCTACGAATATTTAATGGAGCTTTTTTCAGGAGTAATTCCTCTACTTCCTTCCACACAGTGATTGTACATGGAAGGATTGTAATAAGCAAAGGAGCCATAACTAACCAAAATACTTCTAGAATAATAATAGATCCAGATATCGTTAATATTTTCCACAATGGCTTGTCCATGGTTAAGCTCCTTTGCACATCAAAATTTAGCGTTCAATACCGGCATTTGTCTGCTCAACAGTTTTCAACACCGTAGAGATATCTTTACCAGAGATTACATCTTGCATAGCAACGCCCAATGCTTCTTCCAATTCAGCATATTTTAATTTGCGATCATATTTTGAATCTTTATTTTCTTGTTCAATATTCGCAACACTTTCTTTAGCTGTTTCTGAGGCATCGGATGGCAGCTCAATTTTAATCTCGCTATTTACCGGTGTACCTTGTAATGTATTCACCCAAATTTGTTGTCCATCACCTAAAGTCATGAAATCTACGAACTTCATTGCAGCTTCAGTATTCTTAGAGGTCTTATTCACACACATTGCAAAATCTACACCATTAGTAGCTAGTGCCTTTTCAGGTCCAACCTGTGGGAATGAAGCCATTCCTAACTCATCATTTTCAACCGCAGTTCCTTTAGTTTCATCATTAGGAATTACGACAGAAACATGCCATGATCCTGTAGGGAAGAAAGCCGATTTACGAGCATAAAAGTAGTTATCTCGAGCATCTGGATACGTTCCCGTTCCTAGGGCACCATCTTGAAAGACTTTATCATCAAACATGGATTTCCAAGCTTCCATTGTTTTCACAAATGATTCATCGGTGAACTTAGCTTTACCTTCTTGAGCTTCATAAATTTTTCCTGGGGCAAATTGGTTAGCTAAATAAACAAAGAAATCTACATCATGCCAAATGTCCTTCGCGCCCATTGCCATTGAAACAAGACCTTTATCTTGTAACTGCTTAGAAACCGAAATTAACTCTTCATAAGTCTCAGGTAATTTAGTAATTCCATTTTCTTCTAACAACGTCTTATTATACAGATAATACTCCATACTAGTAGTCAGTACCGGCATCGCAGCTAGAGTACCATCACTTGTGGTTGTTTGGTTCAAAACATTTTCAGCGATTTTATCTTTCCAACCATCCATATACTTATCTGCAAGCTCGTCCATTGGTTGAGCAAATCGAGAATACTGTTCTAGCATACTTCCCACTTGCACACCAAACACATCAGGTCCTTCTCCCCCAGCCAGTGCAACTTGTAATTTTTTCTGGTAATCGGATAATTCAGCCGTCCGCCACCAATCAATTTCAATATCAGGATATTTCTCATCGAAAGATTTTTTTAATTGTTTAAATTGTGATTCAGTCGGTGTCCAAGTCCAAAATGTAACTTTCTTTTTTCCGTCTTCTGCTTTACTTTTTTCATCATCTTTGTTACTACCACACCCCGCTAATCCCATTGCTACAGTTAGTAACGCAATGGAACTTACCAATAATTTTTTGATTGTTTTCATGATACTCCTCCTATGAAAAAATTTTTGTTTGTTGATACCCTTTAAGAAAGGCTTTAACTAGGTTTAAGGAAATCTCATTTGTATCTTCTAAGATGGGAAGAATTGTATGTCCTGCAGAATGATTAAGTACCATATAGTCGTCAAAAACATCCAAATATACAGCACTCGTCATCCCCTCATCAAGACTCACTTCCACCAAATGTTCCTGATCTTTTGAAACAATGAGCTTCGATTTTGTATAGGTAATTTTCAAATCAGAATCAATAAAATCAATCTGGAACAAGCTATCAGAATTTGGTAATCCAAAATCAAATTTATAACGATTTCCTTTTCTTATTTCACCATTTAGACAAAGTGGTACCTTCTTATAATTCACAATTTGATTTTCGTTCGTAATTGATGCTATCTCCTCTGTTCCAAAAAATTACCGAAATACCGAAATTCTTCTCCCCAAAGGTCGACTGTCTCTGTAACAGCAAGGTATTTGAAGTCAATTGTTGAGAATTTCTGACACACCCCAAGGCATTCTCCTGCGACATCTAATGAGAATTTTCCAATTCTTTGTTTATCAATTATGATTTCAAAATGATTAAAAATTCTCGTAATTTTTAAATGATAGACTCGATCAAACTTCAAAGAATTAACTGGGGATGACTGGATAATTGTCGACAGACCATTGACTACTTGCTCAATCAACACCTTATTACTACCAGAGTCTAATAATACTAATGAATAATTTAATTCATCGAGCCAGCCAATGACTGCCCCACCACGGCAACCCGTATTTTTATTTTCCAAAGATAAATCCAACTCGTAAATATAGTATGGTGATTTGTAGGTAGTTATGTTAAATCCAATACCATTTTCTTCATACCGTTTCCAGGTTTCATTATTCTTATTAAAATAGTTTTGTACTGTAGGTAGAAAAGGCGCGTTTTGTTCAAGATGCGTGGGACCATTGATTTTTAGTTTCTCACCGAAAAAGAACAAGGAATCCATTCGCATCACACGCTGTTCCTTTTCAAAATCCAAGATTTCTTCACTGTCTCGTCCATGATAGACTACCCATTGATCAACATTGTTTGGAGCCAGTGTAATTGAATTATGTCCAGTTCCTTCAACACTCTCATTTTTTTTCATCAACGGATAATATGTGAAATCATTAGGATATTTTTCAAAATTCATCTGATTAATTTCCGAGTGATCTTTACCCACAGCATAGGCAATATAATAATTTTCTCTCACATATGCATTTGCCGAGTAAAGCAAATACGTAAGTCCGTGATGCTTAGTAAAAGATGCTCCCTCAATCGTATACCAATCACGTCCATCACCAAAACGATTTTCTTCAAAAACTTCTTCCTCAATTGTAGGAACTAGAACCGGTTGAGGGTTCCCTTCCAGTTCATCGAATTTCAACAATTTATCTACAAGAATACTTGTGCCTGTATTATCAGCTGTAGTTCCTGTAATATCATTTGCCGAGTAAAATAGGAAACGTTCCCCTTCTTCATTAGCGACAATTTCTGCATCAATTGTGAATTTGTCAAATAAAACTTTTCTTAAAACGAAAGGACCTTCTGGGTTCTTACTAGTAGCCACTCGTAAAAAACCATCATGAGGATCTTGTGAGTCAATCGGAACAGACGAATAATACATCACAAATTGTCCGTCCCAATAGTCTACACCTGGAGCCCAGTAATTTTTTCTGCCATCTTCTTGCATGGCAAACCCCAAGAAATGCCAATCAATCAAATCATTCGAAACACTGACTTTTACTCCAAACTCATCTGTAGAGTAACAATAATATTTTCCACAAAATTTTAAAACGAAAGGATCTGGGTTTGTCGGAAGACTACTACTATCCACATAATTTAACGGATTAGTATATTTTCTTTTTGTCGAATCTGAAATCTGACTACACATTTTTTTCACCTAAATTTCTTATTAAAATTATTTTACACTTCCGGCAGTCGTTCCACTTTGTAAATATCTTTGACTAAAGAGGTAAACAACAACAGAAGGAATAGTCATCAGAATTAACGCTGCATATAGTTGTGCAACCATTTCTGGCGTTTGACTTCGAGTTTCCATAAAATAAGTTGCGGCTAGAGTTACAGTATATTTTGCCTCATCACGAAGAATCAGTAATGGTGTTAAATAATCGTTCCAACTATACACAAAAGTTAATGTCCCGATATTAGCCAATATCGGAAAGCTCAAAGGAAGCATTATTTTGAAATAAATCTGTAGTGAATTTGCTCCATCAATAGTTGCAGCTTCTAGAAGAGAGTCTGGAATATCATCGTAATAGTTGCGAACCATCATCAACATCATTGGTGCATTAAACGCAATTAATGGAATGATAACCCCTGCATAAGAATTAAGCGCATTCAAATTCTTAATAGTATAAAAAATTGGCATTGTTACTGAAGAAACAGGAACTGCTAAACATGCTAAAAGTAGTAAGTACAGAATATTTCTACCCTTGAACTGCATTTTTGAAAACGCGTATCCTCCCAGCGTCGTTACCATAATGACACAGGCTGAAGTTATCACAGAAATCAAGAAACTGTTGAAAATTACTCGGAAGTAGTTTACCTTAGGATGATTTAAAACAGAGAGATAACTTTCAAAACCATTTACTTGAACCGACTTTTGAACTGCTACAAAAATTGGAAAAATCCAAATTGCAGCAAATACAAGTAAAACCAAATACATTACTAATTTTGTGCTTTTTTTCATCGTCTTCATGTCTATCACCTAATAATCTTTCTTGCTGACTTTCAACTGGATTATTGAAAGTACAAATGCAATAACTAACACCATCACGCCAATAGCGGCTGAGAGCCCACCATTAAATTGCTCAATCCCTGTTTTATAAAGATAAGTATTTAAAAATTCTGTTGAATATCCAGGGCCACCTCTAGTCAGCAGCATGACAATATCAAACGTTTTAAGTGAGCCAACAATTCCAAGAACAAATAATACAGTAGTTGTCCCTTTTAACATTGGAACCGTCACTCGGAAAAATTTTTGCCAGAAACTAGCACCGTCCATATCGGCAGCTTCATAAACTTCATCTGGAATTGACATCAATCCTGCATAATAAGTAATCATCGAAAAGCCCATCCACTGAAAAATATTAACGGCGATAATTGAGATTAGCGCCCATTTGGGATCTCCTAACCAAGTCTGTGCCAGAAAGCCTAAGCCAATTTTATTTAATCCTTGATTTAAACTACCGACATTCGGATCCAAAATAATTCGAAAAATTGCAGCAATAATTACTGGTGCCATTGAGATTGGCAAGAAAAATAACGCCTTAAATCCATTACTTCCTCTCAATTTCTCTTTTAGAATAACTGCAATAATCATACCTAATGCTGCCTGGATTACGACTGTGGCAACCATAAAAATAAGATTGTTCTTAATAGACAGCCAAAAACGTGGTGATTTGAACAACTCGATATAATTCTTCAATCCCACAAAATTCATTACTTCACTAATTCCATCCCAATCTGTAAAACTAGCATATGCAGTAAAACCAATACAGTAATAGATGAACACACCAGAAACTACCAAAATTGGTGCTAAATAAGCATAACTTTGCAGATGTTTAAAACGACTTTGTTTGTGTTTTTTTCCTTCCCTCACTTCATTTAAAGAAATCATTCTAGTATCCTTCATAATCTCTCCCCCTTCTATTACTAATAATACGGCAAAAATGAAAGCGCTTAATTACAAAACTTTGCTTTTATTATATTTTTTTGCGTTTTTACATTGGAAAAGAAAGCAATCCAATTGCGATTGTAGGATTAACCCTGAAAAAAAGATTCTTTTAAATATGAGTTGGCTGTGATGAGTAATGAAATAGATCTATTTTTAAAATCAAAATACAAAACGATACCCGACTCTATTTTTTCGTCGGGCATCGCAATTTACTTTCATATTATTTAATCGACAAAGAGTTAAACTAACTCTCCTCCAAATGGCTCCTCTGTCCATTTGATTCTTAAATCACGTTTTTTCTTACCTATTATTTCAACTGGCAAAATACTATATCCTGAATCACGCAGATTATCTGGTTTCCAATGGTCAATCATAATATATACGTTACCTTTAACTTCAAAAGCGTAATTAAACTGTCCATGAAAAGTATATCGATAATCTTGTCCTTCACAAGGATTGTCAATTAGTTTATGTGGAGTAAACAAATGATTAGATCGAGAGTACAATGCCGCATTTGGCTCCCATCCTGTTGTTCCAGAGGTGACCATAAAGTACATTCCATTCTTCTTGAAAACAGCCGGAGCCTCGCGTTCTTGATCAACTAATATTTTCGTATACAGCCCTGTAACATCAGTTAAATCATCCGTCAATTCAGAAATATACATTGTCTTATTAAAATCTGAACTGTGTACCAAATAAAATTTATCTTCGTCTTCAAAAATTGTAAAATCTCGACTGTCTTTTCTATTTGGTTTGAAAATCTTATTTAATTCGAAGGAGCCTGTAGGTGTTTTAGAAGTTGCTACGCCGCTGGCGGCAATCCAATAGTCATCATGATCATAATGGAACCAAAGTACAAATTCTTTGGTCCATTTTGAATAGACTACCTTTGGACGTTCAACAACTTTATCTCTGTATAATGGATTCGAAGGATCATTTGAGGCTTCTAGAACTAATCCTTCATAGTGCCAATCCCTCAAATTTGATGAAGAGTAACAGGAAATCCCTATAAAATCTACTTTTCGTCCATCCGTAGCAGATTTCACGTTAGGGCCTTCTTTATTTTCACCATACCAGTAATACATATTCTCATGTTTCAGAATCATACCACCATGTGCCTGAATTTTCTTTCCCTGATCATCTAGCCAAATATCACCATTTTTATTTTTCACTATTTCATCACTCCTAAAACAGCTAAAATAGCTGATAATACTATAATCAGTACCATTACAAAATTAGGAGACTTACCTTTTCTTAACAGAAAGGTTGATGCCAGTACTAAGGATAATGGCAACAGTCCTTTTAAAATTTTGTCTAATATGTCTTGTAAAACAAACTCTTGACCTGAAATAGAAGTTTTAAAGTCCAAAATAAATGGCACATTCAAAAAAGTCATTGCTCCGACCATCACTAGTCCAAGTAACGTTGCCCCCTTAGTGATAGCATTAATTAAGCCGCTTTCTGTTGCAGTTTTGATATAATTCGCACCTAACGAATAGCCAATAAAAGTACCATAATATCTGACAGCAAAAAAAGGAATATGGAACAACAAGAAAAATAATAATGGTCCTAGAAAGTTTCCTTGACTTGCTAACGAAAGAGCAATACCTGTTACAATAACTCTTAGTGTCTCCATAAAAAAGGAATCGCCTAAACCGGCTAATGGGCCCATTAAGCCAACCTTGATACCATTGATAGTTTCATCCATATTAGGTATTGGTTCGATAGAGTTTTCTTTTTCCATAGATAAAGTAACACCTAAAATAAATGGTACAAATCCAGGATAAGTATTAAAAAAGGTCGAACTTCTACTTAAAGCTGCATAGTATTCATCATTATCATCTTTATAAAATGAGCGAAGCATAGGTATTGAAGCAAATCCGTACCCAATTCCTTGCATTTTGATAAAATTCATTTCTGCTGACTGCGTTAATGAACGCCAATAAACCTTCTTTAGTAATTTTTTTTCATCCTGACTAATTTTTAGGTTCGATATAAGTCCCATTATAAAATTCTCCTTTCCTAATTAAAGAAATCATCATCTGGATCTTCAGCTTCCACTAAATATGTTCTAGAAGAAGTAGTTGCTTCTGCAATTTTTTTGTCTTGTGTTTGCTTTTGCAAAAAATTGTACCCATATAACACGGCTAAAATTGTTCCTACTAGAGCAATTCCCATCGTATCTAGCCCAAAATAAGCAGCCAACGCAAATCCTGAAAAAAAATAGGGAACTAAGTCTTTGTCCCATAATGATTTTAAAAGCATTCCAAATCCCATAGCAGGTAGTAGTTTCGATGCGATTGAAAGGAAGTTGTTAACTACTTCAGGCAAACTATTCATTAACTGACTTATCGGCTCTACGCCAATCATTATAGTGGTGAATGAAATAATGGCATATGGTATACCAAAGAATATAATTGCCGCGTAATGAATGTGTTCATACCTTTTGTCGTTATGTTGTGCAACAGCGTTATCCGCAATTGCCACAACAGCGTTATGCCAAACAATTTTGATAAGATTATAAACAAAGATAGATAGTAATCCTACTGGAACTGCAAGCGCAACAGCAGATTTCACATCGTTTCCTGCCAAGATTGCAAAAGAAGTTCCCACAATAGCACCCATATCGGTATCTGAAGGTAGACTCCCTCCCACTCCAAATCCCCCTAAAAAAACCGCTCCTAATGAAGTACCAATAATAATTCCTTGTGTGAAATCTCCTAAAATTAAACCAATAATTGGCCCAATAAGTATTGGGCGCAACTGTAGATTTGCAAAACTCATACCAAAGAACTTGATAACGTAAGTAGCTGCCGCCACCGATAAAGCCTGAACTATCATAATATTCTTCATCCCTTCTGAAATGGAAACTTTACACTTTCCTTAAGTGTACCGTTTTAGAGCAATTTTGTTTCTAATAAATCATTTTCTTAAATAGCAATAAATTGGTATAATATGTTGCTACCAAATAAAGATATCTTGTTCCAAAACACGTAAGATACCTTCAACAAAAAAGTAATCAGAATAGATAATTGGAACTTCGCGCCAATAATCAGAATGGTATGCAGCAGTCGCACCACCAATAAGTCCATCCTGTTCATTATCCCAAATTCCGTAATTTTCTTCCGTTGCTTTTAGAATATTTATCGCCGCTTCAACATAAAGTCCCTTTTCCAATTCAGGTACATGTTTTGAAATCTCAAGAAATCCACAGGCTGCGCATACTCCCGCTGATGTATCAAAAATTAGCGGGTCTTTTGGTGATCTGAAATCTACCACAGGAATCCAATTTGTTTTTGAAACTTCAGAAATAAAATAATGAGCTACCCTTTTTGCCGTATCTAAGTATTCTTCTTTTTTTGTGTGATAAAAGCTTAATGCAAACCCATAAATTGCCCATGCCTGGCCTCTTGACCAAGATGAACCATCTGCATATCCTTGCCCTGCTGGAGTCTCTAATAATTCTCCATTGATTGGGTCAAAAATACCAATATGAGCTACAGAACCATCGTTGCGAACAATATTATTCATGACTTTATCAGCATGATCCTCAGCGATAAATCTGAACCGAGGATCGCCAATCGTTTTCTTCGCCCAATAGAGCAGTGGGATATTCATCATTGAATCAATAATTACCCACCCAGCCCGATCTCGATTCCATGAACGAATAAATTTTCCTCGAGGATTGTATCGACCAGCTAATAAATGAGCAGCATGTAACCCACGAGCCTTAGAACGTTCATTTTCGGTTAATCGGAAATTCGCCACTGCCGTATGCAACCACATAAATCCAACATCATGATGCAAACCAGTATAAATTTCAAAAGCCTTATCTAGAGCTTCTTCATTCATTTCTGCTGTCTTTTTATATAATTCATTTTCGGTAGCATGATACATTTGCCACATCATTCCAGACCAAAAACCATTACACCACCACACTGGATCCTTTTTTACCATATCTTCATCATATTTTTTAGTTTTCTCATCCGGAATATAAGGGATTTTACCTCCTAAACGATTCGCCTCAACTGTAAGTTTCCCATCAATTTTCCCGAGAATCTTTGTTGCCCACTGTTTGTCCTCTTCCTTAAACAAAACCACTTACCTCCATTTCGTTATTTAGCTAACATAAGTGAATAGACCCTACTAAAAAAATAAAAACCACACCAAATGTTCTGAACTTTGCAATTTTGGCCTATGCTTATATGTCTGCTCTATAATACAAGCAAGTAGTGTGCCAAATTCGTGTCGAAAAAAGACACTCAAGTATGGTACATCCTGAATACCTAGATTTATTTAAAGAGGCTTATTTTTTAGATTTTCCATCCCATTTGACAAAGAGCCCTGAATTCAACAAAAGCTCCTTGAAATCACTTCATAACACAAAAAAAGGAAATGCCGAAACATTTCCTTTTTTGAGATCTAATCAAAGTAAGACTATTGACAAAATACCAGTGATTTAAGGTTGTTTACCGATATAAGCCAAGATACCGCCATCAACGTACAAGATGTGTCCGTTAACGAAATCAGAAGCATCAGAAGCTAGGAAAACAGCTGGACCAGCCAAGTCAACGGGTTCGCCCCAACGGCCAGCAGGAGTTTTAGATACGATAAATTGGTCGAATGGATGACGAGAGCCGTCTGCTTGTAATTCCCGCAATGGTGCAGTTTGTGGAGTGGCAATGTAGCCAGGTCCAATCCCATTACATTGGATGTTTGCTTCCCCGAATTCAGAACAGATATTCTTCGTCAACATTTTCAAACCGCCCTTAGCTGCGGCGTACCCAGCAACGGTTTCCCGGCCAAGTTCACTCATCATAGAACAGATGTTGATGATTTTCCCATGACCTTTTTTGATCATGCCTGGTAAAACAGCTTTTGATACGATGAATGGTGCGTTCAAGTCAACGTCGATTACTTGACGGAAGTCTTCAGCAGACATGTCAAGCATTGGAATCCGTTTGATGATTCCTGCGTTGTTGACCAAAATGTCGATTACGCCCACTTCTTTTTCGATTGTTGCAACTAATTCTTCAATTGCTTTTTCGTCGGTAACATCAGCCATGTAACCGTGTGCTTCGATGCCGGCTTCTTTGTAGTTCGTCAAACCTTTGTCGACGAATTCTTGTTTAATATCGTTGAAGACGATAGTTGCACCTGCTGCTGCTAATGATTTTGCGATTTCAAAACCGATCCCGTAAGATGCACCAGTAATCAAAGTAACTTTTCCGTCTAAACGGAACATATCCATTGAAAAGTCCATATTTTTTTCCTCTTTTCTTTTGATTATTTTAATTCGTCCATTGGAACCATGTCCATATCTGTATAAGTGATGTTTTCCCCACACATTGCCCAGATGAAGGAGTAGTTAGAAGTACCAATACCAGAGTGGATTGACCAGCTTGGAGAGATGACTGCTTGTCCTTCGTCTACTACCAAGTGTTTGGTTTCATCTGGTTTGCCCATCATGTGGAAGACGCGAGTGTCTGGTGTTGCATAGCCGAAGTAAACGTATGCTTCCATGCGACGTTCGTGAGTATGACACGGCATGGTGTTCCAAGCAGAGCCCGGTTCCAAAATGGTGTAACCCATTTGCAATTGGCAGCTTTCGCAAACATTTGGATGAATGTATTGGTAAATTTTCCGTTCATTCAAAGTAACGCCTTCGCCAGTTTCCATCGGTTTTACTTGGTCGATGGAAATCTTCACGTTTGGATATTTTTTGTGAGCCGGAACAGAGCTAATGTAGAATTTAGCAGGGTTCGCAATATCTTCAGATGAGAATACAACATGTTTGGTTTCTTTCCCGATATAGTAACCGTCTTGTTTTTTCATTGGTTCTTTTTCGCCATCGATTTCGATGAAACCAGGGCCACCAATGTTGATTACACCCAATTCACGGCGTTCCAAGAAGTAGTCCACACCAAAGATCATGCGATCGTTGTGAGTATAAGTCAGACTAATTTCACCAGGAACAAAAACTTTCTCCACCAAAAATTCCCGACGCAATTCTTCTGTTGAATAGCTACGGATATCTAATGGACTGTGAGTGTAACGAGTTTCCATATTTTGCATTGTTTTACGACTCCTTCTTTCGTTTTTCCCAAATAAGAAATCGTGTTTTTCTTATTGGAAATTGCAATTTCATTATACATGGATTTCAAAAAAGGCAATTAGTTTACTTACCAGAGCGAGAACTTTCTCCTTACTGCACTTTTTGAAAGTATTTTTCTTACATTGACATAGATACTGTATTTGAGAAAACAAAGTCTTTGGTACCATCCTTAAAGCTCGTTGGACGCACAAAGTGAACGTTTTCCAGAATTAACGTGACTGATTCATCAAATTCCAAAAACGGTTCTTCACTATCATAATCAATCTGAACATTCCGTAATGTCAGGGTAACTGCTTCCCCGTTCCCTTTAAACGAAGAAGTCCGACGTAGTTGTGCAATCTGACAGTCTTCCAAAGTTAAACTCTTTAATGGTAAGTTGTTCTGCATTAAATC
Organism: Enterococcus sp. OL5; assembly: GCF_006491895.1. Lineage (NCBI taxonomy): Bacteria > Bacillati > Bacillota > Bacilli > Lactobacillales > Enterococcaceae > Enterococcus > Enterococcus sp. OL5. The sequence goes on from NZ_VHIL01000008.1 coordinate 113,860, forward strand.
TTTGCGCCCAAAATCATAAATGAACAGTCGGTCTGCATCCGCAAAGGTACACTTAGACAAAACAATCTTATTGGCCGGCTGTTTGATTTCATCCCCATCGATCGAGTAAAACTTGAAAATGCCATGGGTGTAGTAACTGTCTTCTGAAAGATGAGGATAATGCCCCGGACCAAAACAAGTACATTCTTCAAAGCGGACATTCACTCCGCCAATTCGTAACATGTTACATGCGGTATTCAACTGGCAACGGCGAACCAATAAGTTCTCAATATCATAGCCCGCAAAGCAATCATCCCCCGTTTCTAAATGACATTCTTCAATTAGAATATCTTTTGAGTGATGCAAATTGAACCCATCATGCCCTGCTTTAATCGTAACATTTTGCACTTCGATTTTTTCACAACCATCCAAGGTATGGGACCAGTTGGCGCTGTTAGCAAAGGTATACCCTTGTAAATGAAGCTCCTTGATTCCGGACATAATAATTCCCATCGGTCCACGGAAGCCTTCTTCTCCATTTTTATCATAGACATCTGAGCCGTCAATCAAAGAACCTGGCTCCCCAATAATCTGAACATTTTCTTCATTAAAGGCGGTAATCATTCCATAAAAATAATATTCAGGTAAATTCCAAGCTTTCACATAATAAGAATCTTGTAGATATTGAATGCTACTAGGCACATGAAAATCTTCGTAATCTTGATAGTTTTCGATACCTTTCAAGATTGCACCTGATTCCAAATACAAAATCATATTTGAATACAAGCGTAAACTACCGATTAAATAGGTTCCTTCTGGAATTAGGACCTTCCCACCACCAGCTTGATGGCAAGCATCGATACAGGCTTGAATGGCCTTTGTTTGCAATTGGTCTTTCGAAATTACTGCTCCGTAATCACGAATATTAAAAGTTTGTTCTGTCATTTGTTTTCTCCATCTGTACATTTCCACTAACTGGTGTGTGCTTTTCTTGATAGATAAAATAAGCAAAATCAGCATAAGAACTATGATCGTCCATATCTTGGGCACAAAGACCAACCATTGCTCCAGCGAACGCTAATTTCCCATGATTTTTAATCTAATCATCTGATAAGTGATCTGTTGGCAAAACTTCTCCAATCGCTTGCCATTGATTTGGTTCAAGGGCGTAATAAAATTGAGCTTGATCGTAATTGACTTCTACTGCCAAATAGACTGGTCGTGTTTTATCAAGCCAAATTCGCTCAGAAGTGTAGCTCATTTGATTTAAATCAGCTACTTCCACTTGAAGATAAGGTTGCTCTTTTTCTTCATCCCAAGAAACATGTAAATAGTGCCAATTATCGGTGTCATAAAATAAAGTCAAACCTGCTAATTGCTGAAAACTCTTTGGTGAAAAGTCTAATAAAGTTTCTGCCCGAAAAGCAAAATGTTGCCAACGTCTGGCGATTAAACTTTGCCGATGCAAACTGCTGATACTTTGTTCCCCATAAATTCTCAACCAATCTGGTCGGGCGCTTAAACTAAATTGGTGCCCAATTGCTTGACGCAACGACTTGAAGTAAGTAGGCAAAGTTTCCTCAGTGAAATCCGTGCTACTACTGAAATCACGTTTTTGGATAACATTTTGGGCAATACTTGGAGCTTCTACCTCTAGATCAGGGAACATGGTTTGATTTGCCAGACGCGGCCACCCATCGATCCACTGGATTTTTTGGAGAGCAGTCTCTCTTCCCAAGGTGCAGAGCCCTCTTTTTGTCAAAGGTCGGGCACAAATATGCACAATATACCATTCATCTGGAGTAACCTCGATAAAGGCAGCATGACCACTTTTTTTGCAAAGGATTATCCGGAGCAGGTTTCGTCGTTAAAAACGGATGATAAGATGAGACTTCATAGGGGCCTAATACATTTTTTGCCCGACAAACCGTAGCTGCATGAGAATAACCTGTGCCCCCAGCAGCACACAAAATATAATACCAGCCGCCTTTTTTAATCATTTGCGGACCTTCACAAACTCCTAAATCCGTGCCGTAGAAAAAGTGTTCCCGCTTACCTACTAATTTCACTGTAGCTACATCGAATTCTTGAATCACCAACCCATCAAACCGTGGTTTGTCTAAGCGATGATCAAAGAGCATGCTCATAATATAATGGCGTCCATCATCATCGTGGAAGAAGGCTGGATCAAAGCCACTTGCCGTTACAAAAATGGGCTCTAACCAAGGTCCGGTAATGGTTGGAGCTGTCGTCACATAATTTAACGTATCTTTAAATTCCGTTCCCGTCTTGACTTCAGTGATCAATAGATAAAAGATTCCCTGATCATATCTTAAGTGGGGTGCCCACATACTACCGGAATTACAATTTCCAATCAAACTAACTTTCTCTTCCGTTTGCAATGGATTGGCCACTAGCTTCCAATTAACTAAATCTTGAGAATGATAAATTTCCACTCCCGGCATCCATTCAAATGTCGAAGTTGCCAAATAATAATCAGAGCCAACTTTTATAACATTCGCATCTGGGTGAAACCCAGGTAAAATGGGGTTTACAAATTTATTTGTCATTAAAAAAGTTCCTCCAGTTTTCCTCCAAAAGGCTGTTTGCCCCAGACAATCCTTAAATCCCAATGAAATCTGCTTTGCGTCCCCCACTATTGGAAATACGATTAGGTCCGCCTTTATTTTCACCATACCAATAAAACTTCCTTTGATATTGAAGAATCATGCCCCCATGAGCCTGAATCTCGGCGCCTGTTGTGTCATACCACATTTTGCCATTCTCATTTTTCATCAGTGCCGTAAACCTCGATTTCTGTTAACGCTGGAAAAGGGGATTCATCTTCGTGTTTGAGCAAGTTCTTCAAAGTAATTGTCCGGGTAGTTTTTTCCGGGAAAGCAAAGAATTGGCGTTCAAGAGCATTCGTTGGTTCAAAAATTAATTCGCTGCCATCACTAAAAGATACTGTGACACTCGTCCAATAGCTGTCATGAGGATAATCTCCTCTTAAGACTAGCGCCAGCTTATCTACGATGACCATGCGACCAAAGTCAATAGTAATTTCGGCATCTGCTTGCTGGTTGATTCCCCATGATTGATAAGGAAAAGAGCCATGGCTTTCATTGGCAATCATGCCATCAATGGCATTGCGGGCAAAAAAAGTGGAATCATTTCGAGTTTCCACGTTGGCATAAGCGTGAGGATAAGCCCCCGATGCTTCTTTTTGATCGTGGGGGTTGAAAGCCAAATTACGGTAGGCTTGCCATTCGTCTTCTCTTGGCAAAAAGGCCCGTACATAATGACGCTCCCCGCTGAAAATTTTTGGACTGTAGGCCCGGCGCAACTTCTCTTCTAAAATTACCGGAAACTCCCAACGACCTCCTTTTAAGAAAATCAAACTTGGGGCTAATGCTTCGTCGACTTGCACCCAAAGATAAAGTTCTTCTTGATCTGTTTCTAAAACGAATTTTTCACCAGGAGAATATTCCCGGGTTTTAAAAGCCAAATAGACTTCTTCTTTTTGTTGGTGACTTGCTACGACTTGATTTTGAGCATCTACTAAAAATAATTTCAACAATGTCCTCTTCCTCCTAAAAGCTCGTTCTGCTTAACTATAGAAATAGACTCAAGGAATCCCTTAATTCTATCTTTTCTTACCAAATCAAAAAGCTTTTATCCAAAATCCGCAAAATCGCTTCTAAAAAATAGTAATCAGAGTAAATAATTGGCACTTCAGTCCAAGATTCTTCATGATAAGACCCTGTAGCATAATCAATTAACCCATCTTTTTCATCGTCCCAAATAGCATATTTGGCTTCGGTAGCTTTCAAAATATTGATTGCCGCATCGATGTATAATTGTTTTTCATACTCTCCTACATGTTTGGCAATTTCCAAGAAACCACATGCCGCACACATGCCGGCAGAAGTATCAATCATCACTGGTTCAGCCGGAGAACGGAAATCCACTACAGGAACCCAGCCTGTTTTCGAAACCTCTGCAATAAAGTAATGAGCAACTTTTTTCGCTGTATCTAGATACTCTTGTTTTCCAGTGTGAACATAGCTCAATGCAAAGCCATAAATTGCCCAAGATTGGCCTCGAGACCAAGAGGACCCAGAAGCATAGCCTTGTCCCCCAGGAGTTTCCAGTAGCTCACCAGTATAAGGATCAAAGACACCGATGTGACTTACCGAACCGTCAGGACGAACAATGTTATTCATGACTTTGTCTGCATGATCCTCTGCATCAAAGCCAAAACGTGGGTCGCCAATCGCTTCTTTCGCCCAGTACAACAAAGGAATATTCAACATGGAATCAATGATTACCCAGCCGGCCCGATCTCGATTCCAAGAACGAATAAATTGACCTCTTGGGTTATAACGTCCCGCTAATAAGTGTGCCGCATGTAAGCCTCGTGCTTTTGAACGTTCACTACCCGTTAAACGATAGTTCGCCACTGCAGTATGCAACCACATAAAACCAACATCATGATGCAGACCAGTGTAAATATCAAATGCTTTGTCAAGACGATCTTCATTGGCTTCAGCGGTTTTCCGGTAAAGCTCTTTATCAGTCGCATGATACATTTGCCACATCATTCCAGACCAAAAACCATTACACCACCAAACCGGATCTTTTTCCGCCATATCCTCTTCATAACGACCGGTTTTTTCATCAGGAATATAAGGAATCTTATCTCCTAAACGCTCTGCTTCTAAAGTCAATTTGTGGTCGATCTTTCCAAACACTTCTTCCGCCCACTGGATTGTTTCATCATTAAACATTAAAATCGCTCCTTTTTAATTTCAATTTTTTTCTGATCTGAAAAAATTACAAAAGTATCTTTGGTTTCATGAATTTGTAAATTTGGGTGTTGCAATTGATTTCTGATGCCTCCCACAACGTACGCCGCCAATGTATGAGTACCTGGCGATAGCGTCGCAGTTAATAGGGGGATACCATTTTTCTCACAAGAGTAGATGTTACTGTTCGGCCCTTGGGCACTTACCGCGGCTTTTCTCGGGGTTAAATAAGCCTCAATACTAGAATATCCCCAGTTACTGGTTAACATACAGCTAGTATCAGTAAGCTTCGGTTGTTGATACTTAGGATTCCATTCCCACAAAGGAAAACCACCTTCAGCGCTTTCCACTGTAAAAGGAGTGGTAATTTCATGGATTCGTATATGTCCTTCTTCCCAGGGAATTAAGTAACTCACCACTTCCACTTGATTCCATACCGACCAGTGACTTACGCCATGCGTTTCATATAGGCTTGTTCCGGTGATAGCTTCACGACTACGCCACTGATCAAAACCATGTAACGAAAACACTAAAGCAGAATCCAAAGCAAAGTCATTTACATTCTCTGGATTACGGGTCAGGTTAAAGCCAAAATAAGTTGAGTAGGCAAACTTACTATACTTTTCTTGATGATGATACAAGCGCGGATTCCCGCAAAATTGCAATGAACTCAAGGCGACAGTCTGTTCAGGCAAACTTTGGATATGAAAGCCGCTGTGTCTTTGAAGGACTAAAGCTTCTTTTTTAGGCAGTAGTTCTTCTACAACTTGCCAAAAATCGTGATTTTCGTCTAGTTCCAACAAAACAAATGACTTAAAAGCCCACATGGGAGAACCTGGTGCATTGTAGTCTTCTGACAACAAAAGATTCTGATAACCATAGCCAATGCTTAAGTTTTGTTCTTTTGGCATATTGATTGGCTGTTTTTGCCAAAAACGTAAATGCCGTAAAATAATCCCTTTGATTGTCCCTAGAGAAAAACCTGTCTGTTGCCAAGCATCACTGACAATTAATGCGCACCAAAAACTCACATGAGCAAAACGATACGTCAAACTCCGACCATAAGGCAAAGAACGTCCGGTGGCATCAAACCAATAAACAAAGTCCTTCGCAAATAAAACTGCCCGTTCTACAAAGCGTATTTGTAGTGATTCATCACAAAATTGACTATAGAGCAATCCATAAAAGTGAAAGGCAAAAGAGACATAATAATCTCGCTGGAAATTTAGACCATCTGTGTACCAGCCATCCTCCAAGTACAACTTTTCAATTTCTGCTAAAGCAAAACTAAGCCGTTCTTCCGAATAGGGACATCCAGCTTTTTTTAGCCCTCCATTGACCAAGACGAGGAAAAAGTACCAATTTCCCATAGGAAACTGAATTTGATTGATTTGGTTTAGCCAAGTAAGCAGATACGTTTGCTCCTGCTTACTAAACAGCTCCAAAAAAGCTGAACCGTATTTCCCTAAGCTATAGCCTAGAACTCCCACTTCAACCGCCAGTTGACGATTTTCGGTAGTAATCTTGGGTAGTTTCTCCGACGCAACGAGCTGCTTGAAAGCTTGAAATAAAGGTTCTCGTTTTAAGTCAGTCAAAGCCCCACTATACGCTGGAATGAGTGCCCAAAAGCTTCTAAGGACACTTTCTATTTCACGGATTTCTTTTGTATAAGAAGCCCCACTTTGCTCTAAATAGGCTTGGTCTTTAGGAATCAGCGCGCACATCCAAGAAAGTAATTCTTCACGGGTTTTAAGTTCCAAATTCATTTTAGAAAAAGTCATCCCCTCCACTTCGGACGTTTAAATCAACTGCTAATGTCTTCATGCCTTCTCTCACACTGGCAATGATGGCATCAATGTCGTCTTTCTTCGTCGTTTGAGAAACAACAATTTCCATTGCTAGTGGCAAATTTGTACCCGTGACTAATACAACATTCGGACGCATTGTCAATCCTAGAGCTGAATTACATACAGAGCCCCCGGCAATATCTCCTAAAATGACAACTTCCATTTCATCGGTGATTTGCTCCTCAATTTTGGTAACGATTTCATCAGGATGCCCCCCAGGCATTAGCCCGTACGCTTGTAAATTGTCCTGTTTACCGATAATCATTTCCAAGGCGTTCTTTAATCCTTCGGCGAATTGATTGTGTGATATCAAAAAATATGCTTTTTTCATTTGGAAACCTCTTTCTTTAAACTCGTTTACACCTAAATTGTAGCAAGTTCCGTGCCAAAATGTGTCGAGTCTCTCACGATTAAGAAAGACACAAACTTTGCTTGATAAGAAGATATCAAAAACCTTCGAAAGTAATCTTTTCAGATCAAAGCTTTCGAAGGTTTCATGCTACTAATTCTTAACCAGCAATTCCTAGAATGGTCATAACTACTGCAACCAAAAACATTATTACTAAGGCAGTCACTGGTTTATTGTGTTTTCGCAAGTATGCGAAACAAATCATCGTAATCCCTAAAGGCAATAACCCAGGCATGATCGAATCAAAAACATTTTGCAAATTGAAAGTTGTACCGGACAGCTTGGCTTCAAATGTTGTCTTGAAAGTCACAAACTGAGCTGTCATCGCACCAGTCATGATTAACCCTAAAACCGCTGCCCCTTTCGTAATTGCAGAAAAGGTACCTGATTTCAAAGCGTCAGAGATAAATTGGCCACCGGCTTTATAACCTACGACGGTAGTAAACCAACGAATCATCATATTCGGCACATTGACAATTAACAAGAATAAGATTGGCCCTAAGATACTGCCTTTTTCACTCAGTCCCAAAGCAACCCCAGTTGCGATAACACGTAGCACTGATAAATAAATCGCATCACCGATTCCGGCTAGAGGACCCATTAAAGCCGTTTTTAAAGCAGAGATAGACGTCGAATCAAAGTATTCACCTTTGTCCATCATGGCCTTGTTGTCTTCTTCCATCGAAACGTTCAAAGCGCCAATGAAACCATTCATAGCGGGAGCGGTATTAAAGAAATCCAAGTGACGCCCCATGGCACTATAGAAATCAGCGGTGTCTTTCCCGTAGATTTTCCGTAAAAATGGCGCCATTAGCCAGCCATACGTAATCCCTTGTTGTTTTGTATAACTAGTACAAAACATTAAAAACTGATTTCGCCAAAATAATTTTGATACGATTTTTCGTTCGTCTTTGTTTAATGTAAGCATTTCATTTTTAGTCATTGAAGAAATCCTCCTCGTCTGAATCATCACTGGCATCTGAAGCAGCAAACGGTTTCATTTGGGCTTGTTTATTGCTCTTTAAATCAGCTAAAACGACTAAAGTAGCGATAATAAACCCGATAAAGGCGATTTGAACCAGACTTAAAATATTCGTTGATGAGGTCGTAATCGCACCATCGACAACTTCGGTGGTTTTTTGGTAGAAGAAAAACGCACCTAAAGCAAATCCAAGGAAGTAATAAGGAGCCAAAGATTTTTGCCAAAGCATCTTCAGTAAAAGTGCTAACCCGATTGCTGGTAACATGGTAGAAGCAACTGTCATCGAACTTTGAACCCATTCAGGTAACCATTCAACGAAAGCTTTTACGGCATCTGCACCAACTAAAATTACGATAAAACCTAACAAGAAATAAGCTAATTCAAATCCCCAAAACTGCAAATGCCACAATCGATTAAACTTAGCATAGTCTTGGTCTTTAATATGTTTTTCAAAACGAGGAACTAAAGAAGTAATCACCATCTTCATGAAAGAATACAGCAATGTACCCAACATAGAGATTGGAACTGCCAAGGTAATCGCTACTGTTAAATCAGAGCCGGTCAACATCGCAAACGCCGCGCCAAAAATAGCGCCTAACGTAATATCAGATGGCATTACCCCACCAAGGCTGACATTTCCCAAAAAGATTAGTTCTAACTGAGCTCCTAGAATAATACCTTCTGTCGGATACCCCAAGAGAATCCCTAATAAGGCAACGATGAAAATTGGACGTGATAACTGAGTGGAACCCCACCAGTCAAGAAATTTTGCCAAAGCAACAACAAACCCTACAATTAATGCTTGTACAATCATTTTTCATTATCCTCCGATCAATTGTTTTAGTGATTGCGGACTATCATCAGGTAGAGGTTGATATTGGAAGTCGTAGCCCATAGCGAAAATTTGTTGAATAACTTCCTTATCCGCAGGTGAAATATAAACAGTTTCGGTAATTTTTTCTTTATCAGAAAGTGCACCACCAATTCGGCCATAGTTTGCCATGTTCAAGAACAAATCTTTTTGTTCCAACAAAGGCAATAACTCTTCCACATTTTTCGGATCATTGGTAACAACCAAAATTTTCATATCTTTGGAACGGGGGTCATTGATAATCGCAGTGGCTTTTTCCACACCTAATACGACTACTTTCACACCAGCCGGAGCTGCCATTTTCAAAGCGCTTACTTGAATTTCGTTTTTAGCAATAGCATCACTAACGACGATAATCCGGCTCACACTTAATTGTTTGGACCATTTCACGGCCACTTGACCATGAACTAAACGGTCATCAATACGAATCATTGAAATCATAATTGATTCCTCCTTTTATTATTTCACTTTCCTATTAGCAATAAGCGTGCCAAATTCTGTCGAAACTTTCAGGACAAGCTTATTTTAGCTAAAAACTTGGCCACGCCATCTTGATCATTTGTGTCGGTGACAAAATCGGCCAGCTTTTGGACATGGGCTGCGGCGTTTCCCATGGCGACTCCCACGCCACTGACTTGGAGCATTTCAATGTCATTTTCCTGATCCCCAAAAGCGATGGTATTCTTTAGTGGTATGTCCAAATACTCACAAATATAGGTCAGAGCATTCCCTTTATTGACATCTTGAGGTGTAATTTCGATATAGTATTGATCTGAAAAAAAGCTATTAATTCCTACTCCCGATAGAACTTGCTGCAACTCATTTAACTTTTCGACATTTCGATCTGTAAACGCCAGTTTCAAATATTCCGTATAGCTGTCGTTGATTTTCTGCCACATGTCATCAGGTTCCAAGATACGTAAATCACTGCGCTGAATTAAAAACTCCTGCACCAACTCTTGCTTCTCGTTAAAAATCACGCGATCACTACCAAATTCATTGCTAGCAATAAAAGTAACTCCTTGCTCTTGTGCAAAATGAAAAGCTTGGCGAACAACCTCCCTTCTTAAAACGGCCCGGCGTAAGGTTTTTTTTCCGTTCTTTTGTAGATGCTCGATATAGCTGCCGTTTAACGCTAAGGCAAACGCCTCAATCCCCAAGTCTGCCACAATTTCTCTGACAGAAACAACCGAACGTCCGGTGGCGATTGCAATTAAATTGCCTTTTCCAACCAAATCAAGGATTGCTTGACGGTTTGCAGGGGAAATCTCATGGGCATTATTTAATAATGTCCCATCTAAATCAAATGCCAATAATTCCATAATATCCACCTCTCCTTCTTTTTATAAGCAAGTTTTATGCCAACTTGTGTCATAACATGTCGATTTCTAAGCGCAATCTGGTTGATCTTCTACAAAAAAATACCCAAGAAAACTTAATGCTTGTAACAGACTACTCTGTTAACATGACAAGATTTCTTAGGTATTCTGTTCTACTTAATTAAGTGTGTGTCTTCTATATTTACTTAACAGTCAAAAATGATGTCATAGAGGTAGTTCAACTCATAGTCGCCAACTTCAATCGCATAGGCATTTTCAACAGTTTCTAGTGATTCCTCAATAATTTTTAAAGCAGGTTTACGAGCTGAATCTTCCGTTCCATGATATTCATTGACTTCGTGATTGCGAATAATACGTTCCACTAAACTTGCAATGTGCACATAGAGAATCGCTTTTTTACTGTTTGTCAATTCGAGTTTTAATCGCCGCTCCATTTCCACGATGGCTTCATCGATATAAGCAATTATCCGCTTCACATCCAAAATAGTAATTGCAGAAAGCAAGCGCTCGATGGATATATTGCGCACCAAATTATTGTTGATTGATTTACGGATATCTTCATCCGGAATTCCTCTAAATAAAGTGTCGATAGTTTCAGAGCCTTGGCCTGTAATCAAATCTTCCAATGAAACAAAACCGACCCCGGGCACTTCTGGATTTGCCGTTCCCACAATTCCTTGGACATCATATTGTTTAAACAATGAATTATCGTTTCCATACTTTTTCAAGTAATGATAGTCGACGGCTTCTACTTTATACTCTAACTCTGGTGGTAAGCTGCTGTCCAAAAAGTCTTTTAGCTGTTGCGCGGCACCCAGTCCTGTGTGACATACTGTAATAATGAGCGGACTTTTCACTAATTCGGGATAAATCACACGATAATCCGTATGCATATTAGCCTTCAACCGCTCTCCAATCAATTCTAAATCTAAGCCTTTTTTGATCATCTCTCCTACATAAAGAGCTTGCTGGGTTGTCACATTGTTAATCATCAACATTGGCCCGGTTAACTCATCTAGTAACGATTCTGTTAAAACCATCAAAGATCCCATGTCCGCGAGTATAACTAGCCCCTTGCTGCAATCATTTGTCCGCAAATAGTGGCGCATGTATTCTTGAACCTTGTCCAAGTTCACATTAAAAGGCATATCGAACGCATCAAAAAGATGCTCTTCCATAAAACGATTCACCACATCCGCAATGCTACTTGCCGTAGAGAAACCATGGGCTAAAATGACGCTGCGGATTTCCGGCTTGCGAACTTCCAGATCCATTCCTTTTAAATAAAACGATAAGAGGATTTTCTCTGATTCATTGATGATAACATCTAGCTTGGCTTCAATCAGTTCCAATAACGCATTCAAAATTTTCTTTTCAGTCAAGAGATTCACGCTGATGAAATCTTGGATTATAATTTTCATGCGGTAATCAAAATTGGGTAAGTCTACCGCAAAGCTATTTCGCTTATACAAATAACTACTCAATGCTACGATTGAGTTACCAGATAAAATCACAAAAAAGTTCATCTCTAGAAAATTAACCAATTCCTTGATAGTATTCCGTAGAAGCTTTAAGGTATTCCCTTCCTCAGAAGTATCGTACACCATGGTTTCAACAACGGTACTTGCCTCTCGGGACAATTGTTTTACCACATCTTCACTGGTAATTTCATTATTTTGAAACTGGGTAAAGATGCCTTCAAAGACCTTAAAAATTCCCTTAATCATCAAACTATCGGCGTTTTCAGTACGCATGTAATCTTCGACTTGACTCGTAGGCGTAATCAACACATCTTGAACCTCTTTATTATCAATTTCTTTTAAAGATAAAAAGCGCGATAATAAACTATTTTCTAGGGCGCCGGAGTTGATTTCCAGACGACTCTTGCGGGCTTGCTTACTGTAAGCACTGGCGCAAATAATCCTGATTAAGTTTTTTAAGCCCCCCACATTATCCCGGTAATTCAAAGCCATTAGCCGGTTCATAACCCAAGGAGTCACCATGATTTCTTTTTGCAAGTTTTGGCTTTCGCGAATAAAAAAAGTATAAATATATTCTGAAATTTCTTGACTAGTCCGCTCTTGCAATGACGGAATGTTAATGGTCACTGGCACTCGACGCGTAAAAGTCCGTAAGAAATTTTGAGAAATATCTTCCGTTGTCGCAAAAATCAAGCGAACTTGAGACTTTCGTGTCTTATTGTTTTCACCAATCCGCGAAAAATGATGGCTATCCATAAAAGTAAACAGTTTTTCTTGGCTTTCAGGCGATAGGCGATGGCATTCGTCCAAGAATAGAACACCACCATCAGCAGCCTCTAGCATCCCGATGTGATCTTCTGTCGCTCCGGTAAAAGCGCCTTTTTTATACCCGAACAAAATGCTACTTAAAAGCTCTTGGTTATGGTAATACTGAGCACAATTTAGCTCAAGAAAAGGAGCATCAGCGGCGATTAACTGCTGGGTTTGGCAATACTCGTAAGCCTTCAAAGCTAGCATGCTTTTCCCCACCCCCGTATCCCCATGAAACATCATCGGTAGTCCTGTTCCCGGATAATACACCGAAGCCTTAATCTGATCGATTGCCATTCGTAAGCTAGACTGTGCTCCGATTATCTCCCGAAAAACAGCACCATCTGACTCATGAACCGCCTCTTTTGCGAATTCTTCTTTCAATTGCTCAAAGTTGTCATAGATCGCCTGTTCCGGTGTAAAGAATTTTTCCGAAAAAAGACCCTTATCGTAAAAAATGGCAGGCCGCGTCTTGACTTTGATTGCTTCCCCCGATTTCACGAGTTCGTTTAAGTACTGGCTAGTTGTATTTCGGCGAATGTCAACGGCGGCAGAAATTTCTTCGGTAGTTAGTGATTCTGACAGCTCTAACTGATCTAAAATTTGTGTACGTTTGGTTAATTCTTCCTGGACTTTTTCTTTTGACAAGAAAAGCACCTCCTAATTGGTCCGACGTTCGACAGAATAATAACGGACGCTCTTGTTTCCGACACTATTCTATCATCTTTCAGACACAAATAGAAGATGCTACTTTTTATGAGGTTTTGCCAAGAATTTTTTACTCAAGAAGCACAAAAGTGTTTCAAGAAGATTTCTAAGTCGGAATTCCATAGACTGAAATCATGAAATCCCGGCTGCTTACGAAATGAAATCGGTGCTGCTGAATCCATTTCTTGTACACTTGAAAAGAATTTTTCGGTTTGTTCGCACAAGGGGTCTTCCACCCCACAGGCCAATTCCAGGGTAGGGGTCGCAATTTTTCGCTGGCGCAATTCTTGATAGCGTACCAAGCAATCATTTTCGCTTCCATCATCGCCCTTGGCAAAGACCATTTGATAGTGCGCTTCTTGACGCTCCTTTTTATAAAAGACAAAGGCAGGTGAGAAGCCACCAATTCGGCTATAGTTTTCACCATAACGCAGCCCTAACAGAATGGCCCCATAACCGCCCATGGAAAAACCAACAATCGCAGTTTTTTCCCGCTCTTGGGCTACACCGAATGTCTCTTTCATAACTTGATAGAACTCTTCGCCCACCGCTTGACCATAGTCTTCTCCATTCCCGTGATCGGTATAAAAACTATTACCAGCAAAGGGACAGAAGAAAGCAGTATTATAGGTTTTTGCGTATTGAACAAGTGGCGTATTTAAACACCAGGACCGCTGATCATAACCGAATCCATGAAGAAGAAAGACCGTTTTCGTCTGCTCATCTATCACCTCAGGCAAAACTGCTACATAGGCAATGGGACTGCTCAAACTCTTTGATTGAAAACTACCTTCTAGATACATTTGCTAGTTCATTCCTCTAACTTTCTTAAAATCCAGCGGGTACTAGCAAAGTCTGTTGTCGGTTTGGGAATGCTAAGTCCAATTGACATTAACTCGGCTCCGGTAAAAAAACGTTGACTGTCAACTAATTGGTAGCGAGCATTGTTTTCTAAGTTGATTGCTTTCAGCCGCTTGGGTACGGTATTGGCCTTTGCCAGAACAAACACGTGATTGAGAATCAAATAGTCTTCATCTTCTTGCTGCCAGCCATGTTCATTTGTAGCATCATAGACCGCTAAACGAACTAGTCGTCCCAGCTGCATTGTTCGACGATAGGCTTTGTACTCAGAAATTTGGCGGCTAATTTCTATTTTTTCTGCTTCTGACAAGGCTAAAAGATCCAACTCATAACCAAAGTTTCCTTGCTGAGCGACGATTCCTCGGGTTTTTAAACTGGTGATGCGACCAACTTGATGATTTGGTACCGCCGATACGTGACAACTCATGGTCGCTTGGGGATACAATAGCGAGGTCCCTTCTTGAATTGCGAGCCGTTCGATGGCATCAGTATCATCTGAGGTCCAAATTTGTGCACTATAGGCCAACATCCCAGGATCAAAGCGTCCTCCACCACCAGCACAAGTCTCCAACAAAAGTTCAGAAAAACGCTCAGTAATTGTAGCCAAAATCCGATACAAGCCCACTATATAACGATGACCCAACTCTTGTTGATGATTTGGTGATAAGCCTCGACTTCCCGCGTCTGTAATATTTCGATTCATGTCCCATTTCACGTAGCTAATTTGGTTTTCTGTCAATAATTTTGTTAAAACTTCAATCAAATAATCCTGAACTTCTACCCGAGATAAATCCAAAACATACTGATGACGGACTTGCTGGGGTTCTCGTTGCGCCACACGGATAATCCAATCAGGGTGCGCTTGGAACAAATGGCTCTTTGGCGAAACCATTTCCGGTTCAATCCATAACCCAAAGTCCAAACCTAAGTGGCAAATAGCTTGAATTAATTCTGCCAAACTGCCTCCTAGTTTCTCCTCATTTGGTGTCCAGTCCCCCAAGGAAGAATCATCATTATTCCGTTGGCCAAACCAGCCATCATCTAAGACAAACAGCTCCATCCCCAACTCTTTGCCAGTCGTCGCTAGGGCTAAAATCTTTTCTTTATCAAAATCAAAATAAGTAGCTTCCCAGTTATTCATTAGAATTGGTCGTTCTTTTTTAGCAAATTTCTTAGGCAATAGACACTCTTGGTAAAAGCGGTGATAACGCAAAGACAGTTCATTTAGTCCACCACAAGTATGAACCATGACTACCTCTGGCGTTTCAAAATAAGCACCGGGAGCCAATGCCCAAGAAAATGCGAAAGGGTTAATCCCGATTTGTAAACGGGTATTTTGATGCATATCCACTTCTGCTGAGGCCAAGAAATTCCCACTATAAACTAGGTTGAGCCCATAAAGCTCCCCGTGGTTCTCCTGACAGTCTGGTGCTAATAGCCCAATAAAAGGGTTTTGTCCGTGACCACTGGCTCCCCGCTTACTATCCACTCCTTGAAATCCTTGGGTCACTTTGCGCCGGTTTAGATGGGTTTCTCTTCCCCATGCTCCCCCTAACGTTAACAGGTCATAATTATCTGAAAGAAAATCTAGATTGACACTCATGCAGCGCTCGATTTGTACCTCTGTTATTCCTTGATTTTCAATCCGAACGTGCTGGGTAAACACATCATGCTCGGGAAAAATACTAATGATCAAAGTGACTTCCATTTGAGCCACACAATCGTATAAAACAAGCTGTAAGGATTGGGCGCTTTCGTGAAGCGTGGTAGGCAATCCCTTAATTTCCTTCTTCGTACTAATTTGATGCTTTTGATAACGTAAGTCGGACAACCGCGAACCGTCTGCAAGTTCCACCTCAAAAGCTGGTGTTCGTAAATCAGGATTACCAAAAGCTGGATATACTAAAGGAAGTTGTTCCAATTTAAAGTCTTTAATGCAGTCGGTATCTGCTAGATAACTCGCCCGTTGAATCTCTGTGACCACATAACTTAAGTCAACATTTCCCAGTTTTTCTCCAAAATAGTAAAAAGCCAAGTGGCCACTAGGTAAGATTCCTAGCGTGAACTGATCATTTTGGGAAAAAAAATGAAACTGTTGTGTTGCTTGATTAAATTCAATCATCTTCTTCCTCCTTGACAAATAAGAAGGCTGCCCCTTGGAAATCCTCTGTAAAATCGACTTGCAAAAGAGCCCCTTTTCTTTGGAGTGTGACACCCGCTCCATATTGTTGTTCCAAGCGATATTCCTGAGAAAATGGTATCAGTAAAGGTTTGGCTGCTTGAAAACTATGCACAACCAACAGAACTTCCTTATTCGTTCTGCCATAGCGTAGCACAGCTTGGGAGCCAGCAGGTTTACGGTAGGATAAAACGGGATTTCCATAGCGTTCACTACTTCCGTCTTTAATGATAGTAGCCACTCGTCGATAAAAGGCAATCCCGTCATCAATGACTTGCCACTGTTCACAAGAAAGTTCTTGGATATCCCCAGATAGACAAAGCCGTCCTAAGAAATTGGCACTAAGGATGTACTGAATTCGCTGTAAGGAGTCTGCTTGACGAATGACTGCCCACATTAGACTTTGGACCGGCGGGATTAGTTCGTGCAGGTTTCCGCCAATGATTGGAATGCACCAAGCTTCATGGGCATCAGAAAAAGAAGACAAATCCGTCCGTATTAGAAAAGAAGGTTCTAGTCGATGGCCCCCAGAAGAACAGTTTTCCATAATTAATCGAGGGAGTTTATTGCGAATGCGGTCAAAGAAAGCTTGACTTCCTGCCAATTGTTGGCGATTCGCTTCTCCTAAAGACTCCTCAGCGTCAAAGCCCGCGCCAAAGTTATCGTTGTAATCAATCTTTATATAACCTATTTGATTGTCTTCCAAGAATTGAATCACTTTTTCTTCTAGATAATGGCGAACCCAAGGATCATTCATCTGCCAAAAACGGCGGCCTCCAGTCGTGATTGGATAGCCGTCTTTTTTCAGCAAATGCTCTGTTTCGGAAAATACTTGCGCATCCCGACCGACAGTTTCAAATTCGAACCAAATGCCCGGTACCATACCAGCTGCTTGAATCGCCTGGATGACCGGTTTTATACCTCGAGGGAATTGCTCAGCATTAACAAGCCAATCTCCCATATTTTGTTCCCAACCTTTTTTGGCATCTGCATACCAGCCTGCATCAATCACATAGTAATCAATATCGTGCTCTTGTAAAATGGGTAATGCTGCCAAAACAGATTCTTCTGAAGGTTTCCCCCAAGTTGTACAAAACTCATTAAATAAAATCGGTAATTGTTCGTCTTCATGACTGATTTTATTTAATTCATTCGTGAAAAAATGATTTAATTGATTGCCACAAGTCACTTCATTCCCCAGACAGACGACTAAATAAGCATGAGGAGTTTCAAAACTTTCTCCCGGCGCAATTTTTTTCGTCCAACTACCAAAATCCCGGTCGGCTATTCCACCAGACAAACACAAGTCTTCATCCAAGCAATAGGCTTCCATTTGCCAAGAACCAGGATGCGCCAACCGCGCCGCCCAACTAACACCTGCTTGTTCATCGCTTAAGGCAACCGTGGGAAACCAACCTCGAACCGGCATGGAACCTACTTGTCCAAATTTTTCTACCCCAGCCCCAGAAGGTTTCCATGAGGGTTCCAATTGAAATTCCTCAATAGCTCGTTTTTCTTTGCGACCTTCAAAGGACCATTTACTGCGATAGCGAGTCAAGAATAGATTGCCCACTTGATTTTCCTCATAAAAAGGCGATAAACAGGACAAAGAAAAGCTACTCAACATTTCCAACTGTTGAACTTGACCACTTTGATTGCCAAATTTGGTAAAAGTTTCAATCACACCCGTTTGCTTGTCAACAAGTGCATAATGTTGGTAGTAATTGTTCTTTTGATCTCGAAGATTGGTGATAATCTGCCATGTTTCCTCATTTTCCTTGGCAGACTGACTTTCATAAACTAGCTGTTGCACCGTACCACTATTGCGCATAGAAGTCCCGGTAACAAAGCCTTTAGGGTAATCATCGCCGGTCACTTTTACTTGAATCAAAGAATCTACTTTTTGGCGAATTGGTAAAACGACCTCTGCGACTTTTTCACTGGGAACAATGATCCACTCACACCCACCATTCGGATTTTCATAATAGATAATCGTTGTCTCATTGATTTGATAACGTTGAATTTCTCTCATAATTAACTCCTATTCTTTCAATCAGTCTCCTCTTAAGTTAGTAAGCAAAAACTATGCCAGTTCAGAATCCTTTGCAACTCCCCTATTCCTCCATCTAAAAACAGCTTCTGTCGCAAAGTTACGACAGAAGCTGCATTCAAAATCATTTATTGGTCATAGTTTCCCATTAGCAATGCTCCCCAATGAGAAGCTGCAACTACAGCCTCATTTTGGGTACCTTGATGCAAGGTCAGTGCCACCGCTTCTTTAATATCAGCCAAATCGACTGAGCTATTTCGGTAAGCCCTCAAGATTTGTATTCATACAATAAATCACGGGTCTTAAAGCGCACTTCTAAAAGCTCCGGCGTTTGATGATACATCTCACCGGCAATCATCTTCTCAAGTCCAGGTTTCATTTCGTTTATCCTTTCTTATCTTGCAGTCTTACAGTTCTAGTGTTTATCCGTTCTTCCACTACAAAAAATAGAGAGGCTACCGAATTGGTCTATCAGTGCCCCCTCTCATAGAGAACTGACTTAAGTGGTTCTCAGTAATATCACACACCGAACTATTCAGTCTGAATTGCTAGTATTGAGATTATTTGTTTAAAGCTTCCCATTTCCAGTTAACAACTTCGTCAATATCCACACCATTAGCGCGAATGTAGTCGTGCTGGTAGTTAACAGTATCGGTCATCTTTTGAGCAAATTCAGCGGCAGCTTCTCCCTTGACAGCCAAAGCACCATCTTGTGCTAAGTGGAAACGATCCATTTCAGAGAAGACCCGCATGTCGAATGGTATTGTGATATCACCATTTTCTCGATTAGCCATGGATCATCAAATTGTGATTACGACGTTTGAAGAAGATATCTCGAACTAAGCCTTCATAGCCATGGAAAGCAAAGACGAATGGTTTATTGGCGGTGAAGTACGCATCGAATTCTTCATCAGTTAAGCCACGAGGGTCTTGAGACGGATGACGCAATTTCAACAAGTCCACCACATTGATAAAGCGAATCTTCATCTCTGGAAATTCTTTGTTCAACAATGAAACAGCCGCTAATGCTTCCAAGTTTGGTTCCGTACCCGCTGCCGCAATCACCAAATCAGGTTCATCGTCACCATCGGTAGAAGCCCAGTCAATAATTTTTAAGCCTTCACTAACCAATACTTCGGCTTCTTCCGCAGAGTAAAATTGTGGACGTGGGTGTTTAGAAGAAACGATCAAGTTAATACGTTCTTCAGAGCTCAAGGCTTCTGCCATGACCGCCATCAAAGAGTTGGCATCTGCTGGCAAGTATTCCCGGATGAATTCTGGTTTTTTCTCAGATAGATGCGTCAACAAGCTAGGATTTTGGTGAGTATAGCCATTATGGTCTTGTTGGAAAACAGTTGAAGTCGCAATCAAGTTCAATGAAGGATATGGTTTCCGCCACTTATGGTCTGCGGCTTTCCGTAACCATTTGAAGTGTTGTGTAATCATCGAGTCAGCCACTCGCAAGAAGGCTTCATATGATCCGAAGAAACCATGACGACCAGTCAAGACGTAGCCTTCCAAGAACCCTTCAAATTGGTGGTCGGATAATTGGGAGTCAATTACCTGACCAACCGGGGCAATCCATTCATCGTATTCTGGTTTTTACGCTTCCATCCATTGACGGTTCGTCACTTCGAAAATTTCTGCCATAAGGTTTGATTTGGTTTCATCTGGGCCAAAAATCCGAAAGTTATCTGGATTTTCTACAATCAAGTCTTTGGCAAACTTCGCAAATTCCGTCATATCTTGCGCTTCAATGACACCCGGATTAGAAGTATCAATGGCATGTTGTTTCCAGTCCGTGATCTTCATTGATTTTGGCTCAATACCGCCGTTGGTGATTGGATTCATGGACATCCGCTTATCCCCTTTTGGAGAGATTTCTCGCACGGAGTCTTTCAAGGTACCATTTTCGTCAAACAATTCTTCTGGCCGGTAAGATTTCATCCAGTCTACCAAAGCGTCTACGTGTTCCATATAATGGGCATCGACTGGGATTGGCACTTGGTGAGCCCGGAAACCACCTTCGATTGGTTCACCAGCCCAAGTTTTAGGACCCGTCCAGCCTTTTGGTGTGCGGCAAACGATTACTGGCCAGTTAGCGATTGTCGCATCTTCCGCTTTACCAGCACGAGCTTTGGCTTGAATATCTTTAATCATGGTGATGGCTGTATCCATTGTTTGCGCCATTGCTGGGTGAACTTTTTCGGGATTGGTGCCACCGACAAACAATGACGACCAGCCCATCCCTTCAAAGTATTTTTGCAAGTCTTCGTCAGATTTACGTTCCAAAATCGTTGGGTTAGAGATTTTCCCGCCATTCAAGTACAAGATTGGCAAAACAGCCCCATCATTGACTGGATTGATAAAAGAGTTTGAGAACCAAGAACCAGCTAATGGGCCCGTTTTCGCTTCCCCATCGCCGATAACCGCTGCGGCGATTACATCTGGGTTGTCCAAGATTGCACCAGTCGCGTGAAACAAAGTATACCCTAATTCGCCACCTTCGTGAATAGAACCCGGTGTTTCAGGGGCTGCGTGGGAAGCAATCCCCCCAGGAAATGAGAAAATCTTACACAAGTGTTTCAAGCCTTCTTCGTCTTGACTTGCTTCGGGGTAGATTTCAGAATAACTACCGTCAACATAAGAGTTTGAAACCATTACTTGTCCACCGTGACCAGGTCCTTCTAAATAGAACATGTTCAAGTCAAATTTATTGATGACACGGTTCAAATGAGCGTAAATGAAGTTTTGCCCAGCAATCGTACCCCAGTGGCCGATGGGATGGATTTTCAAATCCCCTTCTGAAATTTCTCTAGTCAGCAACGTGTTGTCTTTCAAATACATTTGCGCAACTGAAATATAGTTGGCTGCCCGCCACCAGGCATCGACTTTTGCTAAATACTCTTTGGAATCATAGTTCACTGTCATTGGTTGATTCGCTCCTTTTTTGTTTGTAGTAAAAATTACTTAAATGCTTGCAAAAAAATTTCTACAAGATTATCAAATAGTATATTTTACCTTTAATATCTCAAAATGATGCTCGGCTTTGCATCAAGCTTGTTTTAGCAAAAGCCGAGAATCATTCTTTAATCAAATTTTGCCACGCTTACTTAATCGTGACGAACTCCAAGTTCACCATCTTGGCCCAAGTTTCAATTTGATCTGCTGTTAGATTCAAAGAAACTACCGTGTGATGCCCACCACCCGCTTCAATCCAAGCATGGATTCCTTGTTTGAAATCAGGACGTGGTGTCCACATCACCCGAGCCACTGGCAATTTAGGTGCTGCTTCCGTTGGTTCAAAAGCATCCACTTCATTAATCAAAAGTTTGTAATGGGTGCCAAAGTCTACCATGGAAACGACCACACCAGCGCCAGCTTTTCCGTCAAAGACCAAACGTGCTGGGTCTTCCCGATCCCCCATAGACAATGGAGAGACGACAATTTTCGGTTTATTAACAGCTAGAGTTGGGTCAACTTCCATCATATGAGATTGCAGAATAGCTTCTTTACCTGCTGCCATTTCATAGGTGTAGTCTTCCATAAAGCCAGTGTTTTCCCCACGAGCCATGACTTTCATCAAACGATCAATCGCTGCAGTTTTCCAGTCACCTTCCCCTGCAAACCCAATCCCCTCAGCCATCAATCGTTGAACAGCCAAACCTGGTAATTGTTGCATACCGTACAAGTCTTCAAAGTTGGTAGTGAAAGCATTGTAGCCGCATACTTCTAAGAAACGGCGAATTCCGATTTCTTGTTTGGCTTGGACTTTCACATGGGCTTCCCAAATCTCATGGTCATAATCACCATATTCAAAATCATACAAGTCTTTGTATTCAGCAAACAAAGCATCCACTTCTTCAGCGGTAACCGCGTCCACATATTGAACCAAGTCGCCAATCCCGAAGTAATCCACTGTCCAGCCAAATTGAATTTGGGCTTCGACTTTGTCCCCTTCAGTAACGCCAACATTACGCATGTTGTCTCCAAAACGAGCCACTTTAATATTGAAGCTTTCATTGTAAGCCACAGCTACATCCATCCAAGCAGCGATGTCTTCTTGTACTTCAGCATTTTTCCAGTAGCCCACAACAATTTTGTTGTTTTTCTTCAAGCGAGCATTGATAAATCCGTATTCCTGGTCACCATGAGCACTTTGATTCAAGTTCATGAAGTCCATGTCGATGGTACTCCAAGGAATACTTTCGTTAAATTGAGTAGCCAAGTGGAGCAATGGTTTTTGCAACATTTTGGTACCGCGAATCCACATTTTAGCTGGTGAGAAGGTATGCATCCAAGTGATGACACCGGCTACTTCATCCCAGTAGTTGACTTCTTTCATAATTTGGGTAATCGCGTCAGCAGTTACTGCCAAATCTTGTAAGACGATTGGGTAAGGCAATTTACCACTTTCGTTTAAACCATCGCAAATTGCTTGCGCGTCTTTTTTTACTTCTTCTAATGCTTCTGGTCCGTACAAGTGTTGAGAACCAACCACCAGCCAAAATTCTTTTTTGCCTAATTCCATGATGAGTTTCGCTCCTTTAAACATTTTATTTGATGGTAAGTGGACTGATCTTTAGAAAAGTCTCCCACCATTAATCCTTTAAATCTAGGTTTTGCCTGATCTAGCCAATCAATGACTTTGACCATTTTGACCATAGTAAGCATTGGCTCCATGTTTGCGAAGATAGTGTTTATCCAAGATTCGTTGCGGTAATTCAGGGGCGAAGGTATTGAGTTGTCGAGCCATATAATTGGTATGACAAACTTCATCTAAAACCACCGCATTCATCACAGCAGCATCTGCATCTATGCCCCAAGTAAATGGTGCATGGCCGTGAAGTAAAACCCCAGGAACTTCAAGTGGTTTCAAGCCCCGCTCGTTAAAAGTTTCCACAATAACATGACCGGTATATTCTTCATAACCTTTGTCGATTTCTTCTTGGGTCAAAAAGCAGGCACAAGGTACGCCACCATAAAAGGTATCCGCGTGAGTCGTTCCCATTGCCGGTACGTCAATACCGGCTTGGGCCCAGGCTGTGGCGTAAGTGGAGTGCGTGTGGACAATCCCACCGATTTCAGGGAAAGCTTCGGACAAAACCACATGAGTTGGCGTATCAGAAGAAGGATTCAATTCACCTTCTACCACATTGCCATCTATATCACAAACCACCATATCAGACGCTTGCATAGTTTCATAGTCTACGCCACTAGGTTTAATGACAAACAGGCCTGATTCGCGGTCTACTTCAGAAACATTGCCCCAAGTGTATTTCACTAGGCCATGCTTGGGTAGAGCCAAATTCGCTTTAAAGACTTTTTCTTTTAACGCTTCTAACATCAACGACGCTTCCTTTCTTTAATTAAATCAAATGGTCAATGGCTGCTTTTTCAATTGGCAATCCATTGGCGTAGCGTTTTACGTATTCATCAAAGTCAGCCACATCTTCTGCAGCTGGGGCAATGGTAGTCCCCTGGTCATTGGCAAAAACTTGATTTGCCAAGTAGTTATCAAGGCTTTCTTCATTTCCGTGGTTAACAGGATAAGCTGCTAAAAGGGCAATCCCCCAAGCACCACCTTCACCGGCAGTTTCCATCACCGTGACCGGGGCATTCATCACCGCTGCTAAGACCCGTTGGCCAACAACTGGCGTTTTGAAAATCCCACCGTGACCCACAATGGAGTCGATTTCCACTTTTTCTTCTTTTTGCAAAATATCCATACCAATCTTCATCGCCCCAAATGTGGTGAAGAGGTGCAGACGCATAAAGTTTGCTAAGCTGAAGTTACTTTCTGGTGAGCGGACAAACAATGGTCGTCCTTCTGGCATCTTGGTGATATTTTCCCCGGAATAATAACCATAAGACAAGAGGTCACCGCATTCGGCATCCCCTTCTAATGCCGCATTGAAGAGTTTGGCGAACATTTCGTTAGTGTCGATTTCTATACCAGTCAAATCGGCAAATTCCCGGAAGAGTTTCCCAAGCATTAATCTCAGAAGTACAGTTGTTAGTGTGAACCATCCCTACCAATAAGCCTGCTGGAGTCGTCACCAGATCAATTTCTGTATGTACCGCAGTCAATGGTTTTTCCAAGACAATCATCGCAGAAGCAGAGGTCCCGGCCGAAACGTTCCCAGTGCGTTCTTTCACCGCGTTGGTGGCTACCATCCCGGTCCCCGCGTCTTCTTCAGGTGGAGATAGCAATAGGTAATCTTTTGAGGTCATTTCCAGATTTCTCCCCGCTCCAAACCGTGCGTGAGACTTTCACTTCACACGACTTTCATTCGACAGTTTTTCATTAAATTCATATACACATCTTCAACTTTGAAAATTATTTAATACTTGGAAGATTTATCTGATTTCGCAACACATTAATTTTTCCTAAGTGCGTTGCTGATAGATTTAGGTTTTGTAGCAATTCAGAAATTAGAACAGGATTTAAAGCATGGATCAGCTTATGAGAGTCAATTGTCACAAAAACCAGATTATTGTATCCATCATTCCCGCCTAATTTTAGAGGCAATTTGTGGTGACAGTGCATGTTACCAATCGTTAGCTCGCTACTTGTAATCGCACATTTTCCTTTCTGTGCACAGAAAAGTGACAGGCGGTTATCGTTATACTCGATACTTTTTCCTTTGATTGGATTTAGCATAAGGTATTTTAATAGATCAGGATTAATCGTTTGTCCTAGTTGCTTATGAATTAACATCCGACCCTTTGGAGTATACTGATTAATTTCTAGTTTTTTATCCAGTGGGTTTTTGTGTTGGACATAGCTAATAGGAATTAACGCAAATCCATAAACATAAGCTAATTGCTTGCTCTTTCCATATTTCTTTCCAATAATTTCGCTACAAATTCCTCTTTCTTTTGATAAATTCCCTTGTAATCTTCCTCTTAGGATCTTTCCGATAGGAAAGGCTATTTTTGCAAAATCTAAGCTAGCATGTGTTGCCATTGAGTAGTAATTATGAACGCCTAAGACAAACGAGCTATAATTTTGTACCGCTTTATAACTTTCTTGCTTGTCAGAAGGCTTCTGCAAGTCGCTGATTCGACGTTTTGCCTTGATATAAATCTTTTTCATTGCCTTTTTTGATAAATGAGACCTCATTACAAAGCGTGGTTTCCCATTAGGATAATTTCCATTTCTAATAACCTTCAATTTGAATCCTAAAAACTCAGAGTATTCTTTCTTAAGATTCACAATTTTAGATTTCTCAGGACTGATAGATAGGCTTAATCTATCTTTCAACCATTTCTCTGCGGCAATAAAGATTTTTTCCGCATCTTTTTTCTTACGACAAAAGATTTTAAAATCATTGGCATACCGTACTGACCGACATTCTTTAAGATTCGTCTTTTTCAGTGCTTGAAGACGCCCACCTGAGTTTCCCTTATACTGTTTATACTCTTTTCGTGTTGATATTGTTTCCCATTGGCTTGAAATCCACCAATCTAGTTCATTTAAAACAACATTCGACAATAATGGTGAAATGATGGAGCCCTGTGGAGAACCTTTTCAGGAAATCCTATATCAGCAATTTCTGCTTTTAACATTGCTGAGAGTATACTAATGAGCTTTTTATCTCGAATCCCTAGCGTCCACATCTGTTTTAATAACTTCCCATGATTCACATTGTCAAAGAAACCTTTGATGTCTATATCCACGACGAAATGCAATTTGGATAGTTGCATATTTTTTTCAACCTGAGCTAAAGCATGTTCGCAACTGCGATTAGGTCGGAATCCATTATTTTTATTATAAAATTTAGCCTCACATATCGGCTCCAGGATTTGAAGAATACATTGTTGGATAAGTCTATCCATAATTGTTGGGATTCCTAATGGTCTCTTTTTAGTCGAATCATTTGACTTTGGTATTTGAACCCTACGTACAGCTTGAGGTTCGTACCATTGAAACTTACGTTTCACAGGCTTGATTAGCGCCTCGTCTTGCCATTTGGCAAGATCCTCGATATTTTTATTATCAACACCAGCTGTATGACTTCCTCTGTTTCTCTTAATGTTTCGAAAGGCTAATTTTATATTTTGCTCAGACGAGATAATATCCACTAAATATTTCCCATCTTTACTCTGTCTATAAAGTTCGTCTTGATTCATCTGAAAGTCATAATACTCAGCATTTCTTAGTTTTTGCTTTTTAGTTGTTTTCTCAGTTGTCAAAGTCGGCAGTTCTCCTTTTCAGAATACTTTGCCTTTCTTAGTCGTACTCGAACCTTTGAATATATGTGTGTTGAATTGTTTATTTAAGACTGTCGACTAGAGCCTATCCCTCCATCATGTTTCCATGATTTCATCGGTACTGTGGCTCCGCTTTCCTTCAGATAAAATTAGGTTATACAAGTTTGTTTTCCCTATTACCGCTTCATCGTGTGTAATCACTCCACGTCCTCAACTTACTGCGTTCCAATGATTCAATCTATAAATTTCTATCTTTAGGTTTGCCCTCTGAGGCTGTGTGCTTGGTAACGCCTTTAACGTTACAAGGTTTTTCATACCATGCAATTTTACTAGACCTCACACACACCACAAATAATGGTGATAACATTTCTATTACCTGAATTCTCTAAACCCGTACATACGGACATTCGCTTAGTAATTGTCATTACATACTAGCCATAGATAGTTTTTAGCCCCCCCGCATATAGGTTGCGTCATCCACCTCTGGACAACTTTCCACATCTGAAAATAATTTTTTCTTTGTTTGGGCAACTCTCTGCCGACTTTAACGCGCTTTGTACATCACTATGATTACCCACAATTTTGCACAGGGTAATCTCAGGGTAGGCGTTTCAGGTTGTTAGCCCTTCATTCCACCATTTGAATCATCAGTTCTACTGAACTGAACACATTTGCGTTCTTAAATAATTCGGTGCCTAACCTTTTCAATTAGGAACGCATCGCACGCAAGGAAATCCTCCCGTGATGACGTCCACACGTCCGAATCCTCGAATAGCGTCGTATGAGATCCTCGTAATATCAAGCATTTCCACCTCGTTTTCCGTATTAAAGATCGCTTTATAACTTTGTCTGGCATATTTGTCAATTTCACAAAAGCCGACACATTTATGTCCTGCTTTTTCCATTCCCATCCGAAAACCGCCTACACCTGAGAATAAATCTATAAAAATTAGTTGTTTCGATTGTTTCATTCCTTATTCTTTCCCACAGCTGTGTTCTTGTATTCAAGCTTGTAAAATAAGTATAGTTAAAAAGCGGTTGAGAGAATGGCATTCAAAAGCCTCAGAAAGGTTTAGATTTTTGTTTCTGCTATAGGACTACTCTTGCTTTTGTTCAAGTAACTGGATTGCAGACGTAAACTGAATGAGCGAATTTTTTGAGTCAATCAAAATGATATTCTTCTGATAATGAATTCTCTCGCTGACTAATGATATTGATAAGCCGTAAAAATATCTGAGTAAAAATATTTTTCTCCGTCGATCAGTAATCTCAGTTTTATAAGGATGATTGATTGACAGATATCCTTTTATAAAGAGTCTGTGTAAGTACTCGAATTCTTTATACAATGGATCATTCAGTACTTCAGGTGAAATATTTTCTCTATGCATCACTGAATAAGTTTCTTGAATTCTCGGCGTAGCAGGAATACCGACTTTCTCCCGTATATTTTTATACTCTGACAGAAAAACACTAAATCTCTTTTTCGTGATTTCCCACTCTATGTCCATATCCTTTGGTAATTGGTATTTGTCCACATCAAAAAGTTCCATTTACTCCTCCATAATACAAAGAAGCATTACCTCCCAAATTGAGTAGGTAATGCTTCTTTGTCATCATTATTTTTGTTATAAATTAAGCTAGAATTTTTATTTATAGCTCTGGACCGTGGCCTTTTTCCGTTGATCGAAGTTCAGATTTGATTCGATAAGTAGAAAGTTCTTTGCCATCGTTTCGCTCTTCAATCGGTTGACGTAAATACAATTCACGATCTTTTTTCGAGGGTAACGTGCGATATAACCCCTCAAATGCTTGCTCTTCCTCTAAATGATCACTTGCTCGATAGAATGCCATCAGATTATAGGTAAACTCTAAGCGTTTTATATCGTGAAATGGAACCATCAGATAGTTTTCGCTGTCCAAAGTGCCGTATGCGGCATTGGCTGAAATCAACGCTGTTCGCTTATTTCCATCCTGAAAAGCCTGTAATTTAGCAAGTCTAGCGAAAACCCACCAGGCATCTTTTTCGGTTCGTTCTGATTGTTCAAACAGATCCACGATTTCTTGCAAATCATCTCTGGTAATGATCTCTTTAGGAAAATAGTGTTCTTGACTAGCTTGATCAAGAACAATGGCTATTCGATCATCTTCATTGTAATATGAATTTCTCAAATGACCTGGTAATTTAGGCTGCTCTTCAGATGGTGAATCAAACTGCTTGTTTACATCGATAATACCATCTACTGAAAAACCTTTTTCTTTTATCGCATTGACTCCTTTTAGACTATCCACAAAAATAGCTATATCATCTCTATTTTGGCGAAGTGGTTTCGTGGATTTCATGTCCAAAGCTTTTTTCGTTTGGTAAACAGAGCTTCCGTAGTTATTCAAACTCCCCAATGACTGGATAAATTTTGCGAGTGCTGTAGTATTCATAGGAATTACCTCCTTTATAAAATTCATTCATAACCTGTCAATTTCCTAATTTAAAAAGGATAGATCTCTTAATAAATCGAGTTTATTTAAATGGTTGCTTATATCTCTTGCTATTCTGTCTGCTACGCTATTTCCGACAATTCCTGTATGTGATTTTACATTTAGAAAATGAATGTCTAATTCATTGTCTTTTATTAAATCGACAATTTCTCTTTGTAAAGAGATTGGGACAGACTTTATTGTTAATATACCTCTTGCTATTTTCTCAAGATCATTGTAATCATAAACTAAGATGAACTCTTTGAACTCATACAATGCATTCACTATCTTTAATGCATGTAATAAGCCTTCCAATTCTCCCAGAGTATTATTCTTATCCTGTTTATTAGACTTTGCAAATGCTGCAATCGATCCTACCCCTTCAGATATAACAACTGAAGAACTATACTGTTGCTTAACCGGCATATAAGAACCATCCGTATAAATAACAGGTAAATCTTTACTTTCATACGCAATGATTACTTCTTTATATATACTTTTCTTATATTTATTTATGAATTCTAATCGTTCAGACAACCATTTTTCAGCATCAGCTCTGGTTCTAAATCCATCTTTTCCCCAACCATTCTTAACGCCATTTAAATTATCCAAATATTTCTTCCTATCAACGTAAATACCTCTTCGCTTGCCGATCGCAATAGCAAAATATTCTTTCACTTGATTTTCTTGTACTTCCTTCATCCATTGCTCGGCTCTTTCTCTGGTTTTAAAGCCTCCTTTAGCTTTAATATCTGAGACTCCAGAAATATATTTATTGTACTTCTTAATATCCGTGTAGATTCCTCGACGTCGACCTTTAGCTACAGCATAGTATCTTTTTTTAGGTTTTTGAGCGT
This sequence comes from Enterococcus sp. OL5, assembly GCF_006491895.1. Taxonomy (NCBI): domain Bacteria; kingdom Bacillati; phylum Bacillota; class Bacilli; order Lactobacillales; family Enterococcaceae; genus Enterococcus; species Enterococcus sp. OL5. The sequence continues at coordinate 143,731 of NZ_VHIL01000008.1, forward strand.
TTATCCAATCCAGCGCTTCCTTCTTATTATTGAAATCGCATCTCCCTTTTGCACCAGGGTAACCTATTAAATTTTTCTCATATGTGTGTAGTTTTGTAAAAAATCCGGTGTTAAATCCCTTGGAAACAGCATATAAACCTTTCTTATTCACAGGTGAAATGCCATTTTGTACTAACCAGTTTTGTGCAGCTTCCTTTGTTTTAAAAATGCCTTTTCCCTTACCCGACTTGTATCCCAACAAAGATTTTTTGTAATCTTCTTTATTATCAAATACGCCAACGACCCTTCCTCTGACTACCGCATAATATTGGGACCTCTTGTTCTTTTTAATTTGTTCAGGCGCTTTATCACTAGTTTGTGGTTTCTTTGATTTGACTACTTTGTGAGGTACACCTTCAAGCCACTCAGAAGCATCCTCTATTCTGTTAAATCCTTTACTGGAGGAATTACTAAACCCTTTTATTCCGTTTTGATAGTCATCATAGTTGTTAAAGATTAACCCCGTATTATCTGCATATCTAACCGCATAGAACTTTTTTTTCCCCACTTAAAACCTCGCTGATCTTTTTAAATGTTTTACCATACTTCATTCTGATTCTCCTACCATCTTAGACAAAAAAGAAACTTTTAATCCTATGAAGCATTATCTATGGCCACAAGATAATCCTGTAAATGCATTCGCTTCAATAGAAAATTACTACCTAATTTCGAATGATTAGGTAGTAATTTCGCATTTTCATTCTATCTCTTTAAAGTATTTTTCAAAAATACTTCCAAACGATCCGTATCATTTTGAGAAAGTTCACCAATGTCTTTATATTCAAAATCAGTTTTGTCTTTGGAAAGTACAAATAAAGTGCCAATATCAATCCAGGACTCTTTTTTTAAATTTGAATCTTTCCAATCGTTAATTTTAAAGTACAGTTTTTTTATTTTATCCGATTTATTTTGGCACTTACTTGTGATTGAATAAAATATAATTTCATTCTCACTGTTTTCGACAATTAATACCGGTCGTCTTTTCCCGCCTTCTTTACCAACAAAAGCAACATACAATGAAAGAATCTTATTCATCTTCATTCAACCAAGCTTCTAGAGTCTCATTGTCATCTATCCTAGTCACATTAGGTGTCTTTTTTGCTAATTTAGCGATTCGTCTTGTCTGTTTTGTTCTTTCGGATAGCTTTACTTCAAATGGTAACCCACCTTCTTCTACTACTTGTTTGTAGAAAACTGTAATTGCGGTTGTTGGATTCATTCCCAAGTCTTGTAAAATATCTTCTGCTTCCATCTTTAAGTCTTTTTCTAAAGCGACTTGAATTCTTTCTTTTTTTACTTTCATTCGGAACACCTCATTAGAGTTATTTATACTCGTATTATACTCTTTGTTATCGATTATTTCAATAGAATGGCAGAATATGCAAATTGTTCTAAAAGAAGATTTCTATTTTTCCAAATCATTCGTTTCATTCACTGTCTTTTCGCTCAGTATTCCTAGTGCAGCATCGTAGGTTTTTAATTGCTTTTCAAGTTGCTTTACTTGTTTTTCAAGATCCTTTTTCTCCGCATGCAATGCTCTAACCTTTTCGGCTTGCTCAATATTGGACGGATTATATTTTAGTTTTTCGTTCGCTCTAAATAATTTGTCATCCAACGTTGCCCTTGCTTCTTGGACAATTTCATAATTATCATAAAATTCTTTTCCTAAAACCGTTGGCAGTTGATCGCTACTTACTTGACGGACTGACAGAATATTTAACGCTGTTACCATCTCACGAACATTTTGAATAGCAGAGTTTTTTCGCTTTGGATACAGTCCGCTTTCTTCAGAAAGGTGACTTGCTAATGACGCCCCCTTAACAAATTTGTTTTTCTGCCCTTTTTTATCACTCCAAAAATAAAAAAATCTTTATAATTCAATTTTGCTTTGTTACGCCCATTTTCCATTTTATTTATCATGCAATTCGGAAATTTGACCACGCCCTCTTCATATCGATCATAAGCAATTTCTAAATAAATTCCTGTCAGGACTTGAAGATTTGTAAAGAAATATCTCTGTCAAAACAAGCAGATATAACTTTCCACACTTACTGACGTATGCAATGTTTATGTTAGTTTAAAAAGTGCCCACTATTCGTAATAAAATCAATTGAAAATGTCTCCACTAATCACCACAATAGAAATAACAATTTCTATTGGAGGTATGAGGAGTGAGATCCTTAATGGACAAATGCACAATTATACGATTAAAAGAATCAGGAAGATCCAACCGTTCAATTGAGCGTGAGTTAGGGATCAGCCGAAAAACGGTTTCGCGCTATTGGAAAGAACATCAAAAACTCAAGAAACAGTTATAGCAGGATCCTTCGGATACAGAACTGATGGAGCAGCTGACCGCAAAACCAAAATACAACAGCCAAAATCGAACGTATCGAAAATACACGCCTGAACTGGATCAGAGAATTGATGAGCTTCTTGAAATGGAGAAGGAAAAAAATCAACTATTCGGTGCCCATAAACAGAAGTTAACGGCAACGAGCATCTTTGAAATTGTCCAATTAGAAGGATTTGATATTGGTAAAACGACGATCGGTAATCAAGTAAGAGAAAAAAGAAACAACAAGAAAGAAGCTTACATTCATCAGTCTTATGACTTAGGGTATCGCGTTGAATTTGATTTTGGTGAGGTGAAACTTTAGTTCAATAATGAAGTGCGAAAATATACGCTAGCTATTTTTTCTGCACCTGCCTCCACCTTTCGGTGGGCACGTCTATATGAATCTGCGAGCCAGAAGGTATTGATTGATGCCCACAACCAATTTTTCGAAGAGATTGACGGTACGTATGAAACTGTGGTCTATGACAATATGAGAAATTTTGCGAAACGTTTTATTGGGAAACATGAGAAAGAACTAAATGACGAGTTTTTGAAACTAGCTTTATTCTATGGTTATACGTCGATCGTAACGAACCCATATAGTGGAAATGAAAAAGGTTCTGTTGAAAAAAGTGTAAACATGATTCGAAATAAGGCTTTTACGAAGCAGTATCGCTTCTCTTCTTTATCGGAGGAAGAAAAACATTTAACCGTTATCATGGACCAATTAAATGAAAAAAACATGCTTGCATTGAAAAAAAGTATTTGAAGCCAGTATTTTCTAGCTATGATTATGCGATAATCACTACTCAACCAGTAAATAAATATAGTTTTGTTCAATTGGATCTTAATTATTACTCCGTTCCAGATTATCTTGTAGGTAAAGAAGTAATAGTAAAAAAGTACTTGAAAGAAATAAACGTGATTCATACAGGTCATTTGGTTTGTCGGCATTTACTTGAAAAAAGAAGTAAGAATTATGCCATTCAAATCCAACACTACTTACGTACACTTTCCCGTAAGCCGAAGGCTCTCAAACACTCACTAGCTCTTCAGGGAATTCCGAGATTACACCGTTGTTTTCACCGATATTATCAAAATGATCCCAAGCGATTTATCGAACGCTTAACCTTCTATCAGACAGTCCTGTTGGAAGAACTAGTAAAGTAGCTAGAGTCTGATGCACTTGAAGAACGTCCAGAACGACTAAGCGAGCGGCCAAAAACAAAAGCTGTAAATGCCGTAAGGGTTCAAGTACAGGCATATACTAAACTTTATCTAGGGAGAGAGTCGTTATGAGTATTAATACACTAACAAAACATTTGAAATTGTCCCATATTCGAAAAAACTATCCACAAGCAATCCAAGAAGCATTGAATCTTTCTGAATCCTATGAAGAATTTTTGGAAAAGCTGTTACAAGCTGAGTTTGAGAATCGAAAAAGCAACCGGATCCAACGACTGATTACAGGCTCAAAACTGTCCAACCGAGTCACTTTTGATGACTATCTAACTGCACACCTAGATCCAAAACTTCGAAAAAAGATTACAGAATTAAAGGAGCTCCGATTTATCGAGCAAAAAGAGAATTTAATACTGATTGGAAACTCTGGTGTTGGGAAAACCTACTTGGCCAATACATTAGGAATGGAAGCTTACCTAGCAGGAAAGAGTGTCTTATTTATAAGCATTCCTAATCTAGTGATTGAACTAAAAGAAGCAATGAGCGCGAACCAACTGACTTACTATAAGCGCTGTTTTAGTAAATATGACTTGGTTATACTAGACGAACTTGGCTATGTGTCATTTGATCAAGTCGGAAGTGAAATCCTCTTTAATCTACTATCTAACAAAAATACCAATGGTTCCATGATCATTACAACCAACATTGAGTTTGAACGATGGGAAGAAACATTCAAAGATCCCATGCTTACTGCTGCAATTGTCGATCGAATCGCCCATCGGGCGCATGTACTTGATTTCAGTGGTTCTTCTTTTCGAGTAGAAGATACAAAGCAATGGTTAAGATAAATTAGGTGGGGCATTTTTCAACTGATTTTGTGGAGACATTTTCAGTTGAAAAAAACAGCTGAGACGCAAACTATAATATACATAAGATATTTGATTAAAAAGTCTAATGGTACTAAGTCAAAACAGTTAGACAAAATATATTTTAAGAAGGAGAAAGTTTGAAATCGATCAGATTTAAGTAATTATAGAAAAGCATACATCGAAGGGGACGGTCGTAGTAATTTTTTTTACGAAAGACAACAACCTAGGAATATTGACGAGTGAATTTTACTACGCTAAAAAATTTCATTTTTCACGAAGAATTAACTTCACCCTGTTGGAGAGCTACTATAGGTTATGGTGCACCCTCTTTGTTCTCAGAAGCTCCAATGCCTGAGCTTGAGTCAAAACTTTCGTTTCATTCACAGGCTTGGAATCCAAATAACCGTCCGGTTTATATAGTGCGACGTTGCTAAAGACGTTTCAGATAGCGGTCAGGAGCATCTTACAATTAGCGATGATAGCTTTCTTATGTACATGGTTCGCTTTTATTATACGATAGCGATTTTAAATTCTGGATGTTCTTTGGATCTGAAAAGAGCATTGGCGAAGTTTAATCACTTGAGGGACAGTAATCCCCCCTCAACTGCCGCTTGGATCTCTTCAACAGGTGTTTTACTTCCGTCATGGATCAATGGGTGAACATCAAATGGTTCACCAGGATGTTCTAACAAGTGATGAATGATAGCAGTGGAGGATTTTCCGAACACATCACTAAAGACATCATCCAGTTTCAGATTAGAAATCGTTAAGCAGTTTAACGCTCGATTCTTTTCACTCGTTTTTATGTTGGTTAGTTTCGACCGATAGCGCATCAGATCACGAAGCTGCCGAATTTCAAGAGTAGGAATAAAACTCGGTTTGATCATTTCACACGTAAAGAGATCACAAATCCATTGGGCATCTTTGCGATCCGGTTTATTTCCTTTCTGTATTTTGGTGTGTTTCGGATGAGCCAGAGTGACAAAATAAGTTTTTTCTAGAATATTAAAAACAGGGATTTTAATTTACCGGGGGATTCCATACAAACGTCCTTACAGTTGTGTTTAGCAAACCAATCAGCTAATTCATTGAACCCTTTTGAAAATGAAGAGAAACAAGCTTGCTTATACTCAGTCCGACTGTTTGCATCGGTGATTCCAACACAAACATAGATCCACATTTTGTGGCCATCTAATCCGCAACAATTTTTACGAAAGATTTTAAACATAGCAGCCTTCTGTAAAAAGTAGTACAGGTTTGACAGGACCTGGTCATCCGGCGAAATCAAGTCAACTTCGGAAAAGATAAGTTTACGTGCTACGTGTTTGCACCATTTCCATTCATTGATGCCTTAACGGATGACCGACACCAAATACTTATGCGTGATTGCCATTATACATCCCCGCCACTAACACCCTCTAGTTCTGTAGTGTACCAGAGACCTGTACGGAATGCGTAACACAGAATACAAAAAGAGAGAAAAGCGGATTTATACTTATGGAAGTAATTACACCAATGAATGCAAGAAAAATTCTTTATGGACTTATTAAGAATGTTGTATCTGACAGTCAACCAATTGAAATTGCGAGTACAAAAAGCGAAGAAAGTGTTGTAATGATTAGTAAAAGCGACTAGAACTCCTCACAAGAAACAATCTAGTTACAAAATGCGGGCGTATTGGATCGAATCAAGTACTTTGAGAATGAATAAAGTGAAGACTTAGGTGAAATTGATTGGGATACAATGTAAAGATTAAAATGAATGCTCGCAAAGATTTGCCTAAATTGAAGAGTGGCAATCTAACTAGTAAATTTGATGAACTGATCAAAGTTATACCGCAACCATACGAAAAATTAACTGGATTGCCTCACTATTCAAGACGTCTAAATATCAAACACAGACTGGTTTACAGCGTGGATGAAGAGAGTAAAACGATTACGATTCTCTCAGGTTGGTCACACTACAAATGTGTAGTATGACACACTATTTTAGATCTACATAATTAGACTTACGTTGCTCGCTATTGAAGTTTCATGCATTGCTCTTTTTTGAAAATTGAACATGGATAGGAAATTTTTTGATAACCGCCAGCAGGTAACTTCAAGTGAGGAAAGAGCAAAATACAACAATCCTATATCCACCTCCGTTTTATATAGTTCGAGAAGGCAGGTAAAAATTATTGAAAATTGCATATATTCGAGTTTCATCAATCGATCAAAATGAACAACGTCAAATCGAGGAAATGAAAAAATTAGGTGCAGAAAAAATTTTCATCGAAAAACAATCTGGAGCGACTATTTCTCAGCTACCAATTTTTCAGGAAGCTTTAGATTTCGTCAGAGAGCAAGATATTTTTATTGTAGAAGCTATCGATCGATTAGGACGTAATTATGACGAGATTATTGATTCAGTTAATTATCTAAAAAAGAAAAATGTGCGACTCATTATCACCAGCTTACCGATCATGGCTGAAGCAATCGGAAATCCTCTATTGGATAAATTCATCAAAGACCTAATCATTCAGATTTTGGCCATGATTGCCGAACAAGAGCGTAATGAATATAAACGTAGGCAGGCACAAGGAATTACGATCGCTAAAGCAAACGGAGTCTATAAAGGTCGTCCTAAATTATACAGTGCAGACACAAAAGATCCCTAACGTCGCCTGGTTTATAAAAGCATCGTTCAGGATTTTGAGAATGGCGTTGCTATCTCAAAGATTGCAAAGGATCATAACGCCAAGAGACAAACTATTTACAGAATAAAAAATGAACTGAATTGTTGATGTGCACTAATTATTTCAGACAACATTTCTTATATTTTTTCCACTACCACATGGACAAGGAGAATTTCTACCTATTTCTCCTGAGAATTCTTTGGTTTGTTCAGTAATGCTAGTTAACTCAAATTTCTTCAAATGTGGCACCAATCCCTGCAGAAAATAGCGGTAGTGATCACTCATAAAGATCAGAAACTCTATTAAATCAACGTTTCTGATTTTTATGCGTTTTTAAACTAGGAAAGTAGTTGGAACATTCGTACAGAAATTAGCGGTAGTGGAAAAAAAGCCGAACTATCAATATGGATGAGCGTATTTTATTTATCCGACGAAACTGTTAGGTTAACATAACTTCTCTTTAAAGCAAGTATTTACTATTCCAAGCGTTTTAGCCATGTGCTTTGTGAAGTTCAAGTCGTCTAGTTTAGAATTGTTGATTTAGCAACGGTTATGTTATCAAATTCTTTGTGAAAGATTCAATCTCTGAGCCTTTACTGAATCACTAGTTGAACGTTAGGGATAATTCGGTGAATATAGTTTGTATTCCTACCGCTATTTTCTGTATCGCTGTTCCCTATACTCGAATAAGCCTACAATATTTTAAAATGAATGTGTTGTGTCAATCCAAAATAATTGTTCCTAAGTTAAATTTTTTATTTTAATTTTAAAACATTAATACAAATCAAAAATAAGATGGTAACCTTTTGACATCAATAGCAACATTACTTGGATAATACATTAGTTTACTATAATCATAAGGTTGCATATTGGAATCAATTTGTACAAATCCTAATTTTTATAAAAACAGGATCAATATCGCTCCAAAGAAAATATACACTACCAATATTTAAAGACAATATTTTCTTTATTAAATTAGAACCAAAGCCTAATCCTCGTTTATCAGTCTTCGTAGCAAGCGATCCAATACCAACTACATTGGTATAAAGTTGATAAACAATACATGAGCTCACATTGACACCATCAACATTTAAAGCATACCACATGCCAGATTGATATTTAATAGAGTGCCTACATTCTTCTAAATAATCAGAAAAGAGACTACCTTCACCCCAAGTGTCATAACCCATAGAATAGACACTATCTAAATCTTCAGAAAAAGCCTGTACTAATTTCTCTACCATTTTCTTTTTCCCCCTTGAATCACTCTAGGATAACTATACCAAAAAAGTTTTTTATATAAAAAAATATCAAAATTTTAATTTCTTATAATCATTATTTGTTATTTAGACACGAAGTCAACATAGTCTCGACTATTACAACTTCTACTATTCCCAAGGATTTTCAGCAGTTACTTTGTGAATAAAAATTGGTCTACCTGAAAATCTGTATTTTATCCCCGAAATTACGATTTTCTACTTGTGAAATTTTTGAATAACTATTTTTAAATTCCGTTATTTTAATTTATCAATCACAGTCAAAAATTGACCAATCATGCATAGGAATTCTTGTTTGAATAGGAAAATCTCGATCATAATATGCTTTTACAGCTGGTGAAGCTTTTTCCTTAAACCAGTTCTTCACGTAAATAAAATTTAAATTCGACAGACTCTTCACTTATTCTTTTTTTACTTTTTGATCCGCTTTTTGTTCTGCTTTAAATTTTGCATTATGAATAGTTTTTACAGTTTGTTGGGCTTCTTCAAATGTACTTGAAAAAGCTTTAATTAAGTTTAGCAGATTATCATCTGGTATGAAAGTAGCAATGCTGCTGTCATGCATTAGATGGGGTACATGGAACATAGAAACGAAAATGTACGGTAGAAAAGCGAATGACTGTAGATAAAACCTACAAATCATTCGCTTTCTTTATTTTATAAATTGAAGAGCCAATGTTTGAAGCACAGGGTGCCACCTGTGCTTCTTTTATTTTAACTAAAAAAGCGCATGACGCATGAAATGAACGGTTTTTCGTCATTTCATGCACTTTTTTGTTAGGGACTTATGTCACATGTGAATCTCGATAGTAGAATGTAAGGAAATGCCGACGAGAAAAATGGTGTTTTTCTTACATTTTTTAGTACACTGGTTTAAAAACAATCCGGAGGATTTTATGCGATCAGATGTACGTGAAGGAGTGCAAATTTCTATTATGAGTGATATTAAACCTCATTTTACCCATTTAGCTAGACAGTTCGAATGTGATCCACGCACTGTCAAACGTTACTACGAAAACGATCTATCTAAAAAGAAAGCTGCACCTAAGAAACGGCCAAGCAAATTAGATCCTTTTCGATCAATTATTCAAGAGAAAGTAGAACTAGGCTGTTCTGCTTCAGCGATCTATCGCTTTATCAAGAAGAAAGGCTATGAAGGAAAAGATTCTATTCTAAGAGATTACTGCAGCCAATTGCGGAACACACACATCCAGAAAGCCACAATCCGAATTGAAACACAGCCAGGTTTGTCTGCACAAGTTGATTGGAAAGAAGATCTTGTCCTTTACAATCGTTTGGGCCAACGATTTCAAATCAATTTATTTTTATATGTTCTAGGCTTTTCTCGTTGGAAGTATATCGAGTTAACGCTAGACAGAAAACAAGATACATTACTTCGTTGTTTGAACAATGCCTTTCTCTCTTCAGAAGGAATCCCGCATGAAATCTGGTTTGATAATATGCGGACCGTCGTTGATCAAAGTAGAACACAGTTTAGGAAGGTCACTTGGAACCAAAGGCTCTATGAATACAGTAAAGATGCAGGATTTAAACCAATTGCCTGTCGTCCTTATCGACCGCAAACAATAGGAAAAGTGGAAGCCTTAGCTCGAACGGTCAAGCAGCTAAAAGTATACAACGGTGAATTTGATACGCTGGAGGATTTGATTGATCTAGTTTTTGAATTCAATGAAGAGTTGAACAAAGAAGCCTCTCAAGCAATTGCTGGTCCACCGATACTAAAATTTACTGCATACGAAAAAGAGCACTTATTACCCTTTGACTCGAAATTACTAACGACCTATACATAAGATGTCCTCTCTCGTAAGGTATCCAAAGAATCGTTCGTGATTTATCAAAAGAAAAAGTACTCTGTACCCGTTCGCTATATCGGCAAGACAGTTTCTCTCCAAGCTGTTGCCGGCGAACTTACTATTCATTATAACGGCGAATGCATTCAAAGACACCTTTTAAGTCAGAAAAAATTTAATTATCATTCAGATGATATGCAGGAAATTTTAAAATCCGATGTTTATCGGACAAAATCGGATGAAGAAATTGCACACTATGTTCAAGAAAATTTGAAACTCTACGACGAGTTCTATTAGGAGGCACCATGTCACAATACCAAGAGTTACTAGATAATCTAACAACGTTAAAGCTAGATCAAATCAAAGAATATCTTCCTCGTTTTTTAGAATCTGAAAAAACAAAAGAACTGTCCACGATCGATATCCTTTATTCATTAACGGAACGAGAATTAGCGTTTAGAAAACAACGAGCGGAAAAAATGAATATCAAAACGTCCCACTTTCCCTACGAAAAACGAATGTCAGATTTTAACTTTGACTATCAGCTCAGTGTAAATAAACGGCAACTGTTAGACTTATCCAGTCTACATTTTATGGAACGACAAGAGAATATTTTATTTATCGGCAGCAGTGGTGTTGGAAAAACACATTTAGCAACGGCGATCGGCATGGAAGCTTGTCGCCAACGAATCAGTACCTATTTTATTACATGTAATGGACTGATTCAGCGATTAACAAAAGCCTATCAAGAAAACCGGCACGAAGCATTAATTAAAAATTACTGCCGATATAAACTGCTCATTATCGATGAAATTGGTTATTTACCGATTTCAGAAAGTGGCGCAAATCTCTTTTTCCAGTTAATCACCCGGAGATATGAAACCAAATCGACGATTATTACAACGAATATCCCATTATCAAAATGGGGAGCAGTATTCTCAGACCCAACATTAGCAAACGCCATATTGGACCGATTGGTCCATCACTCTCAACTAATCAAGATTACCCGGAGCTCTTATCGCATGAAGGACTATTTGCTTGATAAGGATGTCCTTCAGGCACCTACAGATGAGAAAAGCAAGAAAATCGGTAAAAACTAGCATATTCTCACCGGCAAAAAATGACATTTGAAAATCGGGATTGACATCACAGCCCCTTTTATTTCAAAAAAAATCCTTACAGGGATAAATAACATGAAAAAAGAGCAAATTGGCTCTTAAAGGGATTTTTGCCCTTTCTGCGCTCATGAGGCCTTTTAGGTAAGGTTCTTCGTAATCTAAAAGCTTATGATAAACAAAATCCATAGGCTTGATAGAAGCTAGTCCCAGGCAGTAAATAAAGTTTACTGGTAAAGAATCTACGGATTTATTTCTTGTTATCCAACTGGAAATAGTTCCTTGTTTAAAACCATAGAGGTCACAGAATGTTTCTACTGGCATAGCTAGCTGCTGAATAACGTACATATTGATGGGATGTGTATATACAAAAGTATTAATTTTCATAGTGGGAAAGCAACTTCTTGATTATATAATTGCGTTTGCATTAATATTAATCTATTAGATCAAAACATGCAATTAAGGGATTGGTTGCTCTTTTACTTCTTATTCCTTGTCTCTAAAGGATTATACCTTTTCAACAATCTCTTAATTGTATTGGGGCTTCATAAAAGCTATTTAAGATATCCTTTTACAAATTTAAACGATAAGAGTACAATTTTATTGACAACATTATTGTTGCTAATAAAAGCGCAAAAAAATGTAGACAGGAGGAAAAGTATGAAAAAGAAGTTAGCGTCAATTTTTGCAGTTGCCAGTTTCGTTGTACCTACCGTAGCATTAGCTGCTGATGTAGGGGGCGGAGAATGGCACTATGGGGTTGGTTATACAGGTACTTATGGATATTCTAACTATTATCACGAAACCAAAAAGCATAGTGCAACAGTATCATCAGATACCAAAACTGTCACTGTAACTCAAAAGAAAGTTATTTGGGCAAAAGCTAGTATCACAAAAATTCCACCTACCGGTATGAACTATTACTGGAAAACTTTTTAGTGATAACAAATAAGCCTGAAATAGACTCTGTGAGCCTGTTTCAGGCTTATTTAAATCTAAGAACTCGATGTAGGAGTGACGTCAAACCATGAAAAAAATATCATATTTCTGTTTACTAATTGTTATCACATTTTCTGCTCTTTTATTATCTAATGTTTACGAAACAAAAGATACTATACGGCTTAATGAAATTGAGATGAAAGATCCTTCTTTTCGTTTTTATGTAAAAGACTCACAAAAATCTATTCAAGAACAACTTTCTTTTTTTGAAGAACTAGCACAGAATGAACACGTTAGTATTTTCAGAACAGATGTCCGAAATAACATTATTGTTAAATCAGTGGTTTTTGATAAAAAGAGCTTTCCTTTTAATGAATTTAATTTGCCTCATACGGATTTATTTGCTGAAAAATCTGAGATTTATAAAAACTATGGATCCGTAGAAAATAATAGTTCAGCCAAAATACCTACAATTACTAAATCAAAAATACTGCTACAATCATTGGAAAATTATTATAAAGATAGTAGTGTCTCTTTGAACGGGATTTATTCTGTGGTGGGTACCGATGATTTGAATTCCGAAAAAATCATGAATCAATTAAGTGAATTTTTTGGTGTAAGTCAAGAAGATCTTCTCTCAAAACCTATACAACAAGAAGTAGGCTTAGTTAATAGAAGTCTTATGATATTTATAGCTATTATCATAAGTACATTTTTAATTTTGATAATTGTTAATATCTACACTCCGTTAATGCAGTTAAAAAGAATAGGCGTATCCAAGTTGAATGGTATTCCCAATTTAAGTATTTTTTTTGATTTCATTAAAAACTCCTTGTTAGTAATAGTTATAGCTAGTTTAGTTATAGATATCTTTTTATATTTTTATTATGATTATCACCCCTATCAATTCTTTTTGTATTTGATTTTATCCCAAATAGTCATAATTCTTTTGTTTCTACTTACAAATACTTTTACTTTTTTAACAATTAGGAATGTAACTATTTCTAAAATGCTTAAAAACTTTTTGAATTTCAAGTTCGGCGTTATGATATGCTACTTTGTAAAGTTGATGATTTCTTTTTTAGTTACAATGATTCTACTGCAAGTTTCTACTGACATTGATACTTTAATTAAACAGTACAAAATAAACGATTCCTGGCAAAAAAACGGAAATGTTTTAACGTTAGAAACATATAAATTAGTAGATGATGATTTTCAAAATTTTTTACTAAGTAATGGGAAATTCGAGGAAAAATTAGCAAATCTTTATGCTGAGTTAGAAGAAAAAACTGATGTTAATTTTATATACAGTACAGTAGTAAATCCGAACCGTAATCTTGCTGTTCCAGATCCTCATATGTATACCGAAGACGAGACCTATGAAGTGATGGAAGTAAATGATAACTATATAGAATCTTTAGATTTGTCTATAGACGGATCTTCTGTATCCTCTGGGAAAGATGATCCACGTATATTTTTTGTTCCTAAGTCATACAAAGATAACAAAAACATTGTTTATTTGTGTCAAAATATATTATTTGATAGTTTCGATTCAGAGCAGCAAGAAGCTATATCTCTAGAAGATCTATCAGTAACAATTAATTATTATGATGATAAAGATTTTGAAGTATTTTCGTATGCTGAATCAGAAAATCCGATTTTTACAAAACCTATCTTTATGACCATGAATTCAACGGATATTACCTGGTATGAAAAGATCTTGTTAGCAAATACTGGATTAAATAATCCTTTGAAACTTGAAAATACCAAAAGCAATCAGGAAGTCGTAAAAAATATTATCGATAAAGATAGCTATAAAAATCTTAATTTGAAGTTCTCCTCCATTAATTCTATTTTAGGTGATATTACTTCATCATATAAACAAAGCATTCAAATATTTAGTGTTATTTTGGTTTTCCTATTTTTATTAAGCGTATTTACCTCCGTATTTTTAGTTAATTGCATTGTCTTCAGCGATCGTAAGAAAATTGCGATTCATAAATTATTTGGTTTTAAACTTTTTGATAGATATAATACACTCTTCATTATTTTTAGCAGTATTTATCTTGTTCAATTACTTTGCGTTTTCCTTTTTTCCAAAACAATATTACTTATTCCTTATATACTTTTAACCCTGTTGATAGACGGTACGGTTATCGTTCAAGTTATCATGAGAAAAGAGAAAAATAGTCTATCTACTGTTCTGAAAGGAGAATAAAAATGATCGAGTTAAAGAATGTAAGAAAAAGTTATGGAGAGCATATTATATTTGAAAATATTAATCTTATGATTGAAGAAGGAGAAATGATCGCTATTACAGGTGAAAGTGGCTCCGGAAAATCAACTTTACTAAACATAATCGGTCTAATTGAAGATTTTGATGCTGGCGAGTATTTACTTGAAAATAAAAAAAATATCAAAATTAATTCAAAAGAATCTCAAAGAGTAATTAGAGATAAGATAAGCTACTTGTTCCAAAATTTTGCTTTAATTGATAATGAGACTGTCACAGAAAATTTAATGATTGCATTAAAGTATCATTCTAAAAATAAATCTGGAAAAAAAAGACTTATCCATGAAGCACTTTTAAATGTAGGGTTGGATGGTTATGAGAAGAAAAAGATATTTGAACTATCTGGTGGTGAACAGCAGAGAGCTGCGATCGCTAGAGCGCTTATCAAGCCTAGTAAAGTACTGCTAGCTGATGAACCCACTGGCTCGCTTGATTTCAAGAATAGAGATGAAATTCTAAATTTGTTAAAAGAGATAAATAGATCCGGTAAAACTGTTGTAATTGTCACTCATGATCCGGAAGTAGCAAATTGTTGTTCTAAAATAATAAGCATATGATTAATTAAATTAAAAAAGCTCATGTCCCCTATTATTGGGGCATGGGCTTATTCTTTTCTTTTATTTTTACTTTCTTCAATATAGAATGCCTTATTATCAATTTCTTTAGTTCTGAAACTTGCACCGCTATGATCTCTACTAGAGTTATTTAAGCCACCAAGACATGTGTCTACCATTGTTCCCCATCCTTTATGAAAGGATCTTTTCCTTGTTGTCTAAGTTCCCACGTACGAGATACTATCCTATGTCACGCTTACTTTAATTCGTCAATTAATTTCAAAGTGTTTTTAAGTTGTTGCACAGACATTTTTTCTATTTTTGATAATAGTTCTAAAGTTACTTCTTCAAATGTGTTATTCCAATTAATAATTTCATTGTTAATAAAACTTGTTGCTTGCTTCTTTAATCCATGGTTATAAAAGTAAGCTTTGTCTAAAAAAGCATGGAATTTAAAAAAGATGACCCCCGTTCAATATAGGAATCATCTTCAAGTTGTTTAATCTCTTTTTTTATTGTGTCCTTGACATGGGTACCACTTTAAGAGAGGGTTCTCTTTCCCTTTCGATTTAATTTCCAGGAACGGCACTTAATTCCCAGATCAGTGTAGTGGAATAGGTGGTGGCTTCTGGATTGGTCCTTTTTGGCACATTGAGTGCAACACTTTCTCCCGCCGTCTCTCCGTCGCCAAAACGATAAATCCACGTACCTGTTCCTTCCTTTCCTTCCGCGCGAATTAACGTCCGCTTATTTCCAGGCACCAATGTCACAGATGTGGTAGCTTGTAAGGTTGGAAACTCTCCTCCTTGTGTGGTTGCCAATTGTTGGTTTAACAGACTTAAACTAGCTCCAGTAAGTTGGTGCCCTTCTTGGCCTTCAAATTGTTCTGCTTGTGTAAGTGCTAGTTGCCAACCATTACGGTCACTTTCTGGACGACGATCACTGATCTGAACATAATTTGGTCGTTCTTCATCCTCGTTTACTGTTCCATCTTCATTCAATAATCGTTGTGGTTGAGCATAATAGACTTGATCATGAACTGAAATAGCTTGTGAACCAAAGTTGAAGGACGAAATGAAGTCAATACTTAGTTGTCCTTGGTCATCGGGTAATTCTGGTTTTTTTTCTGGATCTATTTCTACTTCAGGATCTAAAGGATCCACTGGATTTACGATAGTTGGAGCTTCAACTTCGAATGATACTTCATAATCCACTGTAAACTCCCCTTGCCCGTCGATTATTTGAGTAACGGAAATAGTGCCACTCTTATTATCACCTGTTAAGCTAGTATCATCATAATTAACCCATTCAAATTTTAATTGTTTCTTTTCTTCTTCAGTAAAATCAGTACCGTAAGAAAAGAAAGTGGTTATTAATTTATTCATTTCTTCAGCAGTCGCTTTAAATGGAATAGAAATTTTATTAGTTGTTAACTCATTTACTCGCAGCAAGTGGTAACCAGTCGATGTTATCATATAATATATAGCATCATAATCTCCTGTTTCTGAAATAATTTCTTCGTTTCTAGAAGCAACCATATTATCAGATGTAATATTTAAATCTGGAGTATCTCTTGCAAAGACTTGTGCCATCAAAACATCACCATATTGCAGAACGTCGGCTGATTTCAGTTGTTCATTCCACATATTGGTTAGAGAAACTTTTGATTGATGGACTGTATTGGTCTGCAGATCTAACATTACATTATCTACATTTCCTCTTAGTAATTGAGTTCTAATCCTATTGAATGTCCGAGTATCATTAATATTATTCAGTACTTCCCCTAATCCAGCTCTAATCACAGGAGTATTGTTTTCACTTAACAAACTAAATGATAATCCCACTTGTGTCGAATTATAATCTAGCGATCCTAGAGTATTTCCCCACACTACGTTATACGATGCTAGTATGTTACTTGTTAGATTACCAACTATAATTTTTAAAGATATCTCTTTTTTCCCAATACTATTAAAATCTAGTTCCCCATCTAATTCAACTGTGTAATCATCAATCAGGCTTTCTCCAGGAACTTTTATTACAGATTTAACGAATGAATTTATATCAAAGTGCTCAGATTCGGTTCCCAATAATACGTCAATATTAGTTGTTTCTATGTCAAGAGATTGTTCTTCATATATTGCTAGTACTTCTGTGTCAGAAGATCCCATTACCAAAGTTGTTTTTTCATCGGTTATATTTCCAATGCTACTTCCTGTTCCTGAAATAATCTCCCAACGAACAAATGAATAGCCAGTTGCAGGGTTGGCTTCTATACTGGCTTGTTCTCCTTCAAAAAAATAAATTCCAGATGCTGCAGGAGAGCCTTCTGTGTCCAGAGATGCTTCTACATCAAGAGAAAATCCGAGTGAATTAAACGGCACATCTACAACTAATGAATGATAGTTCCCAGAATTGTATAGTTCGGAATATAAAGTACCAAAATTATTGGGAGCACTAGTTTCTGATTGTACTATAGATGCATTTTCTCCAGATAAATGTGCGTCTACTCGATTCCAAGAATGCCTTTGAGAACTCGGGTCTGCATAGCTAGGTTTCCCGTCCACAAATTGATTGGGACCGATGACATTACCACCAATCATAACACGCTTACCTTGGATAAAAACGTTAGAGTCTTCAGATGTTCCAATAATTGGTATGGATGATTCTATAGTATGAGCGATTCCTCCTTTATTAATAATCAGGTTTGCAGAATTTTTTAAAGATACTATTGGGGTTACTGAGGATATTTGTGAACTTGCTACCACTTCTGTTATATACGGTGAAACTAAATCATTCCCATCCATAGTTAATGTAGCGTTATTCACTTCAATAACGGGAGCGTCTTCGTTACTTGACTGAACCCCTATTAATCTAATACCATTCAAGATTGTCACATCCCCTCCATAACTCTCTATTAAGCGGTTTGTTCGGATACCGGCCCAATTTTCTATATCTGCATAACCTTCTGCAGGTCCTTCTAGTGTTAAGTGAGAGGTAGTGCGTAAAGCTTCTACCCAGTAATGTGGTGCCACAGAATTACCTCGAGGTACTGCATACAAAATATGTACAGGTGTTGTTCGTTGATTTAGGCGTACTCCTACTAAATTAATCGCTCTTGTGTTTACTGTAATTTTAGAAACATTCGGATCATTCCAAGATGCGGCAAAATCTGTAGCGTTATCTATAGTAACTTCGGTATTTTTAGTTAAATCCATATTAGATGTCTCTTCATTTTCTTCTTTTAATTCCTCTTGTTCTACATTTGCTAATTCCTCATTAATCTCTTCTTGTTCACTGATTTCTAGATGAGCCGTCGTTTTTTCCACCGACAGTTCATACTTTCCCGCTTTTTCAACTACTATAGGAAGGACAAATGTAGTTTGCGCATGTTCTGACTGAACCATCCATTCGTTAGGCTGTGCTCCTTCCTCAACTGAGATCCCTGTTGGTAACTTTTCTTTCAGGAGCGTTGCTTCTTCTGGTAAGAATACTCGTGCTTCAGACACTTCTTGATCAGAAAAGAAGGTCACTTGAAGGGGTTCTTCTGCTGTTCCTTGCATCCGAGAACGAGTAAAGAAAAAGCGTGGATCACTGATCTGTTCGTCCTCCAGATAGTTTTTCATTGGCGGTAGTTCTACTTGTTCTTGTTCCTCAGTATCCATCGTTGTCTCTGCGTAGACCATGCCGACAGGCATGAATATAGCTTGCATGATCAAGATGGTTGCCCCTAACACAAGCATCGGTCGTCTAAATCTCGTGGTCATTTCATTCACTCCTTCTTACTGTTCTTGCTCGTTTGCTCTTGCTTTTTTCTTTTGAATCAGTAAATACAAAATGACACCAAGTAAAAGAATACCCAAGACGATTGAGCCAATCATCCACCAATTAAAACTAGAATCAATGGTCACATCCGCTCGATTCAAAGATCTAGCTTCATCTGCTTCAATTGTAAATGTCCGCTCCCATAACCACTCTTCTTCACCAGAGGTTGCTTTTAAATTCAGTACATAGTCGCCACTTTGAAAACGATCGCCTTCTAATGAGATCGGAAAATCAAAATTAGAATTAGGCGCCATCTGCATCATTTCCTCACTAGCTTCATAGAGAATCTCGTCTTCTCCTACACGTTGAACCGTTGCTTCCACCGCCATTCGGTTGACGAAAGTGGGTGTAAAGTTCTGGATCGTTGCACTAATCACATTTCGATAATTTAATTGATCCGCAAAAACATCTAACAGGTCAAGATCCGGTTGGACCGAATCCCGAGAGTTACTAACAACGACACCGACGACATAGGCAAATTCATTTTTGATTGCCACGCCTTCTTCATTGCTAGTCGTTTCTTCTTGTTCCTCTTTGACTTCCGTAATTCGTAGACCGCCAGCTAGAAATCCCTCAAATAACTCTTCAGGCATATGTAATGGAACGGTGATTGTTTTCGTTTCATTTCCCGCTAGTTCAATGACACCCGAAGGGTCGATCAATTCATCCAGTGAAAACAGTAGACTGTTATCTGGTTCTTGGGCATCTTTACCATACTCAACGACTCCATGGACATTGGTATACGCGGTATGAGGTGTTACTTGTACTTGAATTGGGTCACTACTACCATTTTGTAGTTTCAGTGCCAAGGTTTCTGTTTCTCCTGCACCCAGATTCAAATCAAAGTAACTAGTGGATCCCTCAATTTGGCTTTCAGGAAATTCCGGGGTGACATAAAAAGAGAGGGTTTCCTCCGCTTGCGTGACTGATGGAAAAAGGACCAGAAATAAAGAAAACAAAGGTAATAGCCACCAAGTGACGTTAAGAGGAAAATGAACTAAGGTTGATTGTTTCATGAGTAGTCTCCTTTCTTAGAAAAACAGCGCCACCAGTTTATTGTGACGCTGCCGAGAGTTTCGAGATAATTTGTTTACAATAGAAAAACTATACTTCTTCTTCGGGAATTGTTTCACTTGGACCATCTTCATCTGGCGTAGTTGTTAACTCCCAGGTCAAAGTAGATGTATAGGTTGTGGCATCTTTAACCGTAGATCCTGGAATCGATAATTGAATTGCACTATTTTTTACAATATCAACCTCATCATCCGCAAACTGAGCATTTAAATCAGCCTGATCACCCCAAACAACAGAAGACACTCCAGCTCCTTTGCCTTCAGACGCTGTCATTACTGAACGTGCTTCTCCATTGGGAAACAAGGCTAAACCATCGGTATGCTTACTTGGAGCATTTTCAGAATTCCCTTCATACTGGATGCGTGAATTGACAAAATGAAGTTCTGCACCAATTAATCTGTTATTTGGTGTACTAGACTGGAAATCACTTAAACTGACTTGTAGATCCCAACCATCGTTGGTTCCCCGAATATCTTGGACTTGAGCAAAACTAACGTAAGGTACTTGACCATTACCATTCGATAGATTGGCCATTTCTGCAACCATATCATATGTTTGATCTCTATTAGAGATTACTTGTGTACCAAAATTCATTGTTGCGGCTTTTACAATAGATAATGGCCCAGTTACTCCCGGCTCTTCTGGGTCAATCTCAACTTCTGGGTCGGTTTCAGGTGGAATAACTTCTACCTCTTCGCCTTCATCTTCTTCTGGATCATACGCTCTAAAAGTTGTTTCTCCCTCTGTTGTTACATTTCGAGCTTCTTCTGCAAATGCATGCACACCACCTACTAAAATGGTAGTTGACAATGCAGCGACTGTTGCTAAACGAACAAGTTTCATAAATAAGTTCCTACTTTCTTTAAATTATTTTAATATATTTAATTTCTTCTCTTTCTAACCAAGACCCCGAACAAAACAAGAAAACTAAGTCCCAACACAGAAAATATAGTATTGTTTTGCTCATTTGTTTGAGGAAGCAATCCTTCCGATTCCATATCTTCTCTGATGGGGGGGTGGGCAATGTTTTCTGGCGGGGTGGGGTCTGGCGTCCCAATCGGTTCATATACTCCAGTAAATCCTATCTGCGATTGTGTTTCTACCGATTGCGTTTGTGTTCCGTATGCAGTGGCCTCTACACCTAAAATTAATACACCTATCCCTGTCGCTAACAAGATTTTAATTATCTTTTCCATGATTCCCCCCTTAGATTTCCTCATATCCTACGCTACTTGGAATATAAGTGAACCGTTAGTTGCATCACTTAAATTATACCCACAGATTTCTTTTGTATACGTTACATAATCTGTTTCAATCCAGGAAATTATTTCTTCTGACCCGATTGTCAAATCATCATCGGTCAGCAAGTTGACCGTTTCACCTAACAATGCTAATCGGGCATCAATCCCAAGAAGTCTAGGAAATAGTTTCCAAAAAGTCTTTGGGGATACACTAGTAATTACATCTTCTATATCTGCTAGTAACTTTTTACAATAACCTTCAATTTGTGGATATTCGATGAAAAAAGGTTTAAATACTTCTAGCCAGTTATATATATATTCTTCTGTATTTAAAAACTTTCCCAATTGATCCTTCTCCTTTCTGCTCTCTCTATTTAACATTATTAAAACAATGCGCAAAGAACCAACGCACAATAATTATTATATTTATTTTATGATTTTTTATCAGGTCAAAAAACATTATTAACGACCAAATATTGAACTGATACTGCAAGTTATATAAGCGTATTTCTAGATGTATTAGATGCCAACTTTTCAGGGAGGGGTATATATGTTTTTGCTTTAACGGTGAATGTACAATTTAAGTGCAACAACAAAAAAGCCATAAACTAAATTCGGCTCTATAATTTATGGGAATGAAGAACCAGAATTGATTCTTCATTCCCATTTTCATTTTAGATATTAAAAAACATATCGTTCTCTAGGTTGATTAAATCACCACAAAATAAACAACTGAGAGGACGATATGCTGTATGAATGATTCTATCAAAAAAATGCTGAGAATAATAGAGAAAGATTTGATAATTACAGAGGGGGCGTGACATAAGTTAGTTAGTTATGTCCTCGAAAAAAACAAAATGCACGCGAAAATATTTTTATTTTCGCGTGCATTTTGTTTTTTTAGTATAATTGGTTGGTTTAATTACTTGTTTTTGCCAGTTTCATCATATTGATTGCCGTAATCAGTAAACCTGATTGCTTTCTTACATTATCTAACCCTCGAACTGTGTATCGAGTGAAGCCTAAACAAGCCTTCATAAATCCGAAGACTGTTTCTACATCGATCTTCCTGCGGCTATAAACCTTTCCGGTTTCAGGCGTAGAAAGAAGCTCATTTTGTTTGGCTTTATGATATTCCCAAGCTGGGTTCACTTTAATTTTTCTAAGATACCCCTTCGGTGTTAAAGCTTTGGGAATCACTTTTTGATTTAGTTCGATTTTTTCTGCTTGATATTCTTTAAAATCTCGAATAAATCCATCTTTATCGGTTCTTTTGCGATAGGCATGAAAATTAAATCGCACACCTTTAGGGTCGATATAGTAATCTTCCTGCTCATTGTAAGTCCAGTTCATTATTTTTTGCTCATCAGCTTTCCACTTTTTACTTTTCTCTTTTAAAAAGGTCCCGTAGGGAATAAGCGCGGTATGTTGAGGAAGTTCATCTTCTAAATAACGATAATTACTTTCTGAGCCATACCCTGCATCTGCGACAATATATCGGTGTGATTGGTTAGTCACGTTCATTTTTTCAAGTAATGGTTGTAAGGTTCTAGTGTCAGTTGGGTTTTGAAAAACATCATATCCTAAAACAAATTGATTACAAGTAGCGATTTGTAAATTGTAGGCTGGCTTTAATTGACCATTCATCATATGATCTTCTTTCACGCGCATGAAAGTAGCGTCATGATCGGTCTTTGAGTAACTATTTCTGGCACCATAAATAGAAAACTGATCTTGGTGTTCAATCAGCTTCTCTCGTTTTTCAGTTAAATTGCGTACTTGACTTTTTAGCGTTCGGCGCTGTTTTTTTGCGGGATTAGGTGAAATTCGTTTCGTTGACTGGACTTCTTTTTCAATTTCCTCCAATCTCATTTCCATTCGTGTCAACAGCTCATCTACCATGTCTAGTGTAAGGAAAGTCCCTTCGGGAATCTCTTTTACTGCATAAGCTTCTTTTAATTCCGTCATCAATAAAAGGAGTTTTTCACGATTCATCTGATCAAAACGGATCGTGTTTTTCTTCCAGACAAAGCTGTATTTATTCGCATCGGCTAGAATTTTCGTGCCATCGATAAACAACGCATCATCAATCAGATTGCGCGCGCGAAGATACTCGGTCAGATATTCGTCAATTCCTGCACATCATTGGACACGCAGAAACGGGCAATCGTTCGATAAGAAGGGACAAGTTCTTGAGTCAACCAACGGGCATATAAATTTTCTTCAGCCAAGCGCTCAATCTTGCGACTGGTGAAGGTTTCTCTCGTATAGGCAAACAGAACCAGCTTCATCATTGCACCTAGATCATACTCTCTAGGGCGTCCAAAAAGATACGGCTCATTGATTTGAAGAGATTCCACTAATTCATTGATGAAAACAGCGACGTGATTTTCTTTGGGAGAAAATGAAGTTGATAAGTCCAAAGGGAGTTGATCCATGTTATAATAGGTATGCATATTTTTAGTCCTTTCAGGATTAAATGTTTGAAGCACAGGGTGCCACCTGTGCTTCTTTTATTTTAACTAAAAAAGTGCATGAAATGAGCGGTTTTTCGTCATTTCATGCACTTTTTTGTTAGGGACTTATATCACAGCCCCTTTTTGTTTAATTGCCAGGAATGGCACTTAACTCCCAAATTAGGGTAGAAGAATAGGTGGCGGCTTCTGGATTCGCCCCTCTTGGGACATCCAGTGCAACACTTTCACCTGCCGTCTCTCCATCGCCAAAACGATAGATCCATGTCCCTGTTCCTTCGCTCCCTTGTGCTTGGAGAAGCGTTCGTTGATTCCCGGGAACTAAGGTAACAGGTGCAGATTGGAGTCCAGGTGCTTCGCCTCCTTGTGCGGTAATGACTTGTTGGTTTGATAAACTCAACCTAGCACCATTAAGTACTTGATTTTCTGCCCCTTTGAATTGTTCTTTTTGGGTGACCGCTAGTGTCCACCCGTTGCGATCGTTTTCCGAACGTCGATCACTGATTTGAACATAGTTTGGACGTTCTTCAGACTCATTTATTGTGCCATCTTCATTTAGTAAACGTTGTGGTTGAGCATAATAGGTTTGGTCATGAACCGAAATGGCTTGTGAACCAAAGTTAAAAGAAGAAACAAAATCAATACTTAGTTGTCCTTGATCCTCTGGTAATTCTGGTTTGTTTTCTGGATCCACTTCTATTTCTGGATCCAACGGATCGACCGGTGAGATCGGTCCTAGATCCCCAACGGTTAGTATCGTAGCCGATTCAAACGTGACATCGTGAAAGATTAATTCAGTGGATGGATTGATATTTCCGCGAGTATTATTTGTTTCTGGAGGATTAACAACTCCTGCAGCTACAGCTGACCCTTCTGCATCTCGTAGAAAGACTTGTATTTCATCATCGATTTCTAAAGAAACTTCACTTAAGTCTAATGAAAACCTACCATCCGCATCTACCGAGACAGATTCAGTATTGAGTGGTTCCCCATTGTGTGTAGCTGTTACTTCAGCATCTAGATTATCCGTTATCCCTTGGATCGTAGTACTATCTTGCGAAATGGTTGACGAAGAAAATTGTGCTGGTGTTGGTGGAATGATTGGAAAAACCTCAACGGTTTCCGTTAAAATCTGGTGTTCGAACCCATCCGTAAGTTCGCCACTGGTTAGTTCAACTTTACTGATTCGAACTTTTGATCCAGCTTCTAATGGTTCATCCAAATCGATTTCAAAGAGTCCGCCACGCGGCTCTTCGCCATAGATGCTGATTCCTGGCGCTTCATTCGTATCACCAACCGTTTTAGCCGTATATTCTTGTGTCGTTTCTCCCGACGGGGATTCTACTTCTACGGTAACAATTGCTTCATCATCCCAAGCAGGACGACTATCATCTAGCCCTACTGGAAGACTCACTCGCCCATGAATTTTCTTATCGGCATTTGTTGGAACTCTGAGTTCATCTGCGATTGCCCATCGCCCATTATTTGAGCTAATACGAGTATAGGGTAGTAGGCCTGTGGTGCCAAGAGTATCAGTATTTAATTGATCTGGATCACTGCTGCTAACTAACGTATTATAGTTGATTCCACGAAATGAATAATCCAGTTTTCTAAAGTTTGAAAAAGGATCACCCAATAAATCAGAATTATTCTCCCATAGGGATAAATCACTATTAATTCCAGTAAAAGTAGAATTAGCATTAGAAACACCAAAGACTTGACCGCCACCTGTACGATAATTCGTAAAGTCTAAAAATAGCGGGTTATCAAATGTGACATGAACCAGTCTACCTACAAACACACCAGAACTATTACCTGCGGTATTACCAGTAGCCACAAAGTAACCTTGATTTTCAACAGTAACACTCCCATCAAACACGGCACCGGTGGTCGACATAGTCACCGCAGCGCCATAATTTGCTTGAATATCTATTCGAGAACCTGGATCTCTCACAATAAAATCATTGTTAGAAATAAGGGTCGGATCAGATTCATAGTTCCGAAAACCAACACCAGCATTAGCATTATTGGCTGTGCTATCATTAGGGATACCATTGCCTTCATTCACTATGTTTAAACTACCACCGTTCTCAACAAGTAACTCATTGTCCCCACCTAGAATATTTAAAGCTCCTCGGACCATTTGTCTATCTCTTTTATCTATAGACAACCTTGAATGGTTTATAGTGAACTGTCCCTTAGTTGAGCCTCTCCTTTCAAAAGTTAGTACACCAAATCTACTTCTGTGATCACTAATAGTAGTGAAGCTTGTTGCAACAGTATTAGTGATATCTATCTCTGAGTTATTATCAAAAATAACTTCTTGACCTGCAAAATACATTGCTTGGTCCGAATTTATTTTTGAATTATTGCTTATACTTGTTTTCATTAAATCCCCTGTAAAGCCTATTGATACAGAAGTTCCGCTTAATAAATCTATCTGGCTATTACTAATTAAATTATTCCCATTGTTGCCCAAAGTTCTCAAACCTGTATTCCTTAGCGTTTCTATATCAATTTTACTATCAAGAATACGTAAATCAGAATTGATTCCATTTAGGTATAATCCTCGACGAGATCCAGATAGTATTTCAATATTTAGTTCAGCGTCATTAAATATTGCTTTAGGATCAACACCTCGTAAATGAATAGCATTATTTTCTGTATCTGACGCAGCGCCTGTTCCACTGGTTGTTGTGACAGATACCTTAGATTCACCGGTAACCGAAAGCTCCGGGCGTGCATTGTTATTCCCAATTTGGATATTTTCTAACGCTCCAGTCCCTGCACCTATAATTGATAGTTCACTCTTATTACTCAATGAAAGCAATGCATCTGTTCCTTCTAAGATCATTCCTTGCGTAGCACCGGTATCAGTCACAAGTAACTGACTATTATCTAACTTTACTTGTGGCGTTTTTCCCTGTAAATAAACCCCTCGTCCGGTCGAGGCATTCATAATCATCTCCGTGCTAGCTAGTGATAGTAATGGGTTGGCACCGATCAAATTGATTCGTTGACCAGTAGTGCTTATAATATTTATATTTGATGAATCCAAAACTAGTCTTGGTGATTCTCCAGCAATATTTAGCGCTGCTTGTGTCGCAGAGACAACAGATAGATTAGAGTTATTAACCTCTAGCTGCGCATTGTCTCCAACTAAATGAATTCCTCTTTTTGTCAACGTGGTTCTAACTGTAAACAAACTATCTTGATGAACAGTAATCTTAGGAAATATGCCAGAAAGGACAACCGCGTTGTTGGTTGTGTCTGTTGGGGTTGTTGCAGTAGCTGGTCCTATTGTACTTACTGACAAACCCCCGTTTTGAAGAGCTATTTCGGGATTTTCTCCTCTTAGATCAATCGTATTCGCCACGCCTGCGGTGGTTGTGATCGTAACTGTTGCTCCCTGTTCTACCGTAAGCTTTGGATCCGCCACTGTGGCAGAAGAAAAGAAGACTGTCGCATTCCCTCGACTAATCGTGACTTCAGCTTGGTTGGTTGCTGAGACTTCTTTTGCTTCGATGAATGTTTGTGTAGAAGTTGTACGTGTAAAGTTTGATACACCACCTGTAAAGTGAACGCTTCCTTCAGGAAGAGAGGCTAATCGCATGGTGTTCGCATTCACTTCAGTTATATCTTCCAATTCAACGGTCCAATTTTTACTACTTTCTACCGTCGCGTTGATTAATGGTGTAACACCAACTTTTGTCAGTGTCGCATTTTCAAGTCGAATGGTGCTTGCTTGTGTTACTTCTTCTAGTTGGAAGTAAAACCCATTGATACCAAAAGTCAATGTATACCCATTACCTTGGATAAGTAACGGACGATCCACAGTTAATACGTTTGCGGTAGCCTCTGTCAAATTGGCTTGAACAGAAATGATCCCAATATCAGGATTGCCAACTGCTTCTCTGAATTCTTCCATCGTAGCGACTTCTGCTGTTTCTCCATCAAAGACGGTCGGTTCAACCAGTTGTGACGCCTCAACGGTCTCTTCTTCATTAGTTTGTTGCTCTTGCGGAGCTTCTGATACAGGCTCACGTACTTCTTCTGCAGGTTGCTCATTCTCTTCTTCTATTCCATTTTCTTCTTTTAATTCCTCTTGTCCTGATTCATCCTCATCGGACGATTCTGTTTCTTCGACTGGGACTTCATCACTCGTCTCTTCTTTCTCACTGATCTCTAGATGAGCCGTCGTTTCTTCCACCGACAGTTCATAGTTTCCCACCTGTTCAACTACTAAAGGAAGGACAAATGTATTTTGCGCACGCTTTGACTGAACGATCCATTCGTTAGGCTGTGCTCCTTCTTCAACTGAGATCCCTGTTGGTAATTGATCTTTCAAGAGCGTTGCTTCTTCTGGTAAGAATACTCGTGCTTCAGACACTTCTTGATCAGAAAAGAAGGTCACTTGAAAGGGCTCTTCTGCCGTTCCTTGCATCCGAGAACGAGTGAAGAAAAAGCGCGGATCACTGATCTGTTCTTCCTCCAGATAGTTTTTCATTAGTGGTAGTTCCACTAGTTCTTGTTCCTCAGTGTCCATCGTTGTCTCTGCGTAGACCATGCCGACAGGCATAAATACAGCTTGCATGATCAAGATGGTCGTCCCTAACACAAGCATTGGTCGTCTAAATCTCGTGGTCATTTCATTCACTCCTTCTTACTGTTCTTGGTTTCTTTTGACATATAAAAATTTATCCTTCAGTCCCCAATGACCAAGGGATTTGTCAATTCATACTAAAATGTTTTTCTATACAGTTAATATGCCCCTGTGCAAACTTAATCTAATTTGTAGTTTTAGATGATATGCCACCCCTAGTGGTTTTCTGCACCATAAATGGAGCTCTAACATCTGTAATAGTCATTACTAATTCTGTTCCGAACTCTGCTTCATACTGAGCAACTCCCCATTTTCGGATGGCTGCATTGTCATTATATCGTTCCCAATTTTGTCTTGCCCCCCATATATACGGAGAGTTTGTTATTGAGGAGAAAAACCTATCATAATTACGAATGCTATCCCTCAACGTGAGCCCATATCTTGTTCCATTATTTGAATTCATTTTGAATGGAATCGTTGCTTTTACATAACTTGTAAGATCTGTGGTTCCTCTAGCAACTCCTATGTTCAATATCCAGTCAACTCTATATTTATGACCAGCTGGAACTGTAATATTTTGGGAGGGAACAACCCACTGTTTTGTTTCCGTAGATTCTACTGACTTGTTATAACTGAAATCATATTTAACATTCAAAGACATTGAACCAGATACAAAAGGAAATTTCATTTCCGCAGTTGTAGTCATTGATGTTCCTGTTGAATGCGATGCTTTTGTAGTAACTTTATCTGTTTGAGTGTATGAAAAACTTGCAGTACTCATCACTTGTCCAATCCCTGTATTATTATGAAGTGTTGCATTGTGTGCTGCAAGTGTCTTTCCATCTTTTAGAGTCATATCATTGTTTACCCTAGCAAACGGTCTATCTTGATACGCCCACGGACTTAAAGAAGTCCAGTTATTACTGTTAGGTAATATTTCAGATTCTTTAATCTAATTATTCAAAAAATAATTGTAATAAAGATTGTAGGAAAGATCTCCAAGTTCTCTTTTCAAACAATCTGTAATATCGGTACTAACTCTGGAAAAATTGTTTAGTGGTCGTTCATCTGATTCAATCTTGCTTACTTCAATTTGTGAATTTAAACTATATGCGTCAACAGTATCCTTTGAGAAATCGGTGTCAGCAAATACTTCAGTTGTATTAATTAGCACGTGGAATAGTAAACAAATAACAACAAATTGTAAATGGTCACGGTAACCGGTAAGTGAGGTCTCTAACCGGAGATCCATTAAATGGGTGCTTACAAGCAGTTTATTTTAGCTTTAGATAGAACTCTAATTAAATTCTTTTTCAGAAACTATATAATTTCCACTAGAATGCCTTATCTGGATACTGTATATTCCACCCAGAGAGGCACTTTTAGATGTAGTAAAAGTCTGTCCATTCAAGTGACCATAATATGGAGATCCATTAGCTATCTCTGCCATATATTTGCTATCTTCTAATATAACAACTCTATAGTTTTTATATAATTCATTTGAAAATGTAATAGCTACTTTGTTGTTTCTAAATTCTAATTTTGTTACTATCAACTCTAAAAATAATTGTTGTGCGTAATCAAGTCTTCTATTTAACCTCGTTTTTTCTTTATCCACTTGTAAGAGACTGATTCTTGAACGAAGTATGTCAAGTTTATCTTGAGTGACACCTTCTGCCAACTGATCGTCTCCGTTGAAAACACTCTCGATATCTTTTTCCAATAACAATGTTTCTTTATCAACTTCATTTACAGTATATGACTTATGAGGCAAACGAAATTGGATAGAAAATTTCGTTTGCTCTTCTTGCTGGACAACTCTTAGAGTATTTCCAGTCAAAAAACTATAATATGGAATTCCATTTGCGATTTCTGCAATATATTTATCTGATCCCAAAATAACAACTTTATTGTACTCTTTAAATTTAGAATTATTAAACTCTACAATCAAATCTCCTTTTTCATTTAGTGATACTTTTTTAACTAATGATTCTAGATAGCGTTCTTCTAATAGTTCCAATAGATCAAAGAGATTTTCTTTGATCTCATTATCCGTGATTTCATTTATTTTGCTCCTGAGCTCATCTATCTTGGATTGAGTAATAATCTCACTAAGATTATTTTCTGAATTTAAATATCCTAGAATTTCTCTATTCAGTGCTTCTGCCTGAATAGAGCTTTTATAAAGACTAAACGTGCCTTCTGGATTTCTAACCTCTATTCGAATGATGTCAGTAGGAAAAAGAGTTATGTTTGTTCGCCAAACATTATTATTTAAACTGCTATAATATGGTTTTTTATCTGTTAATTCTGAAATATACTTATTATTTTTTAGTAAAACAATTTTTTGTCCCTGAAATATGTCCGTTTCAAAATTCGTTAAACTAATATCGATTTTAGATTCGGAAAGATCGACCTCATCAATAAATCTCATTGGTAATTTTTTAGTTTGTTTATTATCATTTAACCAAACTTTTTCTGGTAAAGTAAGAAATTCCCTTGTTCTTTCCCTAGTAATTTCTGAGATACTAAATCCCCATTCTTCAAAATAGGGAACCATGTTGTATCCTGTGACCTTAGAAACATTTATGACAAAATTCTGAATTTTTTCGGAGTTCGTACCATAGGATAGTTTATTTTCTCGATAATATTGATGTAAAACAGGGTAAAAAAGTTCCCCAAATGTATTGCCTAATTGTCCAAACATTACCATTTTCAAATTGTTGTTTTGTACTTCAAAGTCTTTATTATTTGATGCTAAATAACTGTGCATTTGAGCATAATATTGGTCCAGAGCAGTGACACTTCCTGTTATCTCTTTTTGTGCTGCCATCGAGTATACATTCACAGTAGCTTCCACTACTGATCTCCACGTCCAAGATGATTGCTGTCTTTGATGACCACTCTCATGCCATATTCCCCATCCGTTGTTCGTTTTCAAGAGTCTAGATAGAGCTGCATCTCCACTAAATCCCATATATTCATGCGTTGCAAACATATACAGCCTTGATACTTCTATAAAATGTTGAAAATGAAGATCAACTTTATTCTCTGATCTACCGTTCATGGTAATTCCTGATACCCTATCTTGTGCCAACAAAAATTTATCGTAGTATTCCATTAATTGCTTAGGATCTTGAATATTCTTTTTTGCTTGTTCATAGCTTACCGTAATAATCGCTTTATTACTTATTAATTGAACATCTTTTGCATTTGTGTATCCATCCATTTGAGATTTAAATTCTTGATTACTTGTTGTATTCAAATCAAAATAAGGCATCTCGCCTGTTGCACCCGAAATCGTCAAAGTAGAACTACCCTTATCATTAGGATTAGTTATATAAATAGCGCCTTCATTTTCGGCAATTATTACATTCTCACCTTGCTTTAAGGAGTATTTTTTTTGGGTGTTTCTTTCAGGTGTTCCAATAACCAACTCTAATGAATCCTGTCCGATTAATTCGATATTTAAAGTATCACCAGACATTGCATATAGCCCGCTTGGCTCTAGACTAGAATATCTATATGATCTTAGCTGACGAATTCTTTCTTTTTCGGTATTCCCCCTACCAATAAACTCTTTAACTATTCTTCCCGCCCGTTCTTCATCTTTACTCTCTACCAATGATTCTTCATTTTCAATAGCATCTTGTGTTTCCGCGTAGGATTCTCTCATTACACCAAGAAAACAGAAGACCATAGTACAAACTATTGCTAATTTTTTCATATTTACCTCCCTCTCGACTCGCTTCGCTTTTTGAGTCATATAGTAATGAAAACAGATGTCTATCTCCGTTGTAATATAGGTAAGAGGCACATTACAAGTCACCTAGATGTACTGTAAAAAAACTCTCTTACTTATACTAATATATTAACAAGTGGCAGAACGCCCTGTAACCCTAACTAATCTTTGTTTAATAGGATGGATTGAATAACCAAATAACCAAGAAAGTCGTTTAGTCTGTCTGTTGTGTCGTTAGTAAATGCCGTTTTTTTGTCTACCATCGTCACAACATAGGTTGGCGAGTTGACGCCACATTATCAGAAGAAACGCTCTTCAACTTCTACCAGTCAGATTCTGTCATTGAAAGACTGGTTGTTAAAATGCACATACTACTTTTTTGTTGTACTTAATCAGACAAGATAGTCATTGGATCGATCAATTGATCCTGTGCCAAGCTTGGCGATAAACTCACTTCAAAATGTAAGTGAGGACCGGTACTGTTTCCGGTACTGCCCATGGAAGCAATGATTTCGCCTTGCTCAACGGTTTGACCAACGGTCACTAAGTTTTGGTTGTTGTGGGCATAAAGTGTTGTTAGCCCGTTCTCGTGTTCAATGGCAACGTAATTGCCCCATGATGCATGGTATTCAGATCGAATCACGGTTCCTGCAAGGCTAGCGAAAATTGGTGTGCCTAGTGGTGCCGCAAAATCAACGCCTCGATGAAATCCTCCCCCACGTGGACCAAAGGACGAGGAGACGACCGGATTAGCCACAGGGTGGATCATTTTGTCAGTGCCTTCTGGTAATTCAGCTTTTTCTTTGTCATAGCTAGTCAATGCGTAGGCTTCAATTAGGGCGTTTAGCTTCTCGCCATATTGTGTGTCCGTCGCATATCGGCCGGTTAAAAATTCTGTTGCGTCTTCATAGGATTTTGTTTCTGACTTCCAGGTACCTTTATAAAAGTCATTATCATGCGCTAACCCTTCTTTTAAAAGCTTCGCATAATCTTTGAAGGTCGCTTCGTAATCTTCATACTGACGGAACGTAGCATCGATCGTATACAGATTCCCTGATCCATCATCCTCTTGCGTTTTGAAGGTAACGCTCTTTCCTTCATACGTCCCCTTGATCCCAAATAGGTTATGGTAAGGGCCTTGGCTTAGCTTACTTTGACCGCTGGCAGATTCAAGAATCGCTTGGGCGATCATAACCGAGCCGTAGAGGTCTTCTTCTAAACCGATTTTTCGTGCAGCTTCGCCAATTTCTTTAATGAAATCCCACGTTTCCTTGACCGGAGTGATTTCAATGGCCGTGGATTGATTGGCTTCAGCTGGCGTGCTTTCTGCTAGCTCTGGTAAAGTTGAACGTTGATTTTCAACGGGCGCTGGCTGCACGGTCTCCGGCGTTGCGTCCTGATTCGTTGATTGATCCGGCTTTGGTGATGGTGCTGGTTTTGTTTCTTCTTTTGGTGGCTCCACTGTTGCCGGATTTTCTGGTTTCGGCGCAGGTTTTGGTTCTTCTGGCGTTTCTTCAGGAACTTCCGGCACAACAGGAACTTCTTCAACAGGTGGGTTCACAGGTTCGGTTGGTGTTTCTTCAGGTGTTTCACTTGGTTGTGCCTCCTGGTCTTCAGGAGTAGCCGGTGCTTGTTCTTCGGTTGGTGTTGATTCTGTTGCATCCTCTGGACCAACAAGTGCAGCTGAAGCTGGGATAGTTGTTAAAAACTGGCTACAGACCAGTGCAAGTGCGATCCATTTTTTTGATTGTTTCACTAAATATCCTCCTTCTTCCTAATTAGTTGGTCGAATAGAACGTAATAGACTTCACGCTTATACCCGGTATTAGGTAAATACAATTTCACTTGATTACGACGGTGAATCCGGAAATATATTTATGGGGTAGTGACCTCATTTGCCAGATTAGTTTATTAACTAGCCCTGTTTATAAACTGCTTACTCTTTGAGAAGACCTATATTTGCTCTAGCTATTCTGTTTTCGAACCAAAGAGTATCGTAATAACTCGCAGTGACTGTAAATGTAGCGAATTTTTCTAATTCTTCTTTTGATAAATTGGCTGTTAAATCTACCAATGTACTAGTAACCTGTGTCATTTCATCGAAAACTTTTACATTGCCCCGGCTAAAACCAATTAAGGTAGCTTTCCTAATGATGTGAAAACCTGGGTTAATCCAATCAACTTCTGCTTTGAAGCTGAGAACCCCTGATTCATAGACCACTGAAGGTACGTTAAACATACTATAATTATGAACAATTGCTGTATAATTATCTTCATTGATATCTAAAGGATCGGTATCAAATCTACTGACATACTTCTGTGAAACCATGTCATAATCCAGACTATCTGCATACACTGTGTTATTACAATTCATGGTGAAGGATAACAAAGAGGCTGTTAAAATGGGGATATAAAATAAATTTTTCATGAATTTAATCATCCTTTCTCAGCTTGCATCAAAGTACACCACTGCATGAACACAGCGGAAATACCTTTGACGTTTTTCCTTTAAATAAATTATGAAAGCAACCCAACATATTACAAATTACAGACATACAAAAACTTTTACAATTTCTTATTTGTCAACTTTCCAGTTAGATTAGAATTCCTGTGAAAAATACCGATTAATACAGTCCTCTATCCTAAACCGCCAACAATAAACCTTATAGGCCCAATTTTCCTCCCCTCCTTTTTTAATCATAATTTATGTTTAATATCCCATCAGTTCAAAAATATAAAATACATTGCTTTTTTGAACTGATAGAATAGTTCATATGTGCAGACAGAACGTGTTAACAGTAAAACGAGGGATGTACGGAACTCTGAAACGGCAAAAAAAGTGAGCCAGAATGAGGTTCATTCTGACCCAGATTTGATTTTGCACAACTTATCAGTCCTTATTGACAAAGAGCTACAAAAACCAGTTAAGTACTCTGCCTAACTGGTTATGACGAAATTTTCAGCTATATATCTATCTACCAGCACTAAATGTCGAAGAGCAGTTTATATAAAAAATTTTCAGCAAAACAAATATCATAAATACAGCTTTACATATCAGTATTAAAGTATTGTTTTAGTATCTCTTCTCCCTCTAATATTATGCCTGAGTAGTTCTTCTTATATACTTCAGTTATTATATCTGTTATATTTTCTATATCAAACTCAGAAATGTGATGTGAAAGTATATAAATCTCCTTAAAAGCAATGCCTATAGATTTATAATTATATATGTTGGTAATAAATAAATCGGATTCAGAAATCCCATTCGTATTATATAGTTTATCAGCGGAATCTATTAGCAAGAAGTTCATGTTTCCTGGGAGCAATTTTTCAAGCTTATTTTGTACATATATTGAGAACTGAAAATCAAAATCAATATATATTGTAATATTGATTTTTGCAAAAAGAGAATAGAAATTATCTAATAAACTTATGGAGTGTGTTGTCAAGACAAAGAAGAAAAAATCAAAATAGGGAAATAACTCTTCACTGAAACAATGAACAAAAATCTTCTTAGTTAATATTTTGTAAGAATCCAAAAAGAAGTCATTGGACTTATAAAAAGCAGAATAATGATTGTTAAGGGAATTTATAATGTTTTTAGGCTTTAAAAAACCAAAAAGAAGCTCATATAGTTCTTTAGAAATAGTGAATCGTTCGTTATCTGTTAGCTCAATTTTAAAGATCTTACTGAAAAGAAATAGGAACTGTTCAATTCCTGTTCGCTCAAAAATTTTCTTTTGTTTATTTTTAGATAGCATCGGGGTGCTATTGAAAGTTTTATTGTTAGTAAATAAAGAAAATGTTCTAATCCAAAAATCTAATTCTGATTTTGAATCTATTTTATTTAAATGAGTGAATTTTGTTGGCAGTGAGTTAAGTATATTAATCAGAAATGTTATTTTTGGAGCGTTTCTTATTACCAGAGGATGATTGTTTTTTTCTCTTTCATAAGCCACTGCAGAAAATAATGTGAAATTTAAACGATCCTGAATAGTTGGTTTATTTCTAAAAATGGTAGAAACTAATGTATAAAATTGCTCAAGCTGATATATTAATTTTTTTTTAAAAGGGAGATCAATTAAGTTATATTTAGCCGTGAAATAAAGTATAAAAAAATATCTGATATTATTTTCATCCCCTTCAAATCTCAATGGCCTTGCTTTTATGATAATATCATATTGCTCAAAAAATAAATTCATTTGTTTTATAGATCTTTTCACTGTTGATTCACTCACATGCAGAGCATTAGCCAAAGAAATATAACTTTCGTATTGCTCAAAAAAAATATATTCAACTATAGAACACTCTAAACTTGCTGCTAGTATTTTAGAAACACAAAATCATATGATCCGTTTTGAGGAATACTTAAATGGACCATATGATTTTTAGGAAACACCTTACA
>NZ_VHIL01000009.1:0-154064 GCF_006491895.1 Enterococcus sp. OL5
TTTTATAAAAGTAATCAATCTTTCAAGGATAATAGTTTTCAAAATTAAACACAGAAAACTTGTTTTTGAATTGCTATTTTATACAGGGCTAAGGATTGGTGAACTATCCGCAACTTTCTTGGAGTAATGTGAACTTAAAAAAAAAACCAAATCACAGTTGAGAGAACTTTAGTATACACAAAAAAAGATAATTGGTATTTCTCAACTCCTAAAACAAAAAGTGCCTATCGTACAATTTCTATAGGGAAAAGGTTATCACGAAAGCTTGAAGACTGGAAAAAAGAACAGAGTTTGTTAGGAATTTTTGAATTTGTAATCCAATTAGATGGAACATTTACTCCCCCTTACTCTTTTGCACATTGGCTAAAAGAAGCGGCAATTAAGTCACAGGTGCAACCAATTAAATTACATTCTCTTAGACATTCGCATGTTGCATTCCTTATTGAACAAAATGTTCAACCATTAGCAATTATGGAGAGGCTAGGACATTCTAATATTCAAATCACTTTGGGAACCTATGGACATCTATATGCAAAATCTGATAGTAGAATAATTGATGCAATAGATACTCACCAAGTATAGTTATTTTAAACAAGAGTAGAAAGAATTTACAGTAGTTTGTCTTCCAAGTTTCTTTCAACAGGCAATAAAAGACTATTATATCAACAAAAAATATATATGATTTTGAATTGAAGATGTATCGGAAATAAGCAAACTGCCATTAAGCAGGGAATGGATCCTGTTTAATGGCAGTTTTTTATAATTTACTATGACATATCAAATGAACCTCTAGGAATATGTA
Source organism: Enterococcus sp. OL5 (assembly GCF_006491895.1). NCBI lineage: Bacteria > Bacillati > Bacillota > Bacilli > Lactobacillales > Enterococcaceae > Enterococcus > Enterococcus sp. OL5. The sequence continues at coordinate 803 of NZ_VHIL01000009.1, forward strand.
TTAGAAAAGGAAATTTATAGAGAATAAACCTGCAATTGTTTCAATAATTAGGAAAAATCAACCTCGTTTTGTTCAAAATGTTTCAAAAACCACTTGACCTAAAGTCAACTCTAGGTGGTATCTTTTTAGATAGAAGAAATGAGCAGCGATTGTTGAAACTCAGAAAAATCACGATTTCCCTTTAGGATAACTTGCTATTTCTTGGTTTGACAGGAATTTAAAAAAGAGCGTCCATCTCCGATTGCCGCATTTTTTTATTCCAGAGAGCGATCCACTCATTTCGACTTCGTGTCTTTTTCCTTGTGAGTAAACACACGAATCATTCAAACATTTCTACAGGAGGTACGTACATGTTATTAGAAAAAATCAAAAGCCCTAAAGAGTTAAAAGAATTGACCAGTGGGCAACTTCAAGAACTGGTAGTAGAAGCACGAACTGCTTTATTGGAAAAAATCAGTCACCATGGGGGGCATAATGGCCCCAATCTGGGGATGGTTGAGATGACGATCGCGTTGCATAAAGTCTTTGATTCTCCCACAGATAAGCTGATTTTTGATGTGTCTCATCAGACCTATATCCATAAAATGTTGACGGGACGCGCCCATGCCTTTCTTGATGCTGCGCAGTATGATGCGGTTTCTGGTTACACGAATCCGAAAGAAAGCGAGCACGATCTCTTTACGGTCGGACATACCTCCACGTCAGTTTCGCTGGCAAATGGTGTGGCGAAAGCCCGTGACCTAAAAAATGAAACGTATAACGTCGTTGCCGTGATTGGTGATGGTTCTCTATCAGGCGGGTTAGCGTTTGAAGGCTTGAACAATATCGTGGAATTAGGCACCAATACCATCGTAATCCTCAACGACAATGACCAATCGATTGCAGAAAACCATGGGGGGATGTATCAGAATTTGCGGGCATTGCGGGAAACCAAGGGGCAAGCAGCAGACAATCTGTTCAAAGCGATTGGTTTTGAGTACCACTATTTGGATGAAGGAAATGATCTCGCTGCCTTGATCGCTTTATTTGAAAAAGTGAAAGACATTGATCATCCTGTTTTATTACACATTCATACGATCAAAGGCAAAGGCTTCAAGTTTGCGGAAGAAAATCGTGAAAAGTTTCATGCAGGCGGTCCCTTTAGTTTAGAAACCGGCGAATATATTTCTGCTGGCGGCAATCAAGTAACGTACAATAGCTTAACGACGGATTATTTATTAGAAAAAATGGCGACAGATCCTAAAGTTGTGGCAGTAAACGCTGGTACACCGATGCTGCTTTTTTCTCCAGAACAACGAGAAAAAGCAGGTAAACAATTTGTAGATGTGGGTATTGCAGAAGAACATGCGGTATCGATGGTTGCTGGGTTAGCAAAAAATGGAGCGAAACCTGTCTGGGCCGTTTTTTCTACCTTTATGCAACGTAGTTTTGATCAAATTTCCCATGATTTGGCCTTAAATCATCTGCCTGGAACGATTTTGGTATATGGTGCATCGATTCACGGCATGAATGACGAGAGCCATTTGGGAATTTTTGATATTCCATTTTTGGCACATATTCCCAACCTTATTTATCTTGCGCCAACCTCTAAAGAAGAATATCTGGCAATGTTGGATTGGTCGCTGGAACAAACCAACGCACCAGTTGCGATCCGGGTACCGGTTGGACCTGTCAACGAAACGGCAGTAGCAGTCTCTACTGACTATAGCGATCAAAAAAATGAAGTGACTCAAGCTGGCACGCAGGTAGCCATCGTCGGTGTTGGGAACTTTTATGCGCTAGCGGAAGAGATCGCAGATCAATTGAAGATGCAACATGGAATTACCCCAACGGTGATCAATCCTAAGTTTATTTCAGGGGTCGACAAAGAGTTGTTGGATGCTGTGGCACGATCGCACAAACTCGTTGTCACGTTGGAAGATGGTATACGAGAGGGTGGCTATGGACAAATGATTGCCAGCTACCTGGGTGATCGTGAGATTGCCGTCAAAAACTATGGCTTAGAAAAGAAATTTTATGATAATTACCGGGCAGCAGACGTTTTATCTGAACTTGGTATCACTGCTGAGGAAATTACGAAAGATGTCATAGAACAGCTGCAGAAATAAGTTCTCTTAGGGTGTCTTGTGTAGCTGATATGATTGTTAAAAAATGAATGATCGAAGGAAACCTTGCAGAAAAACAGACTGCAAGGTTTTTTCGCAAACAATCGGTGACGATTTGCAGCAAAATACAGAAGACCAATGCTTTTCAAGCATAAAGCCCAAGCGCGTTAAGCATTGGTCAACGAGGATAATCTAGCGAATAATAAGGTAGTGAAAGGATCACTTGTCATCTTGGACTATTGGGTTCAGAGACAAGGAAGAAAAGGTGTTTTTAAGGAAAGGGGTATTTATGAAATTTTTTTCTATGAAGTTGTTGGCACTGTTGTCGGTGGCAATGGTCGTCTATTCGGCACCGGCGATTTCTGCCAATGTCCCAGCGATTGCGGCAAGCTTTCCAGAAGTTGATGCGGTCTACATTGGGTTACTGACCACGATTCCGTCATTGTTTCTTTTGCTGGGGATTTTTACTACTAGCATGATCGAAAAAAGGATCGGCAAAAAATACACGATGGTCACCGGATTGGTCATTGTGGCGATTTTTGGCACGCTGCCGGCATGGTATCAGGGGAGCTTTCCCGTCTTGTTTCTTTCTCGAGGGATTCTTGGCTTCGGGATCGGCTTATTCAATCGTTTGGCGATTCAAATGATTAGTTTGCTGTTTCAAAATGAGCCGCAAAAGAAAGCCAAAGCTCTTGGATTAGAAAGTGCCGTCGGTGGTTTAGGTGGTATCTTTATGACTTTGCTCGTAGGACAGCTAGTGAAGATTAGTTGGGAAATGTCCTTCTTGGTTTATGGCTTTGCCCTGATCAGTCTCTTCTTTGTCCAGCTATTTATTCCAAACGAAACACAGGCTGTGACTAATGAGACGTTATTGGCGAACGTCACGGTTTCAAAAGAACGGAAACAGCGATCATTCATTTTGGGTGTGCTCTTGTTTCTAATCGTTGTCTTGTTTATCAATTACAATTTACAGATCACACCGTTGTTGTTGGAAAAAGGAATCGGGGACGCCACCGAAGGCAGTAACATGATTGCCGCCATTGCGACGGGGGCATTTATCGCCGGCAATGCCTTTGGCTTGATATACAGTCGCTTACATCGCTGGTTGCTGCCCATTGCGGCATTGCTTGCAGGAAGCAGCATCTATTTGACCTATCCCTTGCAGACGGTGGGGCTACTCTTGGGTTGTTCTTTATTATTAGGCTTTGCCTTTCGCAGCATCATGCCTTTTTTCACCCACTTACTGACGACTGGTGGTGAAGCGGAAGCTAAGTTTGGCACGATCGTCTCGATCGTTGCTTACAATTTAGGAGTCACGTTAGCACCTTATGCATCACGCTTGCTGATACTAGTCAGCGGCAATGAAACAGCAGGGATGCAGATGATCCTATCAGGGGGCTTGTTGGTTATGATTGGGATTGTATCAGTGATCAGCAATCGCTATTTTCTTTATTTCGAGCGGGGAACTGCTGAAGAACTTGGGTAGCTGTTTTTAAAAGATTGAATGAAAAACTCTCTTACGATCGTCAATGTAAGAGAGTCTTTTTTTTAAGCAAATCTTTTCATCGGCTTGCTATTTTTTCCCTGCAAAATGCGCAAAACGGACAAATTGATTTTGGGCTTCTTCTCGTAAAAATTCTTTTGGTGTCAGCTGAAATTCTTGTTTAAAGCAGCGTAAAAAATGGGTATAGGAGTTGAAGCCGCAAGCTTCGAAGGTGGCGGTGGCGCTTCTGGTTTTACGTAAAATTTCTTTGCTCTTTAAGAGTCGTTTCTTGACGACATAGGCATGAAAGGCGACGCCAGTTTCTTTTTTGAAGGTCCTTGAAAGCGAGTATGGGCTCATGAAAAGGGCTTTGGCGACGGTCTCTAAGGAGAGATCAGCGGTCAAATGCTGATTGACATAGGTAATGGCAGCCAAAATGTCTTTATTTTTATAGAGTGAGTCGGATAAAAACAGCGGTTCTTTTTCCTGATAGGCAACCGTATTGATGGAAATCAAAAACGCGATCAAATGATTTTGATAAAGTAAGTCGGTGCCATAATTGCTATCCGTTTTTTTGCGCAAAGGTCGCAATAGCTGGTCTAGTTGGTCGGCATCGATCGATAAAATACGACTGTTGATGCCGCCGTTGCTACGAAAACAGGCAGTGAGATCTGTTTGGATAGTGGAGAGGGCAGCGAGATAACTAGGATTGATATACAGGTAGGTTCGCTCGAAAAAATCAGAAGTTTGATGGACGATTCGATGCAAGACATTCGGAGGAATCAAGATGATCGTACCAGGTTCTAGAGGGAATTCTCCACCATCGATAAAGAAGACCGCTGATCCTTTTAAGGTACAGTGAATCTCATAAAAACTATGGTAATGATAAAGGGTATTGTTTTCTTCTACGATGTCTTTGATATGAAAGGCCTCAAAGCGATCGTTGATCATCGTGTCCGCATTTTGCTTCTCCATGATTGGCTCCTTTCGTGCTCGTTTGATTTTATCATACAAGAATAGATAGTAAAGTGTCAATAACTGCTATTTTTGTGTAAATGTAAGCGTGTTACGATCAATCTATCAAAGAGAAATGAGAGGATGAACCCAATGGTGATTTTAGAACAGTTATTTGTGGAAAAACGTGTCGTGGAAGAAAAAATTGATCGCATGATCGAAAATTTAACGACGATCAAGGATGATAATGGTGAATTTCTATTAGACTTTGACGGCTTGATCGTTGATGATAAAAGCTGGGAGATTTGGAACTGGCCGCAAGGGGTGGGACTATATGGCATTTATAAAAACTACCAAATCACCAAAAATCCTAAAGCGCTCCAAGTTGTGGAAGAATGGTTTGAGCAGCGGATGTTAGAAGGCGCGCCGCCTAAAAATGTCAACACAATGGCGCCGCTTTTGGCAATGGCGTATCTTTATGAAGACACCAAAGATTCTCGTTACTTGCCTTACCTTGAACAATGGGCGGAATGGGTCATGCATGATATGCCGCGAACCGATGAAAATGGTCTGCAGCATGCGACCTATGGACCAGAAAATCGCAACCAGCTTTGGGACGATACCTTGATGATGACTGCTTTGCCTTTGGCGAAAATTGGCATGTTGCTGAATCGTCCGGCTTATATCGAAGAAGCAAAACAACAATTTATGATCCATATCAAATACTTAGTGGATAAAAAAACTGGGCTTTGGTTCCACGGCTGGACCTTTGAAGAACGCCACAATTATGCACAAGCGCTTTGGGCAAGAGGCAACTGCTGGATCACCATTGCGATTCCTGAGATCATTGACATTCTCGACTTGCAAGAAGGAGATGCGTTACGTAGCTTCTTGATCAATACCCTCTTAGACCAACTAACTGCCTTGCAAGAAATGCAAGATGAAAGTGGCCTGTGGCACACCTTGTTAGACGATCCTAGCTCGTATGTGGAGGCTTCCGCGACTGCTGGTTTTGCCTATGGGATTTTAAAAGCCGTTCATAAGCGTTACATTGACAAAGCTTGGGAAGATGTTGCCTATAAAGCGTTAGCCGGTTTGATCGAACAAGTCGCAGAAGATGGAGAAGTCCAAAATGTTTCCATCGGTACTGGAATGGGAGAAGACTTGGCGTACTACAAAAACATTGCGATTACGGCGATGCCTTACGGGCAATCACTGACAGTCTTAGCATTTACTGAACTATTGGTTTCATTTTGTTAAGTTAAACACCTTCCGCAATAAAGAGAGGAGCAAACAAAGATGATCAAAAAAGCGATTCGGATGAAGCTACATCCTGGATATGAAGCAGAATATGAAAAACGGCATCGCGAACTATGGCCAGAACTAAAAGAGCAGCTCATAGCACACGGGGCGAAAAGCTACCAGATTTTCTTAGATCCAGAAACCCTTGCGTTGTTTGGCTACCTTGAGATTGAAGATGAAACCCGCTGGCAGCAGTTAGCGGCAACCGAGATCAACCAAAAATGGTGGCATTACATGGCAGAACTCATGGAAACAAATCCTGATGATTCGCCAGTGACACAGGAGTTAAAGGAAGTCTTTACGCTGTAAGCTAGACAAAAATGCTCATTCCTTAATACGAACACGGTCGCATCAGTTGTTTGACATCAATCACTGGTTAGTCAAAGAGGTAGTTCGCTCACATTCGTGAGCGGACTACCTCTTTTGTTGAAATAGCAAAACAATGCTTTCGTTATAGAAGAAACGTTAAGAGAGAAGGGCTTTTTCTTGCTGCTTCAAAAATTTCTTTGGTGTCATACCAGTAATCTTTTTGAACGTTTGAACAAAATATTCAGGCGCATTGCTAAAGCCCGTCATCGCTGCCACTTCGTAGACTTTGTAGTTTTTCTTCAGCAGTTCTTGTGCTTTTTGGATGCGGTATTCGGCTAATTTTTGATTGAAGCGAATCCCGGTTTCTTTGTAATAGGTTTTTCCTAAGTATTCAGGATTTAAGTACAAAAGATGGGCTGCGATCCATTTCAATGACAATGCTTCATGGTCATAATATTCTTCGATGATCAGGTTGACCTTTTGGGACAGCTGCATGTTCTCGCTATCATCTAAGCTGCCCCGCATCAAATCGATACAGTGAAGCAGCATAAACTGGAGTTCGTGCCAATTATTCAAGAGCATGATCTTTGGGGAATAGTCATCAAAGTAAATGTCTTTTTTGATGCGATGGTTTTCAAAAATTGCCGATAACAAATCGTTGACCTGCAGCCGCAATAGTTGGACAGGGTAAAGCTCCATGCGACAGGTAGAAAAAAAGTTTTCCGTAAGAACTTGGGCTAAAGTCAGTTCGCCTTTGTCGATCAATGCCAAAAGTTTTTCACGGTATTCCATATAGAGACTATTTTCATAGACATTTTCTTGTGAGATTTGGGCTTCTTGGATGACTTCAAAGGTATCAAAATAAAACTCCTTATCCAAGTTTCGCTTGCCTAAATGATAACTGAGTAAAAATTTTTCGGGAGTTTCGACCCAGCAATTGATGGCGATCCCTTTTCCTAGATGCGCAGACTGTACCTTCGTTTTAAAAAAGAGATTAAAGGTATTTTCCGTACTGAAGTTCAGGATATAGCCAACTTTGTTTTGATGACCGATCACCAACTCGTGATGGTTCTCATAGCTTTCGATCCGCTTAGCGATGGCGTGATAGAATTTCGAATCAAATAAGTACATACAAAATGGAAAAACGAACGATTCAGGCAGCGGTTCTTCTCCGCAGCTATTGATGTATTGTTCAATTTGTTGTTTTAAATAGAGGGTAGATTCCATTTGGCGACGTTCAGAGCGTTCGATCGTCTCAGCCAACGCTTCTGAAAGCTTGCTCGGAAAAACAGGTTTTTCAAGGAAAAATTTGACCCCTAAAGCCATCGCTTCTTTGGCAAAGGAGAAGCTGCCAAAGCCTGTCAAAATAATGATTTGAATCGCAGGATTGATGGCTTTTAATTTTTTGATCAAGGCAAGTCCATTGACTTTAGGCATATTGATGTCGGTAATCACGATGTCGATGGTGTTTTGCTGACAAAATGCCAAGGCTTCTTCACTGTCTGTGTAAATTCCTTTGACTACTAATGAGAAATCAAAAGAAGCAACGAGGTTAGCCACACCATTTGCTATCAAGGGTTCATCGTCAACAACGAGGATATTTTTCATGCTTCACTCACTCCTTTTAAGGGGATCATAAAGCGCACCGTCGTCTTTTTGAAGGGAATCGAGGAGACGATGGCTAGCGACGCTTGATCACCATAATGCAGTTGCAATCGTTTTTGAATATTGGTCAATCCGATGCCGCCTTCTTTTTCAATCGAGAAGTTGGCTTTAAAACCAGGGCCATTGTCAGAGACACTGACTTGGAGAAAGGTTGCTTGTTGTTCAATCGTAAGGACGAGGCGACACGTCTCCTTCATATCATTGACGGCGTATTTAAAGACATTTTCAATCAATGGTTGAATCAGTAACTTAGGAATCTTAAAGGACAGGTCATTCACCAAAATTACTTCGATATACTCGATCCGTTTCCCGAAGCGAACGTTTTGAATATTGATATAGGCATGCACGATATCTAACTCATCTTGCAGCGTCGTGAAGTCAGACTTGGTATCGATTTTTTTACGAAACAAATAGGCAAGGGAGGTGACCATCTCTGAGATCTGCCACTGCTGATTTTCAATGGCGATCCAGTTGATCGAGTCTAACGTATTGTAGAGAAAATGTGGATCTAATTGCGCTTGCAATCCCTTAAATTCGATTTCTTGGGACAAAATACGCATTTCATAATTGTCCTTGATCAAGGCATTTAATTCATCGATCATCGTATTGTAGCTTTCGTAAAGGACCATGATCTCTTCTTGACTATTTTCTGGGACAGCGAGGGTCTTTAAAGAGGCCAGTTTTTTCGTTTTCCGCAGAACGGCCATTTGCGAAGCCAAGTCAGCTAAAGGACGGGTCAGCTGATTGCTTATTTTCCGAATCACAACAATAATCAAACATAAAAAAGGCAAACTCACAGCGATGGAAAGGCCTTGTAGTTTATAAAGATCCGCTAAGACTTGGTTTTCAGGCAGTAAATAAATGAAGGTCATATTCGGCATCGTCTTCCGATCCATTGCATAGTAGTACTGGTGATTATCAAACGTCATGGAGCCGATCGATCGCTGGAAGGATTCCATTTTCTGCTGCAAGGTATTTTGATCCGCAGCGAGGGTTTGCTCGTCATTTGCGGTACTATAAAATTGGTTCTGATACGCCATGAAAAATTGGTTTTGTTCAGAGACAATAGGAAGACTTTCGATCTCGTTACGAAAGAAGGACGTATTGACTAGAAATATCACCGTACCAATATAGGTCAAAGAAAGATCGGCTGTTGAATAGATTTTTCGCAGGTAGACACCTTGAGAAAGGTCCTTTGCAAAAAACCAACTCCCTTTGGCAGGCTTATCGGGCAAAGTCTCGATCATATCTTTGATGGTTTGGCCATTAAAGATATGGTCGGTCTCGGCTAGAAAGTTGATCATGTTTTCGTTCGTTGGGGTAAAGAGATAGACGTTTTGAATCGTTGATTCATTGCGTACGAGGGCGTTGATTTCTGCACTTAAGGCATTCTTTTGGTCGATCGCCTCTAAGGATTGCAAGGAATCTTGTGCCAAGATCCTTTGTAGGCCATTTTGGATCGGTGCACTATCGATAATGCGAAAAGAGAGGGTTTCGACGGCAGTTAAACGTTTGGCGATATTTGTTGAAATGATCGAGACATCTTTATACGCGGCTTCTTTCAGCTGCGCCATGTAGACTTGTCGCCAAACTAAGGTCAGGAGAACAGCCAATGAGACGATAATTGCCACCGTCGCAAAAAAGACAAAATGTAACTGTCGCTCAAAAGGCTGCTTTTTAAAGTGATTGATCAGCTTCTGGGACTTCATGGACACTGCCTCGCTTTGCTTGCAATTGTTTGGTTTTTTCAATCATCTGACCATGAAAAAATTCAGCGAAAAACAAGAAAATCACCAGTCCAAAGACGAGTAACAAGGAGGTTTTGGCAGTCAATAAGAGAAACAATAAATACCAGGTAAACAACAAGGCAAGGCCTTGCAGTGGGTAGCGAAAGACTAGAAAGATACTGACGTACAAGGTCTGTTTCCAAGCGTGTTGTTCGGCTTTGGCATAGGTCATAAAGCTGATGAATGCAGTGTAAAGGAGGAGAATCGTTAAAAGTAAATAGACAGGGCGCAGCCAAGCCATTTCAGTCGGGAAAAAATGAGTAATCCGTAAGTTAAACAACAACAGGAGTACTGTACTTAATAATCCGATGCCAAAAAGGGAAAAGGTGCGAAAGGCTTGCTTGTAGGCTTGCCAGAAGGCAACAGCTGAATAGTCATGACCAGTTTTACGAAAATCATGTAAACATTTGATCGTGACAGCGGTGGCAGGACCGAAGCCAAAAATCCCCAACCCTAAAAGGGTAAAGAAAAGCCATAAAAGGTTTAATTTAGCAAAATAAGCTGTTACCGTAAAAAGACGAAACAGTCCGGTTTGTATTTTTTTCATTGTTTCCACCTACCTTGTTTTTTGAAAAGTAAGCCTTTTCAACGCTAGTATAGCATAGTATATTGGAAAAAATAGAGCATGTCTGTTTTTTTACATTTTTCATCTGTTTTTCTATTTTTTTCTAGCTATTGCCCGTGAAGGCTTAGCCTTCAGCAAAAACGACAGTCTAGTTTTTCACATATTTGCTCTTGTTTTTTCATTTTTATTAACGAGGATTTCCATTACAATCACCTTGTAAGCGCAAACAAAAAGGAGTGTAGAAGAATGAAGAAAACTTTTTTAAAAGCAGCGAGCTTGTTGTTTCTTGGGGCGACCTTAGCAGCTTGTGGCAACAACGGCAATAGTAGCGGAAGCTCAGAAGCTGATGCAGATGGGAAAACGACGATTTCCTTTACCTGGTGGGGCTCAGAAGTCAGACACGAGAAGTATATCGAATCGATCAAAGAATTTGAGAAACAAAATCCTGACATTAAAGTTGAATATGAATATGGTTCTTGGGATGACCATTGGAAAAAACTAGCAACAAAAGCGGCTTCTGGAGAATTACCTGATGTGATCCAGATGGATGTGCAGTACATTGCGCAATATGGAACGAAAAATCAATTAGCAGATATGTCGGAATTTATCGGCAATGAGATTCAAACCGATGATATCAAAGAATCAATTTTAGCAACTGGCGAGTTAGATGGAAAAGTTTTTGGCATACCAACTTCTGTCAATACGATGGCGATGCTCTACAATCCATCATTGGTAGAACAAGGGGGCACTGGGATCGACTTTAGCAATTATACCTTCGATGACCTTGTAGAAAGTACGGCAGCGATCGCTGAAGCAACCGGTGATTATGGTTGGAATGATAACAATGACAACAGTACGATTTTACAATACTTTTTACGTACTAAAGGCGAAGATCTATACCAATACGATGCAGACGGCAATCCAGAGATCGGTTTTTCCAAAGAAAACTGGGTTGAATTTATGGGGGCTATCGCGGACCTTACGGAAGCCAAAGCAATGCCAACCGCAGAAGTGACTAGCAATGCCAACAGTATGGATCAATATCCGTTTTCACAAGGAAAAGCAGCCTATATGATGACTTGGTCCAATCAATACTTGACCTATAAGGCCTCCGCCGCAGAAGATGTCGAAATCAACTTGGCTCGTCCATTCGACTCAGAAAACGGGGCGATGGCGTATCGACCAGGGTTCTTTTATTCGATCGCGAATGCTTCTGAATCAAAAGAAGCAGCTGCGAAGTTTGTTGACTTTTTAGTGAATAGTGAAGAAGCCAATAAGATCATCGGTACTGAGCGGGGAATTCCTTCCAATGATGCCATCAAAGAATTGCTTTATGCCGACATGACACCAGAAGAACAAGAGTCCTCTGATTTCTTAGATGATATTGCAGACATCGTCGGTGATCCATCCCCAATCCCACCAATTGGGTTTGCTGAAATCAACACGTACTTTAAAGAGCTGTACGCAGAGATCACTTATGGCACGATGACACCAGAAGAAACTTATGATGCCTTTACGCAACGCTGCGAAGAAATTTTTGCAGAAAACTATCAATAAGCATAGCTGCGGCGCCTTTACTGACTTTTTCAGTAAAGGCGTTTTTTGGAGAAACAATGGAGGAAAAAATATAGGTCCTCTAGTTTTTCACATTTCTGTGCTTTTTTTTCTATTCATTCTTAAGAAGCACTTCGTTAAAATCAACTTGTAAGCGTAATCAACTATAGGAGGTAGGAAGTGAAAATTATGGAACTACAATCAAAATCACCCACGGCAAAAGAACCTGGGAAACTCAAAAGCTGGTTTAATCGATTACCAGAATCAAAACAGAATATGGTTACAGGCTACTTATTTATCTCACCCTTCATCATTGGCTTTTTTGCTTTTATTATCGTCCCGATGGGGATTTCTCTTTTTATGTCTTTTCATGACTATGATTTATTGACAGAGGCGCAATTTGTTGGCTGGAATAACTTTAAGACGATTTTTACGAATGATCCCAAGTTTGTTCAGTCACTGACTGTTACGCTGAAATATGTTGTGTTGGCAGTCCCTTTACGGCTGATCGTCGCATTAGCAGTGGCGATGCTGATCAACCGCCCATCGAAATTAAGCGGCGCTTATCGGGTATTATTTTATATCCCTTCGATTTTAGGTGGGAGCGTGGCGGTCTCGATCATGTGGCGGAATCTTTTTGGCGATTCAGGGTTGATCAATGGCGTGCTAGTGGCGATCGGCTTAGACCCGATCTACTTCTTTAAAAGTCCTGGCTTAGCATTGATGACCTTGATTTTATTAGCAGCGTGGCAATTTGGCTCGTCGATGTTGATTTTCTTATCCGGTTTGAAAAATATTCCGAAAGATTATTACGAAGCTGCGGAAATTGATGGGGCAGGAAAAATCAGACAGTTTTTCAATATCACGGTTCCAGTCCTGACGCCAATCATCTTTTTCAATCTGATCTATCAAACGATCATGGCCTTTTTGACGTTTACACCTGCGTTTATCATTTCGAATGGGACGGGTTCACCTCGTAACGGCACGTTAGTCTATTCCTTGTACATGTATCAACGAGCCTTTACCGATTTCAAAATGGGCTATGCTTCAGCCTTAGCGTGGATTTTACTGGTCATCGTTGGGTTGATTACGATTCTGTTGTTCGCAACATCGAAATTTTGGGTGTTTAAAGAAAACGAGGAGGTTTGATTGATGCGTGAACAAAAACAAAATTATTTCTTTGATGCCGTGATCTTAGTTGCTGCATTACTGATGCTTTATCCGATTTTCTGGCTGCTATTTAGTGCCTTTAAACCTAGTAGTGACATTTTTCGAACGGCAACGGAGTTGATCCCCCGAAGCTGGACGTTAGAAAACTTTACCAAAGGGTTTGAAGGGATCGCAGGGATTCCCTTCATTCGCTATATTTTCAACTCGTTGCAAATCGCGTTGATTTCAATGGTAGGGGCGGTCTGTTCTTCGGCTGTCATTTCTTATGGATTTGGTCGAATTCCTTTCAAAGGAAAAGGCTTTTGGTTTGCTTGTATCTTGGTCACGATGATGCTGCCGCAAGAGATCATCATGGTGCCTCAGTATCTTTGGTTTAATCAATTAGGCTGGCTTAACTCGATTCGTCCGGTAACCGTTCCTTCATACTTCGGACAAGCTTTCTTTATTTTCATGATGGTTCAATTCGTCTCTGCGATCCCGACAGATTTAGATGAAGCAGCAAAAATGGACGGCTGTGGACGGGTCGGTATTTTCTTCCGCGTGATTCTACCGTTGATGAAGCCTTCCCTGGCAAACGCTGCGATCTTCTCTTTCTATTGGAAATGGGAAGAACTGATCGGACCGATGCTGTACCTTACACGTCCGCAAAACTACACGGTATCGATTGCCTTAAAGCAGTTCCTAGATGCTAGCAGCACTTCCAATTGGGGAGCGATGTTCGCGATGTCTGTGGTCTCCTTACTGCCTGTGTTGATCATCTTCTTTATTTTTCAAAAATACATTGTTGAAGGCATCAGCACGACTGGTCTTAAATAATTGTGGAAAAAGATATTCGCTGTTTTGGAATATCTTTTTTCTATTGAATGAATTCGTTGAAGAAAGGACAAACCGATGGAACCATTTCAAGTAATTGATTTTCATGTCGTACCAAGCACGATCGGCGCTCATCAAGCGACCCTTATTTGGGAGAAGCCGCTGCACGCTCAAGCTATTTTTGGTTATCAATTGTTTTTAGACAACGATTTGATCCAAACCAGACCAACAAACAAGACGCATTGGACGTTGACAAACTTATCTGCCGATCAAACGTATCAAGTAACGATCATCTGCCTCGATCATCAGGGGTGCCTGCTTACAAATACCGCAGTCACGACGACCTTTCGTACAAAGAAAAAAAAGTGTTGTGTTAGATGTTACGCAAGCACCCTACCATGCTGATAGCGCAGGCAAAGAAGATAGTACCGCCATTCTCCAGCAAGCGATCAACGATTGCCCTAGCAATGGCACTGTCTGGATCCCAACAGGGGCGGTGATCCTTTCTGGTACGTTGGAGCTAAAAAGCAATATGATTTTTCAGGTAGATGGCACATTGCAAGCAAGCCTCGACATAGAAACGTATCGGGTTGCCCCTCACGAGTATTTAGGAAGCGTGAATCAAGAGGGCTTACCATTAAGCCGTTATGAAGGCTGGGAATTGTTTTGCTTCCGTTCTTTGATCAACATTGGGTATATCGATCGGGGCGATCGAGGACGTATCGTTTGTGAAAATGTCCGTCTTTGTGGCAAAGGGACGATCATTGGTGGCGGGAATCCATTAGGACTGGCGATGCGAAACTCTTATGCAGACCGTGAACAGTATCCAGAATATGTTTCTGATGGAAAACCTGGAAGACGAGTAAGGGGACGTTTGATCTGTATGATGCAGGCCAAAAACATCCATTTGACAGAGTTGACGTTGATTGATCCACCATGCTGGACTATCCATATGATTTACTGTGACACCGTTGTGACCCATGGGGTGAATATTCAGTCCAAAGGCATCGACAATGGCGATGGATGGGATCCAGATTCTTCGCAAAACTTGCTGATTTTTGACACCGTTTTTGATACGGGTGATGATTGTATCGCAATCAAATCTGGCAAAAATCCAGAAGGAAATCAGATCAATAGACCAGCGAAAAATATTCGGCTGTTTGATTTGGCTATTCGTGGGGGACATGGCATCGCGATTGGTAGTGAGCAATCTGGTGGTGTCGAAAATATCTCCTTTCGAGATTGTCAACTGACCAATACGCTTTATGGGCTAGAATTGAAAGCGCAGAATGATCGTGGTGGCTATATTCGTCAAGTGACGATCACCGATTGCCTGTTGGATCGTTTCATGGCTCATCCTGTTGCTTACAATACCGATGGTCAGGCAGCCCAACAGTTACCGATCATTTCGGATATTTTGGTCAAGAATACCCGTATCGTAGGGCAGAACCCTTTGGTCGAGCTAAAAGGGTTTGTCGATGAACAAGCACAGCAGGTTTCACCGATCCAACGCGTTGCTTTTGAGTCAGTTGCCTTTGAATCAGCTAAAGGACAAAAGAAAATGATTTTTGAACAGTGTCAGGAGGTCAGCTTTAAAGAGGCAGCGATCATTGATCGAGCGGCCATAAGTGACGCAATAAGCTGCCAAGAAACAGTCGAACTATCCATGGTGGGACAAAAGAAACGCACGTAGAACAAGCTTTTGAAAATGATCTGCGTTGGTTCTCCCAATGAGAAACAGTTAGTTAAGCACCTTATTTCCTCCCTTGACAGGTTGCGCCTTTTTGCTTTTGTAGACAAAAAGGCGCATTTTTCTAACAAGAAAGGACGATGCAAAAAAAGACGATCCCCAGAAATCAAAAAGGACTTTCATTTCCCGATAAGGGGACTATAGTAAAGAATGTAGGGAAAAGGACGCCAGAAAGCACATGGGAAAAGACAACGAGATGTGCCAAGAGGAACGCTTTACTTGATGGACAGCGCCAGTAAGAAGCACTCAGTTCTATCCAACGAAATGATAGATGAAAAAAGGTTGGCGATGCGCAATTTTTACAATCATTTGTATCGACAAACCTATCAAAAGCTTAAAACAAAAACGTAGGAGGCAAGCAAGAATGGAAGACATCACGCAATTATTGCAACGAGAAATTGACCAAGCATCAACTGTGCAGGGAACAGTGATTACACCACCCGGCGCCTATCAAATCGGCGCATTGTTTTTAAAAAGCAATGTGCACTTGATTGTCTCAGAGGATACGATTCTGTATGGTAGTCAAGAACTGGCCGATTATCCCGAAGTAGATAATCGGGTCGCAGGGATCAATATGAAGTGGCCTGCAGCGATGATCAATGTTTTTCACGCAGAAAATGTCATGATCTCTGGAAAAGGAAAACTTGATGGTCGTGGAGAAATATGGTGGCAAACGTTTTG
The DNA here is from genome assembly GCF_006491895.1 of Enterococcus sp. OL5. Lineage (NCBI taxonomy): Bacteria > Bacillati > Bacillota > Bacilli > Lactobacillales > Enterococcaceae > Enterococcus > Enterococcus sp. OL5. Next base: position 16,941 of record NZ_VHIL01000009.1, read on the forward strand.
GGGAACAGATGAAGCCAGCGGGATGATGGCGGATTACGCAAAGAAAGGCTTACGCTGGGCAGCAGATTATGATTGCAAGCGCCCACGAAATATCCTTGTTTATGAAAGTCAGCAAGTAACCATCAAAGATATTTCGTCGGTACAGTCGGGTTTTTGGAATACCCAAATCACGTATTCTCACCACATATTGATCGATGGCATCACGATAGACAATGGAAAAGGGCCTAGTACCGATGGCATCGATATTGATTCCTGTGAAGAAGTCACCATTCAAAATGCTCACATTTCCTGCAACGATGACAATATCTCGATTAAAGCGGGACGTGGGGCAGAAGCCTTAGCCCAGCAAAGAAGCTGTCGGAAAATCACGATCAAAGACTGTCAATTAGGGTATGGTTCAGGAATTGCTATTGGTAGTGAAACTTCTGGTGGGATCGAAGATATCACGATCCAAAAAGTCGTCTTTGAGCAAACTGGCGCAGGGGTTCGGATCAAATCCGCCAATAATCGAGGTGGATTTATACGCAAGGTCACTGCTTCGGATTTAACGATGAAGGATGTTGGCTTTCCTTTTCTCTTACAAACAAATTGGTACCCAGATTATAGTTATCCAGAACTGCCAGCTGATTATGCGGAAGAGATTCCCGACTATTGGCACAAATTGATGGCACAACCAGCTATTCCAGTAGGTCCAGCAAAGGTCTGCGACATTACTATTGAAAACGTGCAAGCTACTAAAATAGGACAACAAAGCGTGCGTGCTTTTTTCATCGAGGCCAGCCCAGCAGAACCGATCCGCAATCTAACATTGAAAAATCTTTTCATTCATGCCGATGAGTTCGGCAAGATTGCAGGGGTTGAGAACTTAAAGATGGTGGAAACGATCGTCACTGCGTTAGCGCCAACCTTGGATCAAAATGATGTGTATGAGCGGTAGTACTCTTTCTGTCAAATATGAATAAGTGGTGATCCGCTTAGTACTACAAAACTGATGAATTATCAAAGAAGACCAATGAGTTGGTCTTTTTTTCATGATAAGGTGTTTCCAAATCTCTCACGAATAAGAACATCAGTACTTAGGCTACCCTTTCTACAACGAGAATTTAAGAATGATAGGAATCAGAAAAACTGCGATAATTAAATTGATTGAGCGAACTAAGAACACGAAGAACTATTTATTCTTTTTTCCTATAATTTACGATACCTGCAAATGTAGAGCAAAACTCCCTACCTAGCCATATATCAACGATTAACAAAAAATGTCAATTGCTGGAAATCCTGCTTTTCGTTATGCTTTTGGTATTGAAAGCGGTTTATTTAATCGGGCTCAACAACAAAATCTAAGGAGGAAAAGTAGTGAAAAAATTAAGTACGATTCTTGGTTTGGGGTTACTATCAGTCGCCTTTTTGTCGGCATGTGGGAAGGAGGAAGCAGGTTCCACAACAGATTATGATACGATTTCGATTTTATCGCCGTACATTGAAACTGAACCACCTGCAAGTGACAACGAGATTTTGAAGCAATTAGAAGCGTACACTGGCAAAAACATTGATATTACCTGGGCACCCAATACATCCTACGAGGATAAAATGAATATTACGTTAGCTTCAGATGATATTCCAGAAGTGATGGTCATTCAAGGAAAATCAGGAGGATTTATCAAGTCAGCAGAAAATGGCGCTTTTTGGGATTTGACCGACTATTTAGCTGATTATCCTAATCTCTCTCAATCTAACGAGGATGTTTTGCGTAATTCTTCTGTGAATGGCAAAGTGTACGGAATTTATCGGAAACGTGATGCGATGCGGACGGCGGTGATCATCCGAAAAGATTGGTTAGAAAACTTAAACTTAGATGTACCAGAAACGATCGATGATCTCTATGAGGTTGCCAAAGCATTTACTGAGAACGATCCCGATGGGAATGGTGAAAATGATACGTTTGGTTTGATTATTCCCCAATGGCCTGGCTCGATCAATTCAAATAGTCCTTACGATGTGTTAGCTACTTGGTTTGGGGCAGGAAATGCTTGGAAAGAAATAGACGGCACTTTAGAGCCATCCTTTATGCAACCAGAATACCTAGAATCAATGCAATTTGTTAAAGATATGGTGGAACAAGGCTATGTCAATCGTGATTTTGCAACCATGGCAGCAGATAAATGGGATGAGCCGTTTATCAATGGACGTGGTGGGATCATTATTGATACGTATTCACGAGCCGCACAAATCAGTAATAAATTATTGCAAGCTGGAGAAGAAGACCTCGTCATCTTTACAGGGAATTTGAAAGATAATAACGGTACGATGAATGCGTTACCGACAGATGGCTATTCTGGTTTCTTGGCGATTCCTAAGTCGAGTGTCCAGACAGAGGAACATCTAAAAGAGGTGTTGACGTTCCTTGATAAATTAAATGATAAAGAAGCACAGGTATTGCTGAACAACGGAATCGAAGGAATCAATTTTGAAGTAGTGGATGGAATGTCCGTCGCACTAGAAGGATCAGAAGCTGAAGCGTTAGCCAATGCGGTCAAAGGGTACTCACAAATTGGGATGAATGTAACGGAAGATACCCTGTACTATATTGCTAAGCCTGATACAGAAGCGGCTACTGAAAGCTATGAAAAACGATTGTCATTGATGGAAGCTGATTTAGAGCACGCTGTCTTTAACCCAGCAGCCTCCTATAATACAGATACGTATGTAACAAAAGGGGCACAGCTTGATCAGATCATTAGTGATGCGCGGGTTCAATTTATTGCAGGACAAATCGATGAAGCGGGTTGGGAAGCTGCGATCGAACTTTGGAAGAATCAAGGAGGCACGCAGCTGATGGAAGAAACGAATGCCCTTCATCAAGCACAATAACGACAGTCGAAGAAGGTTGAGTGGATCTTGCTCTCAACCTTTTTCTTTTTCAATAATTTTTTTCAGCTAATTATTCAGCTAATAAAATGGAGTACTATTTAGGTGAGACGAGACAGGTAGTAAGAAATCAGAAAAGAAAAAATGGAAAAAAACAAGTGGAAACCCTAATCTAACGCTTGATATCAAGGAATTCAAAAAAAGTCAATTGTTAGAAATGTAGGTCAAGTTTACTATGAAAAGAGAAAAGTAGCTCATATACGCATAAAAGGAGAAGAAGAAATGTTAGCGAAATTGATCTATGAAAATCCGCTGAATCAAGCAGCAGATATTCAACACTTTATTGCTGAAGGAGAGCCCAAAATTACTTTCCAAGACGGGATGATTCTGGCGAATACGTATTCTGAAGAATCAAACAAACAACCACATTTTGTTTTATGGCTGCCTCAACAATTTCCAGCGGACCTACGAATCACCTGGCAGTTTCAACCACTGGCTGAACCAGGCTTATGTATGCTCTTTTTTGCAGCAACCAATCGCAAGGGTGGCTCGATCTTCGATTCTGGAGTACCCAAACGAACCGGGGCATATCCCGAGTATCATTCTGGAGGGATCAATGCTTACCACCTTTCTTATTTTCGAAGAAAGTATGAGGAGGAACGGGCGTTTGAAACGTGTAATTTGCGCAAAAGCCATGGGTTTCATCTGGTCGCCCAAGGCGCAGACCCACTTCCGAGTGTAGCAGATGCCCGAGGGTTTTATCACCTAAGAATCGATAAGGTAGGTGCAACGATTTCCTTTTGGATCAACGACTTGTTGGTGTTAAGGTACCTTGATGAGGAACAGTTTGGTCCCGTATTAACTAAAGGAGCGATCGGATTTCGGCAAATGGCGCCAATGAAGGCCCGCTATAAAGACTTGAAGGTATATTCCTTAGAGGAGGAACGGTGATGAATTGGCAGAAAGCATATCAAGCAGCAGATTTTGTCTTTTATTGTTTGCTGATAAATGTAACCGTTATTATAGGTGCACTAGTAGGTGGGATCATCTTTGGACTGGCGCCTAGCGTACAAGCAGGATTCCACGTAGCAAAGAAAACCCTTAAACAGGAATCGCCGCCTTTTTTTCAAACGTTCTTTGGGTATTACCGCAGGAACTTTTGGCGATCGAATCGCTTGGGCTTACCGATCATTCTCTTTTATTTGTGCCCCATGATGGTGATCCAGCAAGGATTTTTAGCGGCATTGACTCAAACAGGCTTGATCCTATTGATCGTTAGCCAATGCGTAGCGATCGCTGTGATCAATACATTGCTTAGCATGTACGAATATTATGTGCTTCCAACGAAGAAGTACCTAGGCGCTTCGCTACGCTTTCTTTTTTTTCAACCTATTGGCACCTTTTTAGGCGTCCTTTGGTTTGGGATTTGTAGTACGATCAGCTTTTTTCTCCCCGGTCTCCTTCCATTTTTAAGTATTGGGATGTGGATCATTGGCACAATGGGGATTTACTTGAAATTATTTGATGAAAATGAACAAAAGCTAAAGCAACAAAACGATGCAGTTCAACCTGCAGAGAGAGAAGGGGAGGAAATCGAACATGGCATTGAAATGGCTCAAAAATAAACCTAAGGGAAAACGTGGGCTGAGTTTTGGGTATCCATGGGAAAAAGGAGCTTTACAACCTGAGGTTCTAAGTGAGGAACTGTTTTTGCTGGGGGAGGAGCCGCTGCAAACGAAAGTACTGGCTTACTGGCCAGATGGCAGTGTGAAATGGACAGGACACAGTGGTCTGGTGGCAGAAACGACGCAGTTACTTTTTCAAAGAAAACAGCGTGTCCAGAAGAAACAGGCGATTGCTAGGGAAGCTTACAACGGTATTTATTTTGACAACGGTACGATCAAAGGCTTCTTCCCGAAACATGGGGAAGGGAAAAATGTTTTGGACTGGGTAGCGGTCAAGGGGCAGAAAAAATTGCAAGATCTTCACGCAATCCTGCAATACCAAAACAAAAAGGTGCAGTCCAAAGTGACGGACTTGATGTTGGAAGAAAATGGTTCAGAAAAAGCCGTTATCAAAGTATCGGGCGTCATCGAGATCGATCAAGAAGTGGTGCAAGAGTTTATTTTACGGTTCCGCATCTTTCGCGAAATCAGCAAATTGGAAATCATTCATACGGTCATTATCATCAAACCACTTGCTTATGAAGGCATGGGGATAGCATTTGATTATGCGTTGACAGGTGAAAATTGGAATCGACAAGTCAAATTTATTGCAGATGCTGTGTATCATGAAGCGGCACAATTGTTACTTTCACGGCGACACTATCAGCAAAACATTCCCTATCAACAACAAGCCAGTGGACAGCTCGTTTCATTGACCCCAGCGGACGAGCCGATGCTGTCTCATGCGGTGGAAAATGCTATTTGGGACAATTTTCGGGTCAATCAAATCAATCATCGGTCATTTGAATTAGAAAAACAGACCGAAGCTGGGTACTGTTGGTTGCCCATTGGGGATGGCGAGCATTATTCAGGTACCTTTTACGCTGGGGGAGAAACCGGCGGCGTTGCTTGCAGCATGGAGAAATTTTGGGAAAAAGCACCATCTGCGATCGAGGTGACAGGCATCACCCAAAAAGCAACCCAAATCACGATGTGGCAGTGGTCACCGAATGCCAAGCCAATGGATTTTCAGCACTATTCCAAACGGGATCATATGCTTAGCGGATACGAAGGAATGGAAGAGATTCGTTCGACGGCAGTTGGTGTAGCAAATACGACGCGTTGTTGGTTGGATCTTTATGAAGAAGCCCCGTCAGAAGAAGTGTTGCTGGGCTTAGCTCAAGAAAACCAAGAACCTGCCCAGATCGTTTCATTGCCTGAGCGTTATCAAGAGACGAAGGTTTTTGGCAGGATCAGTTTACCAGACGAATCAACGAAAACGAAACAGTTGCTGGAGCAACAATTGGCTAAGATGCGGCAATTCTATTTAGCAGAAGTCCAACAAAGAAGTTGGTATGGCTATTGGAACTATGGTGATGTCATGCATACCTATGATCAGTTTCGACACCAATGGCGCTACGATCTTGGTGGGTACGCTTGGCAAAACACTGAATTGGTCCCCAACATGTGGCTTTGGTTAGATTTTTTACGAACCGGTGATCCAAGCGTCTACTATCTGGCTGAAAGCATGACGAGACATACTTCAGAAGTCGATCAGTATCATGCTGGTGAATACAAAGGATTGGGGTCTCGGCATAATGTCGTTCATTGGGGCTGCCAAGCCAAAGAAGTTCGAATTTCAATGGCGGGTCTGCATCGCTACTACTACTATTTGACAGCGGATGAACGTATTGGGGAGGTTATGGAACAAGTCAAAGACAATGAAACCTATGCTTTTGATGCGTTACCACCGATGCGCGAGTTTTATGAACGAGAAACGAAGCGGATACCGATCCGAATCGGACCAGATTGGGCTGCGCTAGTCTCGAACTGGTTTACCCAGTGGGAACGGACGAATGATCCTGTTTACCTTGAAAAAATTCGCACGGGCATCACCTGCATCAAAGCCATGCCCCAGCGCCTTTTGTCTGGACCCACAGTATTATTTGATCTACAAGACAAAACCTTGTCTTATATGGGAACAGGGAATTTTGGCGGCTATCACATGGTCATCTCCTTTGGGGCGCCGCAAGTTTGGTTAGAACTTGCTCAAGTGCTGGAAGACCCCGAGTGGACAGAGATGTTAGGGGAGTTTGGCTGGTTTTATAGCTTGAGTCCTGAGAGAAAAGCAGAAGAGTCAAACGAGGTACTGACGGAACCTCATTTTGCCTGGCCAATGTTTGCGTCGACGATGATGGCCTTTGCTGGGCGAGTGCGTAACGATCGAGCAATCAGTCAAAGGGCTTGGCAGTTATTGCTTGATAATGACAAATCGGGTGTTCCATTGCCGATCGAAGCGACCATTGAAGCAGCGACAACGTGGAAAAAAATAAAAGAAATGCCGTGGGTATCGACCAATGTGTTGTCACAGTGGGGACTAAATACGATTTGTTGTTTAGCACTGATTGGAGCGGAATTAGAGGAGGAGAATGAATGGAAACAACAATAAAAAAAGTGCCGAAAACGAAAGAGCAATGGGGGAGTTTTCTCAACCATTTTAAACAAAATAAATGGCTCTATATTTTGACGATTCCCGGGATCATCTATTTTGCAGTATTTCGTTATGCACCGATGTATGGGTTGATTATTGCTTTCAAAGATTATGTGCCTTTTTTAGGAATCGCAGATAGTCCATGGGTCGGAACACAAAATTTTATGGATTTCTTCAATAATCCTGATTTCTTTCGGATCTTGTGGAACACGTTGATGATTGCCTTTTTAAACATCTTCTTTTCGTTTCCAGCACCCATCTTTTTGGCACTGTTACTGAATGAATTGCGCAACAAGCTGTTTCAGCGGACCATTCAAACCTTCGTCTATGTACCACATTTTCTTTCATGGACGATCGTCGTTAGTCTTTGGCATATCTTATTCAACATCGATCATGGAGCGATCACTCAATTTATCGCTTCGTTGACAGGCGTTGAAATCGACTTTCTCTCAGACCCGCAATGGTTCCGCCCCATGATCGTGATGCAATCGATTTGGAAAGAGATCGGTTGGGGGACTATTATTTATTTAGCTGCCTTATCAGGTGTGGATCAGGAGCAATACGAAGCCGCGATCATGGATGGTGCAGGACGTTTCCGACGTGTGTGGCACATTACTTTACCTGCGATTCGTTCGACGATCATCATTATGCTGATCATGCGGATCGGGTCGATTTTGTCTACTGGGTTTGATCAGATTTTCTTGATGACCAATCAGTTGAACCGAACAGTAGCAGATGTTTTTGATACGTATGTGTATATGATGGGGATTACCAATGGCGCTTACAGTTACTCAACAGCCGTCGGATTATTTAAATCGATCGTTGGGATCATCCTCGTACTTTGTACCAATAAATTAGCGAAACGCTTTGGCGAAAGCGGCTTATACTAAGGAGGAAAAAGATGGCTACTTTACACAATACGAAAGCAGGGAAAATATTTGATATTTTTAATGCGCTATTTTTGGCATTAATTGGGTTATTCATGGTGATTCCTTTTATTTATGTGATCGCCGGTTCATTTGCTACGGAGTTAGAATTGACCACTCGCTCGTTTTTCTTATGGCCAAGCGAGATCAGTCTCGACTCCTATCGCTTTATTTTTTCAACCAACACCTTTATCCGTAGTTTGCTTGTAACGGTCGGCGTTACCATCGTTGGCACGCTGGTGCAGCTTTTCTGTACCTTCACCTTTGCCTATCCTTTATCACGCAAGCACCTAAAAGGACGGAACACCTTGTTGAATCTCGTGATTTTTGCAATGCTCTTTTCAGGTGGGATGATCCCAACGTTTATCGTGGTTAAAAATTTAGGACTGATCAATTCTTATTGGGCATTGATTTTGCCAATCGCGATCAATCCCTTCAACTTAATGATCATCAAAAACTTTTTCCAAGAAATGCCGATCGAATTGGAAGAATCCGCCAAGATGGACGGCTGTACGGAACTAGGGATCTTATGGAAAATCATTTTGCCTTTATCAAAACCAGTGATCGCGACCTTCACCCTTTTTTACGCCGTTGGTATCTGGAACGACTTCATGAGTGGATTGCTCTATATCAACGATTCAGCAAAATGGCCGATTCAGTTATTGTTAAGACAGATCACGATGGCGTCCAGTGGTGCCAATGCGTTAGCAAGTATGGACCCCAACTATATGCCGCCCGAACAAGGAATCAAATTTGCAGTCATCATTGTGGCTACTTTGCCAATTTTGATCTTCTATCCGTTTTTGCAAAAACATTTTGCCAAAGGAATGCTGATTGGATCCGTCAAAGGATGATACACTTCAATAGTTGTGGATAGGTTGTCATGCGTTTTTTCGCATGCCAATTTGTTACATAAAATCTATTACAAGGGTGTTTGGGAATGAAGTACTTTAAAACAGGCGGTTTTCATCGAAAACTGCAGCTAGCCAGTCTATGGATCGTCGTGCCGCTATTATTCGTTGCAATCTTTTTGCATGCCTATTTGATCGGACCATTACAACGATCGTATCAAGAACTAAATAATCGCCAAGTCGAAGGAATCGTTAGTAACATCAACCAACAGTTCTCGCAGCTGGAAGTGACTTTAAGCGTTTGGGGGCAATCGTTTCAAAGGCGCTACCAAGAAGATTTACTGGAAACGACAAATTATCAGACGTTGATCCAACTGTCGGAAGAATTGTTTTACTTAACAAATAGCTCCAATTATGTCAATCGAATTGGTATTTATTCGCTCGGAGAGGCGCCTTTTGGGATTGAGAGTGGCGGTACGTATGAATTAACGCTCGAGCAAACCAAAACAGCATTTGAACGCTATCGGATCGATAATGGGAGGCAGTATCAGTGGAAGATCATTGAAGAAGAGGATGAATTGATTTTTGTACAAAACATTGATAGCCAAGGCGAAGATCAGCCTAAAATTTTTTTAGTTGCAACGATCGACGAGCAATCATTGTTAAAGTATTTTTATGATACCCAAATTGAAAATGGACTCGCAGCGATTTCCTTTAATCATGAGAGTTTTCGTTTTATTGGCGATCAGAACTTAGCGAATGTTATCCAACCGCTGAGTGAGGAGCATCAAGGAACCTGGGTCGAATCGATCAATGGCAATGATTATAGCATGATCGCCGTAAACAGTACGCGACTCAACCAAATATGGACGTTTTATACCGTCGTTCCCTTAGCATTGATTACCGAGCCAGTCACTCATTTGGCTAGAGTGCTGATCGTCGTAAGTATTCTTTTTATTGCTTGTGTGGCAGTCATGAGTCTCTTTTTGGCAAAAAAACAATACCGACCTTTTGAAAAAACGATGGATCAGCTCTTTGGTAATACCCAATGGAAAAAAGAAAACGATCTGGAGTTTTTGGTGGACCGTTGGCAACAATTAAGTCGTGAAAAAGGATTGCTACAAAATCAGGCGGAACGCTTTCAAGATTCGCTCAAGCGGCAAGTGATCCAACATTTGATGGAAGGGTATTATGGCTATTTATCAGAGGAAGAATCGCAACAATTACTGCAGCAAAAAAACTGGCGCTTAAGTGATCAAGGGTATCGCCTGTTTTATTTCCAACTCAATGATCTATTAAGCAATCAAGCAAATTCACAAGATGAAACCCACATTTTGTTTGCGTTAGAAAACATTATAGCGGATGTCACAGCCATGTTTTTCCCAGAATCAACCATCGTTTCGTCAAATGAAGGACGGATTTTGGTTTTTGTGGTCAATCAAGAGCAACAACTGACAGATTACTTCACGATGGTCACCAAGCAAATCAATTTGATCGTCTGCCGTTATGTCACCATCGTTAGTTCGCAACAAGAAACTGAGATTCGCAAGTTGCCTGAAGTTGCCCAACGGCTCAAAAAGCAAATCCATCTGCAACAGTTGATTCCCGAAAATCAAGTGCTTCAAGGAGAGAACATGCGCCCGCTGCCGAAGTATTCTCTTTCGCAAGAAAATTTGATTTTAACAGCGCTGAAAAGTGGCTATCATGAAGAATTGCAACGAAGTGTCCAGCGGTTTTTAGAACAGGTCGTGGCAGAAAACAATCAACAGGCTGCGGTGATCTATGTGGTCAATCGACTGTATGATCAAGTCGATTACCTTTTAAATGAAAATGGGGTCTCAGGAACGGATTATGTATCGAAAACGGTTGTGTTAGAGCGAATTGAACGACTTTTAGACATCAATCAGATCCAAGCCTTTTTGTACCATCATTTCTTAAAGCCCGTTTCCATCCTCTGGCAAGAAAATGTCGCTAATTCTTATAGTGAAATGATCCAAAAAGTAGCGGAGTACATCCAATCTGATTTTCGCAATGAACAAATTTCCTTAGAATACGTTGCGGATCGTTTCGAAGTCGACCCAATCTTTTTGAGTAAGGAGTTCAAGCGTGCCAAGCAGGTCAACTTTATTGATTATTTAACTAATGTTCGCATCGTAGAAGCAAAACGGCAGTTGCTCGAAACCGATCACCAAATCAATGAAATCGCAGAAAACCTTGGGTATAATCCCAGTTACTTCAATCGTTTATTTAAAAAGTGCACGGGGATGACCCCAGGACAATATCGAAAAGGTCAGAGCTGATCACTGTTGGTTGCTGCGGAAAAGCTCGTATTTTCGCAGCTTTTGCTCTGATTTTTCCATGTTTTCATCAGCGAATGTTTTGTATAATAGAAAAGAAAGCGATTTCTAATACAGCTTATGTTCAGCAAGAAAACCAGTGGACTTGTCAAAGCTGTTGGAAATCTGATAGTAAATAGATGGAGGAAGAAAAGAAATGAAAATCGTTTTAGGCGGAGATTCAACCGTGGCGGATTATCCCCTTGATCAACAGCCAATGATGGGCTGGGGACAAGCCTTACCAAGCTATCTACCCCCAGAAGTAAACGTACGCAATTTTGCAAAAAACGGCAGTACGACTCGTTCGTTTATCGAAGAAGGGTTGTTTGAGCAGCTCCTGCAAGAAGTCGAACCGAATACAGTCGTCCTACTGCAATTTGGACATAATGACCAAAAAGAGAAAAACCATGTCACGATGGAGGCATACATTGCTCATTTAACAGACATGATCCGTCAGATCAAAGAAAAAACAGGAATCCCGATCCTGTGTACACCTGTTGAACGGCGGGTAGGAGAAGAGGGACGACTGGCGCATACGTTGTCAGCATTTTTACCTGTCTTAAGAGAACTTAGTCGAACGGAAGAAGTAGTTTTGTTTGATTTAAATCGCTATACCTATCATTATTATGACACATTAGGACTAGAAGCTTCCAAAGCACTCTTTGTTTGGTTAGTACCGAATGAGCACTCTAATTATCCTGCAGGTCTCGCAGATGATACCCACTTTTCAAAGCTCGGGGCGCATATGATCGCTCGCTATGTAGCGATTCGTCTACAGGCGTTTTTCCATGAGCAACCACTTTTTCCTGATATTTATTACGGCGCCTGCATGTATCCAGAAGTCTGGTCGGAAGAAATCATGCAAAGTGATAGTCACACGATGAAAACGTTGGGCATGAATTTTGCTAGAATTGGGGAATTCATGTGGCGTGACTTGGAGCCTCAACCTGGAGAATATGATTTTTCGTTGTTGGACCGTGCGCTAGAACAGTACCAAGCAAATGGCATCGATGTTTGCTTATGTATTCCAACGCCGACCCCACCCCGCTGGTTTACAAAACAGTACCCAGAAGCGTTGGTCACTAACCAAGATGGAACGAAGATGCATCACGGCTCAAGACAGCATGTCTGTACCAACAACGAGGACTTTCGCCGTTATGCCTATCGTTTGACGAGAAAAATCGCTGAGATTGCCGAAAAACATGAAAATGTCGTTATGTTGCAATTGGACAATGAGTTTAAATGTCATGTCGATCTATGTTACTGTACGACGTGCCAAACGCGTTGGCATACGTATTTAAAAGACAGCTATCGATCCGTGACTAACCTCAATGAGTGTTGGGGAACGAAGGTGTGGAGTGAGTGGTATGACGCATTTGAGGATGTCGTCTTGCCGCTAACAACCCCATTTTTGCATAATTCTTCCTTGATGAATGCCTTTCGCCGCTTTACCACTGATACGTTGAATGAGTTTGCGCATGATCTTTGTCATTTTATCCGAATGGAGACCGCGTTACCCATTACCCATAACTCCGCTTTTGGGTTTAACTTGCAAAATGATGAGCTATTTGCTGATTTAGATATTGCTGGTTTTGATACGTATGCACCGGCAGACAACTATCCAGCATATACGATGAACTTGGATCGTTGGCGGAATGTCAAACCGCGCAACAAGGAAATGTTATTGTTAGAAACTTGTACTGCCAATGCTGGTCATATTGAAAACTATGCAGCACCTCGTCCTCATGGGTTTGTCACAAGTGAAGCGTTCATTGGCTATGCAGGTAATTTGAAATCCTTCTGCTTTTGGCATTTTCGTGGACATCGCTATGGTGTGGAGCAACCCCATAGTGCCGTGTTAACTGCTTGGGGAGAGCCAGATCGTGGGTATGAAGAGGTAGTTCGGATTGGCGAACTAAGACAACAGATCGCACCACTTTTAGCGGAAACGAAGTATGTATCAGCAAAAATAGCCATTATCTACTCGGATTACTCGAAACGCTTTTACACGATCGATCATGGGGGTGTTTATGATTATCGCAGCCTGTTTACCGAATTTTACGGCAGTCTGATTCGCCAAGGGATTCGTGTAGAAATCATTCAAGAAAATAGTCCGTTAGAAGAGTATGATGTTGTTCTTGCCCCATTTGTTCGTTGGATCAGTCCTACTTTGCTGAAAAAATTTGCCGCCTTTACCGAAGCAGGAGGCAAGCTGATTTTAGGCCCGATGACGGGGGATCGGACCAAAGAGCTGGCGTGGCCAGCGACGAATGGTTTAGATCGTTTAGGAGAATGGCTCGGGTTTGACCAAATCCAGCAGTTTACGGTGAAAGGACTGGCTTATCAGCTAACCTATGATGGCCTAGAAGAACCTTTAGATCATTTGGTCACAGTTTTTCACTGCCCAGAAGATTGGGAAACGATAGGACGAGGGAATGACCAAACGCTACTAGCTAAGAAACAACTGGCTCAAGGAGAGATCATCTATTTAGGTGCGCTACCTAGCAATTTAACAGACAGTTTGATATGGCAGTCGTTTTGTCGCAAAGAACTTTTCTCTTATGAATCAGATCGCCAGTTGATCAAATGTTCGGAAGGTGTGATGAAGTATCGCAGAGAGTCAGCGACCCATGTCCAACTTTGGATCAGTAACTTAGGTATGACGACAGCTGACTTTACCTTACCTCTCCCCGGATTCGAACGTTTGTCAGGGGAAGCGCTGACGCGCGGTAACCATAGGCTAAAACCTTATGAAAATTTGATTATTGAATGGGAAAAAACAGTAGAAAGCGAGGAGTCAGATGATTCATTTAGCCATCCGAGGGCATGACCTTTCAGGAGAATATACACCCAAGCAGCTAGCACAAGCGGTAGGTGCAAAGAAAATAAAAAACGTTCAGTTTGCCTTGAATGCGTCTTTTCCAGACCTAAGTGCTCCTGAAAAGATGAATCCAGGTATGGGGACCTTCTTCAAGAATGAATTCCAAAAACAAGGCGTTCAAATCGCTTTGTTAAGTTGTTATAGTAACTTGATTCATCCCGAACCAGGGGAACGAGAAAAAATCTTACAGAAATTTGAGCGCTATTTATTCCATGCCCGTTATTTTGGTGCCAGCATGGTGGCTTCAGAAACAGGCTCAGTCATTGCCGCGCTGGGATATAGCGAAGAGAATTTTTCGGATGAGGTTTTTGAAGACTTGATCCATGTGATCCAGCGACTCGTTCGAGTGGGAGAAAAACATCAAATCATGGTAGGGATCGAAGCTGGACTGAATCATCCGCTGTATTCGAATCAGCGCATCGTCGAGCTGATTGAACGTGTTCCTTCTGATTATTTAGGGATCATTTACGATCCAACGAATTTGATCACCGCAAAAACGGCTGCTGATCAAGTCGCATTGGTAGAAGAAGCATTTACTCTTTTCGGAGAGAAAATCGTCTGCTTGCACCTAAAGGACTTTCAACTCTCGGGAGAAGAAGTGATCCCTGTCCCGTTAGGTGAAGGACAAATACGGTATCCAGAAATTTTACAGCTTCTGATCAAACACAAGCCATACTGTTACGTGGTGCTAGAAGAAACAAAAGACGCTGGGATCGATCGTGCGGTGGCGTTGATTGAAGGCTTAGATTTAAAAAATTAGCTGGGTACTTGTGTAAATGATTGTGTAAGAGAACATGGGAATGGTTTTCTTGTTTTCTTCAAAAACGTTGACATTGAATACAAATTTTTATCTAGCATAGAAAAGTTGTTTATGATGAGATTTCATCTAAACAGCTTTTTTATTTTCATAAAAATAGAAAATGGGAGGTAAGGTGGAATTAACACGGATCGATCGGCTCTTCTTTGCATAAAGGAAAGAAAGTTGATCGTTTTGGAAATAAACATGGACGCCAGTGGGGATCACTAGCGTCCATGTTTATTAGAATTGCCATTCTTGGATTTTTTTCAAGAGTACCGCTTTGTCGGAAGCTTCCGCAAAGGAATGCTGAGCGGCGGTTTCGTTTAAGAAGCGCATCTCTGATTCGGTCATGTCGCAATGATGAGCCATTTGCAGGTATTCATTGGTCAATGTCGTGTTTGAGACCGTTCGGTTATCGGTATTCAAACAAAAAGAGACCTTGGCTTCCAGCCATTCTCTTAATGGGTATGCCGAGTATGTGGGAATCGCACGCGTATGAACATTGCTGGTAGGACAGCCTTCGATACAGCGATTTTGTTCTCGAACAAATGCTTGAGCAGTAGGATCTCCTTTTAAGGCGATGCCGTGGCCAATCCGCTGCGCACCGCTTTCGATGGCTTGATAAATGTTTTGCACACAGCCGCATTCGCCTGCATGTAAGGTCAGCTGGACACTTTGGTTCTTGAGGAACACTTGATAGCTAGCAGCTAAATCAGGGACGTACCCGTCTTCTTCTGGACCTGCCAGATCAATACCGACGACTTTTTCATCGGTAAGAGCGATCGCTTCATCAAAAATCGCCGTAATAGCTGGTAGGTCTTCTTGACGCATCCCAATGACCAAAACATTGCCTTTGATTGGGTAGCGTTCTTCTGCTCGTGCGATGCCTTCGATCACGGCTTGGATGGTCTGGCTGCAAGTAAGTCCTTTGTCCATCGATAAGCTGGGAGCAAAGCGGATCTCAATATAAGCGACCCCATCTTGAGCAGCTTGTTCCATCACATCATAGGCGGCAGCTGCTAACGCTTCTTGTGTT
Source organism: Enterococcus sp. OL5 (assembly GCF_006491895.1). Lineage (NCBI taxonomy): Bacteria > Bacillati > Bacillota > Bacilli > Lactobacillales > Enterococcaceae > Enterococcus > Enterococcus sp. OL5. The sequence goes on from NZ_VHIL01000009.1 coordinate 32,793, forward strand.
TGCAGATACGGCCGAACGAAATCAAAGCAGCGAAGATAATCCCTCAGGTCATGACAATCTTTGGGGGCTTGCATCTGTGCTTTCACAGCTTCTACGTCTTGCTCGATCGGTAGTTCTTGCTGATTGGCGATGGTGATCAATGTTTCTGGACGAATGGAACCGTCGAGATGGCAGTGAAGTTCTACTTTGGGAAATGCTTGGATTTGTTGTTGAGTAAGCACAGTGTTCCTCCTGTCTAGGTCGAATTTTTTTTAAGTATGAATATAGCATACTTCCAAAGCCCATGCTACCCAAAAAAGGAAATTCTCATAGAAAGCAAACCAGCAGCCGCGAATTACTTGTGCGGCTGCTGGTTTTATTGTGGGAGAGTGGCTCAAATCAATTCCGATAGATCGGTAAAAGGCAATGATAGATCGTGAGCAGCTTCTTTTGAAGTAAATGCGCCCTCATAGGCGATGACCCCTTTGGCAAGGGCCTCGTTTTCTCGCAACGCTGTTAAAGGATCCTTCGCTAGCTGCTGGGCATACGGTAAGGTGGCAATGCTCAATGCGATGGTTGCCGTTTGCGGCACAGCACCTGGCATATTCGCCACTGCATAGTGAATAACTTCTTCCCGGATATAGGTTGGCTCGTCGTGGGTGGTGACTTTGTCTTCGGTCTCAAAAATTCCGCCTTGGTCAATGGCAATATCGACGATCACGGATTTTTCAGGCATCTGTTTCACCATGTTGCGGGTCACTAAGCACGGGGCTTTTTGTCCTGGCAATAAGACGGCTCCTACCACCAAGTCCGCGGATTGGATCGTTCGTTCGATATTCAAGCGATTGGAATACAAGGTTTGGACTTGACCAGAAAATTGGCGATCCAGCTCTTGTAAGCGTGGGATCGAAACGTCTAAAATCGTCACTTGTGCGCCTAGACCTACAGCGACTCTCGCGGCATTCTCACCGGCAACGCCACCACCAATGATTGTTACCCGACCTTGACGGACGCCGGGAACACCTGAAAGCAGTATCCCTTTTCCACCATATATTTTTTCGAGAAATTGCGCGCCAATTTGAACAGACATTCTTCCAGCGATCTCACTCATGGGTGATAGCAGAGGCAGGGTGCCGTTCGCCAGCTGGACGTTCTCATAAGCAACAGCGATCACTTTGCTGTCGATCAACGCTTGAGCAAGCTGTTGATTGGCGGCTACGTGGAAATAGGTGAATAAAACCAGTCCCTCATGCAAAAAGGGGTATTCTTCTGGTAAAGGTTCTTTGACTTTCATAACCAATTCAGAGGCCCAAACCTCTTCAACGGTAGCAATCGTAGCGCCGACTTCCTGATACGCTTGATCAGAAAAGGTTGATCCTGCACCAGCGCCTTGTTCAACGAAGACTTCGTGTCCGTCTTGGACTAACTCATAGACTCCGGAGGGCGGCAATGCCACACGATTTTCATTGTTCTTGATTTCTTTGGGGATACCGATTTTCATAGACTTCACACCTTTCTTTCTTCCATTATAATAGAAAGCGGATTCCTAAGGGGAGAAAGAATGGTTTTTTTATTAAAAAAGTAAGATCCAGTTGCTGCTTTCGGGACGACAAAGAAAAAAGCCCCCAATGGGACTTTTTTCGATCAATCAGCTGAAGGTCCAAAAGCGCAAGCTTTGATCAGCGATTTCATCTAGTGTGTAATAGATAGCGTAATGGGATTTTTCTGGATCATCATTGGGATCTAAGACAAACACTTGATCGTCCATCATTCCACCTAAGACCATAATATGGCCGCCATCTGTAAATTCCCCTGGAGTCACAGAAACGATGACGGGATGATTTTGTTGCAAGTAAGCTTCAACGCTGGCTAGATCTGTGCCAAGATCATAATAGTTGTAGCCGTTTGCATCGGCAAAGTCAGAAAAAATCCGCCAGTCCGTTCCTTGGCCGTCAACGTAATAATGATCTCCTGCCCAATCGAGGACTTCTAGTGGCGAAATGGGATAGCCTTCAAGATAGGATTGAACCATCGCAAGAGAAGCAATCGCACAGCCGTTTTCTGCTAAGGTTTGGCTGCCGTCATTGCCATAGGATCTATCGGCCCAATCTTCGTTCGTCTGCAAGAAAATCGGTGTTGTGATGTCCATTTCCCATAAATAAGCATTGATGTCATCACTAAAGATAGCCTGAGAATAAACATATTCGTCGTCATAACTCTCATCATAGGCAACGACGGTAGACACGTGTTCGGACAACTCTCCGTACAACACGTGATGAGAGATTCGATTGAACCCTATCCAAATCAACACCAATCCTGCCAAAACAACCATTGGCCGACGCTTTCGATAAACATCTGTCTGTTTTTGCATTTTTCCCTCCTTGTTTTACGAATTGTACGTATTCATCCTGTTCTTTTAAGTAAAACAAAGGAGGGGGCGATTGTCATCGGCCTACAGACCGATGACACGATCAACTTTCAAATGCCTCTAGTTCTAAGCTAGTATTTTCCCATGCTTCTAATAGGGCTTCTTGTTCAGTGCGGGCTTGTTCTAACGCCTGATTCAACGCGGTCAATTTTACATGATCATTCAACGCTTCTGGTGCGGTCATGTCTTGTTCCAGTTGCTGGATCGTTTCTTCTATCGTGGCAAGCTCTTCTTCGATTTGGGCGACTTTTCGCTGTAAGGTTCTAACGGCTTTTTGCTGTTCTTTGCTTTGGACAAAGGTTTGTTTGCCCGCTGAGAGGGTGGTTTCGGTTGTTTTTGCTTCCAACATCGCTGCGATCTCAGCTTCTTCTTGTTTCTTTTCTAAATAATAATCGTAATCGCCTAGATAGAGCTTGCTGCCGTTTTCAGACAGTTCTACGACCTTGGTGGCGATTCGATTGATAAAGTAGCGGTCGTGAGATACGAAGAACAAAGTGCCTTCATAATCGATCAGCGCATTTTCTAAGACTTCTTTGCTGTCGATGTCTAAATGGTTGGTTGGCTCATCCAAAATCAAGAAATTGTCATGGTCCATGGCTAATTTTGCCAAAGCGACACGGGCTTTTTCGCCACCGCTTAACAGCGTGATCGGCTTTTCAACATCTTCTCCAGAAAATAAGAAGCTGCCTAATATATTGCGAATCTCGACTTCAGGTGTGGTGCTGTGGTCATCCCAAAGCTCATTAAGGATCGTTTTGGTTGAATGCAGATCGGATTGGGTTTGGTCATAGTACCCGATTGAGACATTGGCGCCAAAATGGACCTTTCCTTGAATAAAGGGGATTTTATGAATCAGCGATTTCAGTAAGGTTGATTTGCCGATCCCATTCGGTCCTACTAAAGCGATCGCATCTTTGCGCCGAACATCTAAGTCGATGGGCGCCGATAAGACTTCTTCTTCAGAATAACCGATAGCGGCATTTTCTACTTGCATCACAACATTTCCTGAAGGCTTTTCAATGGAAAAAAGGAAGTGGGCGGATTTTTCATCTCCTTGCGGGCGATCCAGCCGATCCATTTTCTCTAATTGCTTACGGCGGCTTTGCGCGCGTTTGGTGGTAGACGCACGGACAAGGTTGCGGGCAACAAAGTCTTCCAGTTTATTGATTTCTTCTTGCTGCTTTTCAAAGGCTTTCCATTCACTTTGCAGCTGTTCCGCTTTCAGGGTCAAATAGCGGCTGTAATTGCCTTTGTAGTGGCGCATTTTTTGGCGACTCAGTTCGTAGACGTCGTTGACGACTTTGTCTAAGAAGTAACGGTCATGGGAAACGATCAGCAACGCACCGGCATATCCTTGCAGATAGTTTTCCAACCAAGATAACGTTTCGATGTCTAAATGGTTGGTCGGTTCATCGAGGATCAAGATATCAGGTTTTTGCAGTAGCATTTTTGCTAATGCCAAGCGGGTTTTTTGACCACCAGAAAGGGTATTGATTGCTTGCGTGTAAAAAGAAGGATCAAACTGAAAACCGTGCAAGACGGAGCGAATCTCATTTTCATAGCCATAGCCATTTTTTTCTGCAAATTCATGCTGCAATTGGTCGTATTCTTTCAGGAGATTGCCAGAGTCAGCAGTAGGATCTGCTTCGGAGATGGCGATCTCTAAGGTACGCATGCGCTGCTCCATCTGCCGAACCGTTGCAAAAGCCCCCAGCATTTCTTCCCAAACGGTGGCCTGACTAGCAAGTCCGGTATCTTGAGCTAAGTAGCCCATCGTAGCGGTTTTGTTTTTAGCGATCGTTCCTTTATCAGGACTTTCGAGTCCAGCAATAATTTTCAGTAGCGTTGATTTACCAGCACCGTTGCGCCCAACAAGCGCGATTCGGGAATTGCTGGCAATCTCTAATTGGATATTTTCAAATAAAACCTCGGCTCCGAAAAGACGGGCGATTTGGTTGGCTTGTAATAAAATCATGTGTATGTCATTCCTATCTTTAAGAAACTTGTCTGTATCAAGGTTGCAATACTACAAGTCTATCATATTTTAGGGGAAACGGCGATTGGGAAAAAGTTTGATTTTACCATTATAAAATTTATATTTCAAATTATGAGCATTCAAATTGATTTTTGAACAATGTATTTGTTATGATAGCTTCATCACAAGTGAATTTTTCACAATGGGGGAGTATTCTTTGAAAGATCATCAAATTCCAAAGGCAACAGCGAAGCGATTGCCTTTATATTATCGTTACTTGCGTATTTTGCACCAAGCAGGCAAATTAAAAGTTTCTTCGACCGAACTAAGTGAAGCTGTTCAAGTTGATAGTGCGACGATCCGCCGCGACTTTTCCTACTTTGGTGAATTAGGAAAACGCGGCTACGGCTATGATGTTGAAAGCTTGATGCAGTTCTTTGCGAAGACATTGAACGAAGACCACATGACGAATGTAGCTTTAGTCGGTGTCGGAAACTTGGGGAGCGCCTTGTTGAAATACAAATTTCACCAAAGCAACAGCATTCGGATCAGTGCCGCATTTGATGTCAACGAAGATCTAGTTGGTCGAATCGTAGATGGTGTGCCGGTCTATCCAATGGATGACATGAAGGAACAAGTGAAGATCCAACAGATCGATGTGGCTATTTTGACGGTTCCCGCACAACATTCACAAGATTTAGTGAACGAGCTTGTGAAAGCTGGCATTAAAGGAATCTTGAACTTTACACCTGCACGGATCACTGCACCAAAAGGCGTGCTGATTCAAAACGTTGACTTAACCAATGAATTGCAAACATTGATTTATTTCTTGCATTCAGGCAACGTCTTGTCACATGAAGAACCAGTAGAAGAACCATCACTAAGCGAATAATCGCATCACATAAATAGGAACCAGAAAAACAGCTGCCAGATCGTAGTATATACAAGGATCTGACAGCTGTTTTTTGCTTTCATTCACTGAACTTACTCGTCTAACTGGTCAAAAAGTGATTCGTAGGAATCTTGCTCTTCAACGCTTGTGAGTGCTTCTTGATACCGCAAGATTTGTTGAGTCAAACGTGTGAAATCGATGATGCGGGCTTCGCGATGCACTTCTTTCCCATTTGCGAACAAGAGGACGACGGGAACCGTCAAGACCGAAAATAAACTGACTGCTTCTGGCTCTGCCAGCGTGTTGATGGTAAATAGTGGGAGTTGTTGGGTTTGTGCCAGTGTTTGGATGCGTGGTTTGTCCGCAACACAAATACTGCAATTTGGTTGAGAGAGATAGAGTAGTGCCAACGGATGTTGGGCGAGCCTCTCTTGGATCGGTTGATTTTTTTGCATAAGTCATTCCTCCATGGAAAATGTACGCTGTTCTTGAGGAAAAGTCAAAATATCTGCTAGTTGCTGATCATTTAGGTGAACAAGAAGGATTTAAAGATAAGGAAAATCTAAAGCAACGATTAAAAAAACAGACTGCTTTAAAAAAAACGTTGTATAAAAAAAGGAAAAAACGTATAGTAATTCCAGCGTTTCGAATTTATTGATAAAGAAGGTTAAAGTTATGTTTCAGGCATTACCGAATTCTGTCCTGCAAATGAGTGTTATTTTTTTATCTATCGTCATTGAAGCCTTGCCCTTTGTCCTATTGGGCTGCTTGATATCAGGTGCTTTACAAGTCTTCTTGACGCCAGAAAGAGTCACGAGACTCTTACCAAAAAACAAATTGGCATCGATCACAGTTGGTTGTGGTCTGGGGGTCTTTTTTCCTTCCTGCGAATGCGGGATCGTACCGATCGTCAATCAGTTCGTAAAAAAAAGACGTGCCAGTGTACACGGCGTTTGCCTTTATGCTGACTGCGCCGATCATCAATCCTATCGTGATTTTTTCTACATTCATTGCCTTTGGAAATTCCGCGAAGTTCGCCTTTTTGCGTGTACTGGGCAGCTTATTGGTCGCAATGGTCGTGGGGATCTGGCTGGCGTATTTTAACAAACAAGAGGTCTTAAAAACACGGCTTGCCAATCAATTAAGTGGCGGGAATGAGCAGTCAGTTCATTCACACCATCATGGGCATGATCACGCCCATCATCAAACAGAAAAGACCAGTCATCCGCTCCTTCGGCAGATTCGTCATTTGCTGCAGCATAGTTTGGATGAGTTTTTCGATACTGGGCGTTATTTGATCATTGGTGCGTTGATCGCCTCAGCGATGCAGACCTATCTGCCAACTGGCTTGATGCTGACATTAGGTTCCACGAAGCTGCTAGCGGTCTTTGTCATGCTGCTGTTAGCATTAACGTTATCCCTATGTTCCGAAGCAGATGCCTTTATCGGCTCTTCGTTGTTGAGTTTATTCGGCACTGGACCAGTCGTCGGTTTCCTGGTTTTTGGTCCAATGGTAGATATTAAAAACTTGTTGATGATGAAGCGGTACTTTTCGGGGCGTTTTATCGCTTCTTTAGTTGGTTTAGTCGCAATCGTCGTTTCAATTTATGCATGGGTGGTGTAAAGAATGGTTCGTTTTTTGATCTTATCAGGCTATTTTGAATTGATGATGTATTTGCAAGTGACGGGTAAACTCAATCAGTTTATCAACATTCATTATCGCTATCTCGCTATTTTATCTATGATCATTTCTTTATTGTTGGCTTTGGTCCAGCTGTACTTTTGGGTCAAACAAGAGCCCGAGCATCATCATGACGACGAGCACCAGCATGGATTAGAGAAAAAACACCAACGAGTGATTGCGTATTTTCTATTAGCCTTACCGATCATCGTGGGTTTCTTTTTCCCCACCGTTAGCTTGGATACGACGATCGTTGAAGCAAAAGGGTTTAATTTCCCCCTAAGTGAAGAATCTGTAGGGGATCCAGAAATGACGACCCAATATCTGAAACCCGATACAAGTCTTTATTTTAACAAAGAAGATTATGACACTCAGATGGATGCCGCATTGGCACGTTACGCCAAAGATGAGACGATTGCGGTAACGGAAGAAAATTACTTGGAAGTCATGGAGTTGATCTATACGTACCCGAGTGAATTCATTGGTAAGAAAATCACCTATGATGGATTTGTGTACCATGCAGATCAAGATGATGCCAATGAAATCTTTTTGTTTCGTTTTGGCATTATCCATTGTGTGGCTGATTCAGGCGTTTTTGGCTTGCGAGTGGAATTACCTCAACAAACAACGGCAGAAAATAACCAGTGGCTCCACGTGGAAGGGACGATCCAATCGAAGTACTATCAACCCTTCAAACGGGACTTGCCGATGGTGGTAGCAGACCAAGAGAAGACGATTGAAGCACCAGAAAATCAGTATGTCTATCGCGCTTTCTAGCTTTTTTTAAGAAAGTTCATAAAAACATCATAAACCTTTGTTATAATGGAGAAAATCTAAGCATATGTTTGTAGTTTTATCAAACGTTTAGTACAATATAGTAGGAACATATGCTAAAATCTATACAAAAGAGAGGTGTCGTGAAATGGGTTTTACAGATGAAACAGTTCGCTTTGATTTTGATGATAGCCGTAAAAAAGAAGTCAGCGAAACATTAGCTATCGTCTACCGAGCATTAGAGGAAAAAGGATACAATCCGATCAATCAAATCGTCGGTTATCTCCTTTCTGGCGACCCGGCTTACATTCCTCGTTATCGGGATGCCCGGAATTTGATTCGTCGTCACGAACGGGATGAGATCATGGAAGTTCTGATCCGTTATTATTTAGGCAATCACGGGATCAACCTATAATGAGAATCATGGGATTGGATGTTGGTTCGCGGACAGTCGGCGTGGCGGTCAGTGACCCAATGGGCTGGACAGCACAAGGGATTGAGATCATTCGCATCAATGAAGATGAAGGCAATTTCGGTTATGATCGACTTGCTGAATTGGTGAAAGAATATGAAGTCTCACGTTTTGTGGTAGGACTACCTAAAAATATGAATAATACGATCGGACCTAGAGCGGAAGCTTCTATGGCTTACGGCGCAGCGATCGAACAGCAATTCGGTTTGCCGGTCGTTTACCAAGACGAACGTCTGACGACCGTTCAAGCAGAACGAATGCTGGTAGAACAGGCGAATACATCGCGTGCCAAACGAAAAAAAGTGATTGATAAATTAGCAGCAGTAATGATTTTGCAGAATTATTTAGATGGTGCTGGGAAACAGCTGTTTTAATTTACAGAAAAGAGGAAAATAAATGTCAGAACATACACACGATCATAACCACGATCACGATCATGAAGGACATGAACACATTACTTTAATCGATGATCAAGGAAATGAAACCTTATACGAAATTCTATTAACGGTTGACGGTACGGAAGAATTCGGCCGCAACTACGTCTTGCTTTATCCAGCAGGCGTACCAGAAGAAGAAGACGTTGAATTACAAGCGTACGCTTATATTGAAAACGAAGACGGTTCTGAAGGTGAATTAGAACAGATCGAAACAGAAGCAGAATGGGATATGATTGAAGAAGTCTTCAACACATTCATGGCGGAAGAAGAAGAGTAATAAGCTGCAAGTGCTGACCCTTTCCATAAGGGATCAGCACTTTTTTTGATTTAACGACTGTTTATTTTAGAAGCATGTCTGCTTTTTTGAAAGGAATGAGAAAAATGAGTAACGTAACGATATTCGAGCTTGAAAAGATCGCAGAAGAGCAGCTAGTTTTTGCGGTGATCATCAGCAAGTATCAAGAAAAGCTCGTCTATGTCAAACACAAAGAACGAGACACATTAGAAATACCCGGAGGTAAGCGAGAACTAGGAGAAAGCATCACAGCGTGTGCCGCCCGTGAATTAAAAGAAGAAACAGGCGCCAAGCACTTTACTCTAGAACCGTTATTTATCTATGGTGTAGAAAAAAACGGGGAGACTGATTACGGCTTGGTGTTCGAAGCCCAGATCACAGCCTTACAGGATGAATTGACCTCAGAGATCGAAGCAATCTATGTAATGGCAGAGCCGCCTACCAGCTGGACATATCCAACGATTCAGCCGTTGTTATTGGCAGAATATGTTAAACGAGCAAAATAATAATTCAGCCAGCTCAATGGAGGGCTGTCTTGAGTGGGAAAGTAAAAGAAGCCTATTTGACAGAGTGAGCGAATGAGTTGCGTGATCCTGCAATCAGGGGTAGGATGAAAATGTAAACGTTATCTTATTGGAGAGTAGGGAAAGGCATGGAAAAAATTTATCAAGCAAGTACCGCAGAAGGAGCAATCGATTTTATCAATATGCGCGATTTGGAGATCGCGGCAGAGGAAGTGATTCCTAAAGGTGGGTATGGCTATATCAGCAGTGGTGCGGGGGATATTTTTACCTATCAAGAAAATGAACGCGCCTTCAATCACAAATTGATCATTCCTCATGTCTTAAAGGACATTGAATTACCGGACACAACGTTGTCCTTTGGCGGCGATACGTTGTCAGCGCCAATCATTATGGCGCCTGTTGCCGCCCACGGCTTAGCAAATGTTGCGGCAGAACAAGCGTCAGCCAAAGGTGTTTCACGTTTTGGCACGATCTATACGGCGAGTTCGTATGCCTCTTGTACGTTGGAAGAAATCCGAGCAGCTGGTGGCCAAGAAGCGCCGCAGTGGTTCCAATTTTATATGAGTAAAGACGATGGCATCAATAAAGACATCTTGGCGATGGCAAAACGCAATGGCGCCAAAGCGATCGTTTTGACCGCAGATGCAACTGTTGGGGGCAATCGAGAAACGGATCGCCGCAATGGCTTCACCTTTCCGTTGGCAATGCCGATCGTTCAGGCCTATCAATCAGGGATCGGACAAACGATGGATGCCGTTTACGGCTCCTCAAAACAAAAATTAAGTCCCCAGGATGTCGCTTTTATCGCCAAAGAATCTGACTTGCCAGTTTATGTCAAAGGGGTGCAATCAGAAGAAGATGTGGAACGAGCTTTAGGGGCAGGTGCACAAGGGATTTGGGTCTCAAATCACGGGGGACGCCAATTGGATGGTGGTCCAGCTTCCTTTGATTCCTTACAGATCGTGGCTGAAGCAGTGGCAGGTCGGGCGCCGATCGTCTTTGATAGCGGTGTACGGCGTGGACAGCATGTCTTTAAAGCGATCGCTTGCGGAGCAGATCTAGTGGCGATCGGCCGCCCAGTGATCTATGGGTTGGCTCTAGGTGGTGCTACCGGTGTTCAACAAGTCTTTGATTTCTTCAAAAAAGAATTGGAGATGGTCATGCAGCTTGCGGGGACGCAAACGGTGGCAGATATCAAAAAAGCCGTTTTACGGGACAATCGTTATTTATAAGCAATCCCTCAAAAAGCACTCGAGTCGTTGACTCAGGTGCTTTTTCAATGATCCTTTCTGATCCTGAAGAGCAGAGGAAACAGTTCTTTTCGCCGTAAAAAGTGTATATGATTTTGAAACAATTGCAAAATCCGCTACACTTAAAAGAGACCAATAAACTAAAGGAGAGAGATTGATGATTCCAAAAATTATTCATTATTGCTGGTTTGGCGGCAATCCATTAGGTGAACAAGAAAAGAAATACATGGATACCTGGAAAAAATATTGTCCGGATTATGAGATCAAACGTTGGGATGAATCAACGATCGACCTTTCAAAATTCGGTCCTTATCTAAAAGAGGCCTATGACCAAGAAGAATGGGCATTTGTGTCAGATGTGGTTCGTTTGTATGCGTTAGTGACAGAAGGCGGTATTTATATGGATACCGATATCGAGGTGGTCAAACCTTTAGATGAGCTCTTGACACTGGAGGCATTTATGGGCTTTGAGATCGAAACCAAGATTTCTACTGGGATCATTGGGGCGGTGCCGCATCATCCCTTTATGGAAGAATGGTACCACGATTACGATGACCGAAAATTTGTCCGGGCAGAAAAAACGGAAGATGTCGTCACCAATGTGATCCGAGTGACGGAACTGCTGCAAAACCACGGATTAGAATTGAATAATCAACGACAAACCGTTAAGGGCGTAGAAATCTTCCCGCAAATGACGTTTTCACCAAAAAGCTATATCACTGGTGAGGTCGAGGAAGATCCGAGTACGATGGTGATCCATCAGTTTTCTGGTTCTTGGTTATAAAAGAGTAAGTCTCGAAAAGGATGGACAGCGGAAAAAGCTGTCGGTCCTTTTTGCTTTTGCAAGGGATGATGGAGATGTGATAGAATAGCTTGAAAAAATGAGGAGGCGTTTTGATGGCTATCAAACGATGTACTTTGGCAGATTTAGAAGAATTGGGAGAAATCAGCGTATCCACCTATTACGATACATTTGCTCCTTTCAATACGGAGGAAAATACCCGCATCTATCTAGAAGAAGCCTACAATCTGCCGAAACTGACCCGAGAGTTAGAAAATCCGCAATCGGCGTTTTATTTTTTGCAAGAAAATGATCAAACCGTAGGGTATATCAAACTTAACTGGGGGGAGGCGCAGACGGAAGCGATCGCCCCAGAGGGGTTGGAAATTGAACGAATCTATATCAAAAAAGAACATAAGCGCAGAGGCTATGGCAAAACACTGCTGCTGTTTGCTCAAGAGACCGCCAAAGAGCTGCAGAAAAAGTCGATCTGGTTAGGCGTTTGGGAATTTAACGACAATGCGTTGGCTTTTTATCAAACGATGGGCTTTGAAAGAGTTGGTAGTCATTCCTTTTTTATGGGGGATGATGAGCAGACGGATTTCTTGATGCTGAAAGAACTTTGAAATCTGCTTTTATGAGGAATTAGAAATTACTTCATTTTTTTGCAATCAAGTATAGTTAAAGGGATTGATGAAAAAAGAACGATTGGTGAAAACCATCGCTAAGGAGAGCAATTGTAAATGGAAAAACAGAGAAACGAAAGTATTTTGTCACGTTTTTTTAAAGGCGTGGTGATTGCCTTGGGCTTTATCTTGCCTGGTGTTTCAGGAGGCGTATTGGCAGCCATCTTAGGCATTTATGAGCGGATGCTGCGCTTTATGGCACATCTGACGAAGAATTTTAAAGAGAATTTCCTCTTTTTCCTACCAGTAGGGATTGGGGGAATCGTAGGGATCGGTCTTTTATCGAAGCCATTAGAGTGGCTGCTGCAAAATTATCAAATCATCGTTTTGTGGGGCTTTGCGGGGGCAATTATTGGGACATTACCGGCACTTGCCAAAGAATCGACTTTAAAAAGCAAACGAACAACCGGTGATTTGATTTGGTTCTTCGGCAGTATGGTCATCGGCTTCTTGTTCCTCTATTTTATGGGCGATATCTTAGGAACGATCCCTGCCAATTTCATAGGTTTTGTGATCGCCGGCGGTCTGATCGCGTTAGGTGTTTTGGTTCCCGGCTTGAGTCCTTCAAACCTTTTGCTCGTTCTGGGCCTTTATGATCCGATGTTGAAAGGCTTTAAGAGCTTTGACATCATGGGTGTCTTTCTACCGATCGCCATTGGCGGTTTGGCAGTGATGCTGTTGTTTTCGAAATTGATGGAGTGGCTATTGACCCATTATCATTCAAAAGTCTATCACTTCATTTTAGGGATCGTTATTGCCTCAACGGGTTTGATCGTGATTCCTCCTGTGGCAAACTATAGCGGCTTTACTTGGATAACGGCCGTCATCGGAATTATCTTGTTTGTCTTGGGGGCTTGGTTAGGTCTTTGGATGAGCAAGCTGGAAGAAAAATACAAGTAAATCAAAACGGCACATCGTTTGGCGATGTGCCGTTTTTGTTAGGCAATGATGAGGGCAGCTAAGAAGAAGCGCTGGTCGACAGCTGGTAGTAAAAAGATGGGAACATTTGAGAACGATATGATACAGGTTTGGAAACTGTTCTATTTTTGTTGAAAGATTTCCTAGTGTTTGGTATATTGTAGTCTATATAAAGAAGAATTTTTCATGTGTTACAGTTTAGATAATTGTTTGAGGTTTTGAGAAAAAGGAGGGACAAGCATGCGAGATGCGACCTATTGGGCGGAACAATTGCGGCAAGGACAAATTAGCTTTGCCGAGCGGGTGCTGATGATCGAAGAAAAAGTCAATCAACAAAATCCGCTTTTGAATGCGCTTGTAACATTTGATCCGCAAGCAGCGATCCAGCATTACGAGCAGCATCTTCAAAAAACGGTTTTTGGTGGACAACCCATGCCATTAAAAATACTCGGCCAAACCAAAGCAGGGTGGCCAGCAACGTCAGGAGCCAAACTGTTTGCAAAAGCACGAGCCAGCCGCACGGCTCACTTTGTTTCTCGTTTAGAAGAGGTGGGCTTTGTGCCGTTAGGGCAAACCAATGCACCAGAATTTGGATTCAAAAATATCACTGATCCAACATTGTATGGGCCTACACGTAATCCGTGGAATCCTGCCTATTCAGCTGGTGGTTCCAGTGGTGGTGCGGCAGCGGCAGTGGCTTCGGGGATGTTTCCGATTGCGGGTGCCAGTGATGGCGGCGGATCGATCCGCATTCCAGCATCCTTTAGCGGATTGATTGGTTTGAAGCCAACCCGTGGCACGATGCCAGTGGGTCCTAGTGAGTGGCGCAGCTGGCAAGGCGCTTCCATCAACTTTGCGTTGACGCTTTCTATGCGTGATACGGAACAGTTGTTTTATGCGTTGCGAACGTCACAGCCGACTGCCCCTTATCAGGCACCGCAAGTAGAATGGCATCATCAGCAAGCGAGTCAAAAACCGCGGTTGAAGGTTGCTTTTACTACCGCATCGCCGACCGGTGGCCAAGTGTCTGAAACTGCCATCCAAGCAGTCCGAAGTGCAGCCGCATTTTTAGAAAAGCAGGGGCACGAAGTCGTTGAAGTGGGCTATCCAGTGGATGGTCAGCAAATGATGACCACCTATTACGCCATGAATGGCGGCGAAACAGCTGCGATGTTTGCTGAAATCAATGCTGCTCGTCAAGAACCGGTCAGACGGGAAGAGATGGAATTGATGACCTGGGCACTTTACCAATATGGCAAAAAACTGCCTGCCGCCGATTACGTCCTTGCCTTGCAGTGGTGGGATCAGCTGGCAGAAAAAATGGAAGAAGTCTTTTCGACCTATGATCTCTTTTTAACACCGACGACGGCTTTTCCAGCCCCTTTGATTGAGGAAGACTTACAAAGCGATAGCATTCGCCAAAGACTGCATGAGATCGAGACGCTTGGAAAAAGTGCTGCGGGTGAGTTGATCGAAGAAATGTTTGCCAAGAGCTATGCTCTGACACCGTACACTCAATTAGCCAATTTAACCGGGCAGCCAGCCATCAGCTTGCCAACTGCTCTTAGTGAGGAAGGGTTGCCGCTAGGGATCCAATTTATGGCGTCTAAAGGCAGAGAAGATCTACTTTTCCAAGTCGGCTATTTATTTGAAACACAGCAACGATTTCTGTTGCCAAAACAAGGAAACTAAGAGGAGGATATTATGAAACAAGTTAGAAAAGGGAAAATCGTTGCAATGGTTGGCTTTTTAGGTTTATTTGCGGGAGTCTTGTTAAGTGCCTGCAGCAAGCCAACGGAAGAAGACACCAGTTTAAGCAAGGTGGAAGAAGCCAAAACATTGGTTGTTGCTACTTCGGGAACCTTGTATCCATCGTCTTACTATAACGATGAAAATGAATTAGTGGGCTATGATGTCGATGTGGCAAAAGAAGTCGCCAAACGATTAGGCGTAGAGATCACATTTAAAGAGTACAATGTCGATGGACAAGTTTCTTCTTTAACACGTGGAGAAGCCGATTTTGCTGCCAACGATTTTGGTTTGACGGATGAACGAGCGGAAAAATTCAGTCTCTCAACGCCTATCAAATACTCGTTCGATAGTATGATCGTGCGTAAAAGTGATGACTCTGGGATTGCTTCTTTAGAAGATTTGGATGGCAAAAAAGCTGCTGGTGAACCGAATACCAGCTACATGCGCTTAGCCGAATCTTATGGGGCAGAATTAGTGACTTACGACAACGCAACGAATGATCAGTATTTGACAGATGTTGCGAATGGTCGAACGGATGTGATCTTGAATGATTACTATTTACAAAAATGGCAGTCGCTGCTTTGCCAGATATCCCTGTGAAAATTTTAGAAGATGTTTACTTTAATCCGAATGAAACGGGCTTCTTATTTGTGAAAGATCATAAAGCATTGCAGGAAAAAGTGGATGCTGTTTTAGCAGAAATGAAAGAAGACGGCCGTTTAAAAGAACTTGCGGAAACGTATTTTCAAACCGATATTTCAGTAAAATCTGATCAAGCGGTTCAAACGGTTGAAACAGACTAATGTATATTCCAACCCTTGATTTGCCGTTGATGTGGGACTCATTGCCCTATTTGCTGTCGGGCTTGTCCTATACGGTCGGCATTGCTGTCGTTTCGTTTCTAGGTGGCAACCTCTTAGGGATCATGCTCACCTTCTTAGGGATGTTGGAAAACCCCATCATTAGAGGGTTCGTGCGGGGCTACCTCTCATTTCTAAGAGGCGTCCCAGCGCTGGTCTTGTTGTTCCTACTGTATTTTGGCTTGCCTTATCAATTGTCGGCGCTTAGTGCTGCGATCATCTGTTTTACATTGACCAGCAGCGCATTTATCGGGGAAATCTACCGAGGATCAATTGCTGGTGTGGATCGTGGGCAATTTGATGCTGCCTATGCGTTAGGGTTATCCTTTACGAAAACGATGCGTCTGATTATTTTGCCGCAAGCCTTTCGTATTTCTGTACCGGCATTGAGTAATGTGGCAATGGATTTGTTGAAAGGGACGTCCTTGGCAGCAATGATCACGATTCCTGATATTTTTCAAAAAGCCAAGATCGTTGGTGGACGAACCTTTGATTACATGTCCATGTATGTGCTAGTTGCCATCATCTATTGGCTGTTGTGCATTTTGATTGAAGCCGGGCAAAAGCGATTAGAACAACATTTTTCAAAACGCTTTGCCGCTAATGAGACCGTAAGACAATAAAAAAAGAGCCGAGGCTCTTCAGCTGCTGTCAATGTTTCCTTGCGAGACATTGACAGCAGTTTTTTCTTTAGGTAACGAAGCAGCACCACAAGTTAGCCAGAGAAAAAAGTCAGAATAGTACCGTTTACTCTGGGCGATTTTTTACAAATTCAATAAAGGTAATGATTTCAGATAGTTGATATTCAGTAAAGTCTTCGTTGATTCTTGAAGCCACACGAATCTGTTTCATAGAGAGGGCTTCCAAATCATTCGGACGTCCATGTAAATAATCGAGACTGACATTGAAGTAATCAGCAAGTTCTTTTTGGATCTCAATATCGGGCATCCGATTGCCTTGCTCATATGAAGCATAGGTTGTTTTGGCGATTCCTAAATATTTTGCCATTTTTGCTTGTGTTAAACCAGATCGCGTTTTCCGCAACTGTCTTAAACGATCTTTAAACATGAAATCCCCTCCACAAAATTATTCTACTATGACACGATAGAAGCAGAAAGAAATTAATGTTTTATATCACTAATAGAGTTTTATTACATTTACAAAGTACTCGTTATGTAATACTATTTATATGTGGAAGGATTACTACTTGTAAGAATCAGCAGGTAGTGAATCGTTCTCAAGGATTTTTTTAGCACGAAGGAGGGTAGAAGAAAGAAACAGATACACCAAAATGGAAGCGTTTCATAGAAGGAGGAAGCGAAATGAAAAAAGTATTGATAATTTGTGCAGCGGGCATGTCTTCATCGTTGATCGCTAAAAAAGGAACAAGCTTTTTAACAACAGAAGGGTGGTCAGTGAGGATCGATGCCATCTCTGCTTCAGAGGGGATCGCTACGATCGCTAAGGACAAGTACGATTTATATCTAGTCAGTCCGCAAACGAAAATGCATTTTGCCAATTTAAAGAAAAGCGCCGAAAAATACGGCAAACCAATCGTGAATATTCCCCCGCAAGCATATATTCCGATACCGATCGGGATCGAGAAATTAGCACAGCTAGTCAAAGAAAGCATTGCATTAGAAAAAAGTGCGAAATAAATGGAGGTAGGCTATGGATAGTGAAAAAATTCAAGAAATATCCTTTGAACTTATTTTAGCAAGCGGTGATGCCCGCACGATGATTCATCAAGCCTTTGAACAGATGCGAATCAGCAGTTGTCAAGAAGCGCAAGAGTTGTTGGACACAGCCAATGATTCATTAGTCAAAGCCCACCGCATCCAGTCAAAAATGCTGCAAGAATATGCTTCAGGGACTTCATTTACCTGTGATATCTTGTTGATCCATGCACAAGATCATTTGATGACAACCATGACCCTCAGAGAAGTTGCACTAGAAATGCTAGGGATTTATCAAAAGATGAATCGCCTTGAAGAAGCGATCCAATGCTGGAGTGCAGATGGCGAGTAAGCAAGCAAAAGTCGCGCAAAGAGATGCATCGCAAAAACTGACGAAGAAAAATCTCTATTTTCAACGTCTGTTACTTTTGCGGTACTTAGTTGCATTCTTTTTCTTTTTTAACCTATATTGGTTGTTGGCTGCTTCTTTGGCAGGGCAATGGCTGCGTGTGGTTCCACTGAGCCTGTTGCTGTTTTCAATGGGACCGGTCAGTGAATTTATTCGCTTATATGGACACCACGCAACCATCGACCCCAAGCAACTCTTTTTTACAACTTGGTATTTACGCCTTCAAACGGGGACAATGATCATTCTTTTTTTATTGACATTTTTTGGAGTGACAGAAGTTATTTTCCCCTATTTTACCTCGCAAAGTACGGAGTATGTTCGCATAGTTCTCTGGATAAGTGGCGTCTTTGCTTGGAGTGGTGTCAGAAAATTGAAGAAAATTTTTCGCAATAAAGATAAACATTGGCAATGGATACGCGAATTTGAAGAGATAGAAAGAAAGGGTGATTGAATTGACAGAATCGAACAATAAACTATTTCAACTTTTGGAAAAAGCAGTAATGGGTCCGATGGGAAAGATTTCTCAATATAAAATCGTTCGTAGCATCATGGCGGCAGGGATGGCATCGATTCCTTTTACGATCGTAGGCTCAATGTTTTTAGTATTCAACATTTTACCAATCACGTTTCCGTTTTTAGCTGACTTTTTTGAAGCGACTTTTTTGAATTTCAGTGATTTGTATATGTTAGCAAATAGTACAACCATGGGGTTATTGGCATTATATTTTTGTATCGTTCTGGGCTATGAGTATTCCAAGATCATTCAAGTCGAGGAGAATCTCGACCTGACGCCGATCAATGGGGCATTGTTAGGTGTTTTTGCTACATTAATGTCGATTCCTCAGCTTGTTTTTGACGGCGGAAAAATGACAAGGATTAATGATGTGGAAGAAGGGCTGATCAATGGCTGGTTGATTGGTGCCGATGGAGTCGCACGTCTAGGAACTGTTGGTATTTTCACCGGTATCGTGATGGCAGTCGTTGCTGTTCAGTTGTATCGTCTCTGTGTAAAAAACAACTGGGTCATCAAAATGCCCGAAGAAGTGCCTGAAGGTGTGGCTCGTAGTTTTACGGCACTGATACCAGCCTTTGTAGTGGCAGTCGTGGTTCTGACCATCAATGGGATTTTAGTTGTTTTGGGGACGGATATTTTTCAACTAGTGGCAATTCCGTTTGGGTTTGTTACCCACCTTACGGATAGTTGGTTGGGAATCATGGTGATTTACTTCCTCGCGCATGCCTTGTGGTTGGTAGGGATTCATGGATTCAATATCATTAGTCCACTGATCACCCCGATCATGTTAGCTAATTTAGCTGCCAATGTTGAAGGAGCGAGTTTCCCGTTAGCAGGCCAATTTACCAACGGGTACGTGACGTTAGGTGGTTCGGGAGCAACCCTTGGTTTTACCTTATTTATGATCTACATTGCTAAATCGAAACAGATGAAAGTATTAGGAAGAGCTGCCATCGTCCCGTCGATTTTCAATATCAATGAACCGATTATTTTCGGGGTGCCAATCATCTATAATCCTTATTTAGCAATTCCTTTCTTGTTAGCACCGATGGCATCCGCCACGATCGCGTATTTTGCCACAAGGATGGAATTGATTCGTCCCATGATCGCCAATATTCCTTTCCCAACACCCGTTGGACTTGGTGGCTTTATTGGCACCGGTGGAGACTGGCGTGCAGGTGTCGTTGCCATTGTCTGTGCAGTTGTTTCTTTCTTGATCTATTTTCCATTTGCGAAGTTTTATGACACAAAATTGCTGAAAGAAGAACAAGAAGCTGCATAAAACGAGCAGTTGGGAAAAAATCAAGTATCTACATTATCCCTATAAGAAAAAAACAGTTGTCCCTTTGCAGTTGAGGGGATAACTGTTTTTGCGATGTCCCTTCTTTTTCATGGTAAAATAAAGAAAAGCAAATCGAGGAGGGTCTTTTATGAAGTATGAATGGCGCAAACTAGAAAAAGAGCTTTATCTTCCCAAAAAACCAACAGTGATCGAGGTGCCAACGTATCAATTTATTAGTTTGAGCGGCAGCGGCAATCCGAATCGTCCTGAATTTAGCGAAGAGATCGCCGCTTTATATACGATTTCTTATTCACTCAGGATGGGATTGAAAAAAGGGGCTTTTGGCAATGAACCCTTTGAATACACGGTCTTTCCTTTGGAAGGCGTATGGACCTCGCTGACAAAGCCAGACGGTGCCGTCAACAAAGAAGAATTGATCTACAAAATCATGATTCGCCAACCAGAGCCCGTTACGGAAACACTGTTTCAAGAACAGCTCTTGGCAGTCAAAGAGAAGAAAGACAATCCAAATCTAGAAAAGCTCATCTTTGAGCGCTATGAAGAAGGATTGTGTCTGCAAGCGATGCATACAGGCTCTTTTGACACTGAAGCGGAAACCTTTGCGCAAATGAAGGAGCTGTTAAAACAAGAACAGTTAGTGATCCGTCCAACGATGGACACGTTCCAGCATCGAGAAATCTATTTGTCTGATCCGCGAAAAGTTTCACCAGATAAAGCCAAAACCGTCCTGCGATGGGCAGTAGAAGCAGAGGGTGGGATTCAGTGAATAAAAACTATTTAAGCATCGACATCGGTGGCACGAAAATCAAATCGGCTGTCATTGATCGCTCGGGGAATATTCTGACACGAGGACGGATGGATACGCCAAAAAATCTTGCGGAATTTTTGACGGGGATTGAAACGATCGTTGAGGACGTCCATGGAAGCATTCGGGGCATTGCGGTTAGTACCCCAGGAAAAGTCAACCCAGAGACAGGGACGATCTCGTTTGGCGGGGCATTGCCTTTTTTAGATGGGGTCTCCTTAAAACAGCTGCTGGCAAAGTATCAAGTGCCGCTTGCTGTGACCAACGATGGCAAGGCAGCCGCATTAGCTGAATGGTGGCTAGGAAACCTTAAAGGGATTAAAAATGGGGCTGCCATAACATTAGGTACTGGTTTGGGCGGTGGCGTAATCGTTGAGGGAAAACTGATCCAAGGTGCACATTTTCAAGCCGGGGAGTTAAGTTTTCTACTAAATGCCACTAAGAGAAGCGATGCTCCAGAAAACGCTGAGCAACCAGCTAATCAGGGATTGACCCTGCAGCAATTGGCAGGTTTTAGCGGTTCAGCGGTCGCCATGATTCGCCGTAGCGCCCAACTGCTAGGCTTAGCTGATCTTGCGGATGGTGAAGCAGTTTTTGACGCGATCAATCAAAAAGAGCCACAGGTCTGGGCGCTGTTTACAGCGTATTGCCGAGAAATCGCGTGTGTCATACTCAATGTTCAAGCCGTGATTGACTTAGAGCGCTTCGTGATTGGTGGTGGCATCAGTGCCCAAGCCATCGTGGTGGAAGAAATCGACCGTCAGTATCAGCAACTGCTGGCTAGTTTACCGATTTTGCAGCAGACCTTGACGAAGCCGGAAATCCAAGCCTGCAAATTTCAAAATGACGCCAATTTATTAGGGGCGCTCTATCATTTCTTTTTGGAACATGAGCTGAAATAAAATAGACAAAAAAACTGCCGCGAACCAACGATTCGCGACAGTTTTTTAGGCTTTTTTCTTGGTGTCTTTGTCTTCGTCACCTAGGTAATCTTTGCTAGTGAAGGCACTGTGGAAGTATTTGCCCTCTTGACCGTAATAGCGGTTATAGCGCTGCTTGAATTTGCGGAACACGTAAACGACAAGAACTTTTAGCAGACAATAAATTGGGATCCCGAAAATCACCCCAACGATCCCCATCAAATCACCCATCACTAATAAAACAACCAGAATCGTAATAGGATGAATTTTTAATCGGTCACCCATCACACGGGGCACGACTAAATCCCCATGAAGCAACTGTACAGCAAACCAAGCAATCAAAAATTTAACCAACATCCCGGTGGAGTCTTGTGCGGCAATGAAAAGTCCTGGGAAAAAGACGATAAAAGGACCAATATAGGGGATGATGCAAAGCAGACCAGCGGCGATCGCCAGAATACTGGCATACTCTAAGCCAATCAATAGGAAAACGACCCAATAGATCGCCCCTAAAATCAAGGAAGAAATGATTTGTCCTTTCAAAAAGGCACCGACTTGTATGTCAGAGATCTTGACGATTTCATTAAAGTCTTTGCGAAAACGCGGTGGCACTAATGAGAGGACCGAAAAATAAAACTTGTTGGGGTTGCGCAATAAGAAAAAGGCAATGATCGGTCCAGTGAATAAAGCAATGAACAAGGTCGAAATCGTTGAAAACAAACTGCTGAGCCCAGCAGCACCAGTTTCCCAATAGTCCCCAATAAAACTCATGATGTTGTTGGTGATATTTTGCAATGTGTCTGTAATTTGTGCCATCTCATCTTGAAACGGGGTATTTTCTAAAAAGGCGGTCGCGTTTTTCTCAAAGTCACTGACCAAACTCGGTAAACTGTTGATCAGATCGGTGGTTTGCTGCTCCAAAATCGGGTAAAGCTGGAAACCAGCAAAGACGATCAACAAAAGAATCAAAAGATAGATCCCAGCAATCGAAACACTGCGGGGAATTTTTTCGATTCCAATTTATCGACCACCGGGTTAAACAGATAGTAAAGGATCAGCCCAAATAAAAAGGGTGGGATAATAGCTGTAAGTATGGCTGAAAAGGGTGTAAATAAAAAAGAAATCTGATTTAGCAAAAAGACAGCAACTGCCGACAAGATAATCAGTCCTAAGACATAATAGCTTGTTTTGCCGCCTAAAAAGTGGATCAATCGGTTATTTTTCATAATAAGCCTCGCTTTCTTAGCTACATTATAACGAAAGACCTCTATTCTGTAAAAAAACAACGTATCTTTCGAAAAAACACTGTCGCGCTTTTAGAATCCTCTTTACTGAAAGAAGCTCTTCCATAAGGAGTTGTCTGGTGAAACTCTTCTTATAAAGCAGGCCAAAAATGCTCCCGTGTTTACAACACAGGAGCGAAAAGAATTATTTGCGCACTGTTGTCAAGGTACAGCGACCAACGGCAGTTTTTAACCCGCTAGCTAACCAAATAGTGGCTTGCCAAGTTTGGATACGGGCGCCGATGCGATCAGGACTAGCTTCTACGATCAGGGTTCCTTCTTGGGCGGCGGCTAGATGGTTGACTTGTAGGTCAATGCCGGCGGCGAAGGCTTCTTCTTGAGCCAAAGCTTGATTGGCACCGATGCTGCAGGCAGTCTCGATCAAAACGCCGTTAATGCCACCGTGAACGAGACCAAAAGGCTGTTTGTGCTGTTCTTTGATGGGCATTCGTAAACGAACAAAATCGGCTGTTGCTGCTTCTACTTCGATTTCTAAAGCTTCTAGTAAGTTCATTTTTTGCTCCTTTTTCTAAGAAAGTTACCATGATTATAGCACGAGTTTTGGTAGAAATAGCCGAAGTTCTAAGAAAGACAGCAACAGGTGGAGAAGTCTTAAGAAATTCCCTTAAACAAAGCAATTTCTAACGAAAAGCGACTAGATATGTGTATAATAGAGCTATGTGAATTGAGGAGGAACAAGTAATGAGAGAATGGAAAACCT
Source organism: Enterococcus sp. OL5 (assembly GCF_006491895.1). Taxonomy (NCBI): domain Bacteria; kingdom Bacillati; phylum Bacillota; class Bacilli; order Lactobacillales; family Enterococcaceae; genus Enterococcus; species Enterococcus sp. OL5. The sequence goes on from NZ_VHIL01000009.1 coordinate 56,128, forward strand.
TAAAAGAGTACGATGAAATTTTATTTGAACAACATGGAAAAGTGGCGAAAATCACGATCAACCGCCCAGAAGTCCACAATGCGTTTACACCAAAAACGGTGTTTGAAATGATTGATGCGTTTTCAATCAGTCGCGATGAACCAGGCATCGGCGTGATTATTTTGACAGGCGCCGGCGACAAAGCCTTTTGTTCAGGCGGAGACCAAAAAGTCCGTGGTCACGGTGGCTATGTTGGGGAAGATCAGGTTCCTCGCTTAAACGTATTGGATCTGCAACGCTTGATCCGCACGTTGCCAAAACCGGTGATCGCCATGGTCAAAGGCTGGTCGATCGGCGGCGGAAATGTTTTACAATTGGTTTGTGATTTAACGATCGCCGCTGACAATGCTAAATTTGGTCAAACAGGACCAAATGTCGGCAGTTTTGATGGTGGCTATGGTTCGGGCTATCTTGCACGGACGATCGGACATAAAAAAGCCAAGGAAGTTTGGTTCATGACAAAACAATATACTGCTGAAGAAGCATTGGCGATGAACTGGATCAATACAGTCGTTCCTCTTGATCAAGTAGAAGATGAAACGATGGAATGGGCAGAAACGATGCTGCAAAAGAGCCCGTTGGCGCTACGCATGATCAAAGCATCTATGAACGCCGATACGGACGGATTAGCTGGTATTCAGCAATTAGCCGGCGATGCGACCTTATTGTATTACACGATGGATGAAGCCAAAGAAGGTCGTGACGCGTTTAAAGAAAAACGTCAACCAAACTTCGACCAATTCCCTAAATTCCCATAATGACTGGGAGTTGGCTGCAAAGGCAAGCACAACTTCATCCAGAACGACCAGCTTTTTATTGGCATGAAAAAAGCTGGTCGTTTGCTGCCTTGCAAAAAGAGGTTTATGCTTACGCTGCTTATTATCAAGCCCAGTTCGTTGATCAGCCAAACCGGGTAGCCCTTTTTAGCAATAACTCCCCTGAAATGGTTTTTACGATCCTTGCGTTGTGGGAGTTGGGGATCGAAGTCCAGCTGTTGAATACGCGATTGACAGCCGCTGAAATCACCTTCCAATTGCAAGATGCCCACTGCGACTGGCTGATCACGGCAGATCAAGCTGCAGTCCCAGGTGTTCGCAGCATGACCTTTGGACAAGCGATGGAGCAGGCGAAGGCTCTTGCCAGTTCTTTTGATCCTTCGTTTGTTCCTAATAAAGCAATCTATCAAGCAGAACAGGTAGCTTCGATTATGTATACATCCGGTACGACTGGCAATCCAAAGGGTGTGCCGCAAACCTTTGGGAATCATCTAGCAAGTGCCGAAGCGACTCAAAAGAACTTAACGATCACTAGTGAGGATTGTTGGCTTTGTGCAGTTCCGCTGTACCATATCAGTGGATTATCAATTCTCTTGCGTTCACTGCGACTTGGAATGAGTGTTCGTTTGTATGAGCGCTTTGATGCTGTAGAAATGGCAAAAGATCTTGAAGCAGGAAAAGGGACGATCGTTTCTTTGGTGGCAAAAATGTTGATGGACTTGCTGCCATTGGTGCCCCAACATGGCTTTGATTCGTTGCGTTATGTACTGCTAGGCGGCGGGCCCATTGCCAAAAGTATATTGGAAAAATGCCAGCAAAAACAGCTTTCTGTGATCCAATCCTATGGGATGACAGAAACTTGTTCACAAGTGGTGGCATTGCCACCAGAAAAAGCTTCAGAAAAAATCGGCTCCTCAGGGGTTCCCCTGCAAAGTGTCCATTTACGAATTGCGGCTGATGCGAAAATGGCAGATCATCAGACTGCTGCAAGTACCCAGCCGATCGGAGAGATCCAACTGCAAGGACCTGCGATCACGACTCGTTACTTGAACGATCGCAGTCCACAGCAGTGGGACCAAGAGGGCTGGTTTGCCACAGGAGATCTAGGTTATCTTGATCAAGAGGGCTTTTTGTATGTAGTCAGTCGTGCAAGCGAACTGATCATATCTGGTGGAGAAAATATCTATCCCGCAGAAGTGGAGCAAGCCTTGTTGCAGCATCCAGCGGTCAAAGAGGCAGCTGTGGTGGGGGAACCAGACGAGGAGTGGGGACAATCTGTCGCGGCTTATTTAACGTTAAATGAGTCCGTCCGACTTCAAGCGTTGTTGGATACATTAGAAGGGCAGATCGCCCATTATAAATTTCCGCGCCGTTTTTATCACGTGCGAGAAATGCCGCGCACAGCAAGCGGCAAACTTTTAAAACGGCTATTGCTGAGTGAAGAAAGAGTGAACTACATTGAACAGCAAATCAACAAGTAATTATGAAGCAGCGATCGCTGCCGGGAAAACCTATTTGAGTGAGTATCAGCCTTTAGAAAGGTGTGACTTACTGGCTCTTTATGCAGCGGCACAAGAATATCAAGGGGAACGCTATTTCTGGCGTACTCCTGATGAAACGACTAGTATGGTAGGGTTGGGTTGGTTAGTCACTTTTTCGCAACCCAAACTTGCAGACTTTTCAGAAGTCCGCTCTCTCTTAAAGCAAGCCCATTATCAACCAGAGGCACCTTTTCAGGCGCAGCTGGTTGGGGGCTTTGCTTTTGATGAACAGGCAGAAGTCAGTCAGGATTGGGCTGAGCTAGGTGCCGGTCTCTTTGCGTTGCCAGAAATACTGGTCCGCAAAACTGGCGATCAGTGTGGCGTCGTTTATACAGTAGCCGCTTCTTCCGAGGAACAACGACAACAAAAAGTCGCTGCCTTACAGGAAAAAGTCGCAAGCTGGTTGAATGCCAACCCGGACAAGAGTCTTGTAGCAGAAACGCCTGCTTTTCAGGCACAAGAGGAACTAGAGGTGCCCCAATGGCTGCAAACGGTCGAAGAGACAGTGGCAGCCATTCGCTCGAATGAAACACCGTTGAAAAAAGTGGTTCTGGCCAGGAGAATGAAGATAGAAACGAAGCAGTCGATCATTAGTGCTGGGGTGTTGCAACGGTTGGCGCAACAGCAGCCGAATACCTATCTTTTTGCCATCGAACATGGGGGCCATGTTTTTGCTGGTGCGACGCCAGAACGCTTGCTAAAAGCGACTGTCGATCAATTTGAAACGGTAAGTATCGCAGGTTCCGCACCAAGAGGCCAAACAAAAGAAGAAGATGAGGCACTGGCACAAGCCCTCTTAGCGGACGCAAAAAATACCCATGAACATCAAGTAGTTGTCGATCGCTTAGAAACGGCATTGGCTACTTTGTTAGCTGACGGTTTTCAATCAGAAGCCCGCTCCGTCATCAAGAATCGTGACATTCAGCATTTGTTTGTTCCTTTAGCAGGGCAAAGAAAAGCAGGAGTCAATTTTCTGAGCGCCGTGCAAAAACTACACCCGACCCCAGCATTGGGGGGAGAACCGAAAGAAGCAGCCGTCTCATGGATTCGTACCCATGAACCAGCCAGCAGAGGGATGTACGGTGGACCGATCGGTTGGTTGGGTATTCAAGAAGATGTTGGCGAGTTTGCTGTGGCGATTCGCTCAGGATTCTTTAGCGGCAATCAAGCAACGCTGTATGCAGGCTGTGGGATCGTTGCCGATTCAGATGCGGAATCCGAACGTCAAGAAACACGGTTAAAATTTCAACCGATGAGGAGAGGGATCTTAGGAGATGAATAATCAGACAGTCATGACAGACTATTTATTAGCGGCAATCCAGGGACTAAAAGCAGCGGGTGCGAAGCGAGCGGTTATTAGTCCCGGTTCACGATCAACGCCATTGGCGCTACTATTGCATCGTGATCCTGAGATCACCTGTACGGTGGCTGTCGATGAACGTTCGGCTGCTTTTTTTGCTTTAGGGATGTCCAAAGTTGATCTCCAGCCAACAATCTTACTGTGTACTTCTGGAACTGCAGCAGCCAATTATTATCCAGCAATATGTGAAGCAGAGGCCACCAACTTGCCATTGATCGTCTTAACGGCTGATCGCCCGCCAGAACTGCGGGGCGTTGGGGCGCCACAAGCAATGGATCAACAGAATTTGTATGCCTCTCATGTCAAAAAGATGGTAGAGATGACGGTGCCAGAAAACGATCCAGCTTTGTTGCGTTATAGTTTTTGGCAAGCTGCAACTTGCACGATCGAAGCGCAAAAGCAGCCGAGAGGCCCTGTCCAAATCAACTTTCCATTACGGGAGCCGCTGTTGCCTGACTTTAGTCGCCAATGCAGTATACAGCAAGACGTGAGCTATCTGGCACCACAACAAGAGCTGTCAGCAGAGATGATCACCCAGCTAGCCCCTTACTTTGGTAAAAAAGGTATCCTGATTGCTGGAGAAAGCCTTACGATCGAAGAAGCGCAGCAGTTGCTGGCTTTTTCAGAGAAATTAGGCTGGCCGATTGTCGGCGATCCATTGACCAATTTGGCGACAGCCGGTACCAAAGTAGGAACATTTATCAGTCAAGCCGATCTTGTTTTCCCGCAATTGACTTCTGCCTTCCAACCAGAAGTGGTCGTGCGTTTTGGTCGCTTACCAGTCACTAAAAATGTCCTATCATGGTTGAACAAAGCAGCGGATACGACGACGTGGCTCTTTGTTGATCCATCGGGACAGTGGCAAGACCAGTTGCATCGGGCAAACTATTTGATCGAAGCAGCGATCAGCACTTTCGTGGCGGCCATCACCCAGTTGCCGATCGTCAAAAATATGGCGTGGCAACAACAATGGCAAGCACTTCAAGCACGGGCAGATCAGGTGATTGCTGCATGTCCGCAGTTGCAACAATGGGATGAGAGCAGCGCTGTGCGCATGCTCCAACAATGTTTGCCCGAAGATGCGCAGATCCTTTTGGCAAACAGCAATGCGATCCGTTTCTTTGATCGCTACGGCAGCAAAACTACCTCCACTTATCGAGTGTATGGAAATCGGGGCGTCAATGGGATCGACGGCCTTGTCTCGACCGTAGCTGGGATTGCTTCCGCCAGTCAAAGGCCTACCTACTTGTTGATTGGTGATTTAGCGTTATACCATGATATGAACGGCCTACAACTACTGCGTCAGTATCAATTGCCAGTAACGATCATTTTACTGAATAATAACGGTGGTGGGATCTTTTCCTTTTTGTCACAAAACACCTTAGAACCAAACGACTTTGTCCCACTCTTTGGCACGCCGTTAGACCTTGATTTTCAAAAAGTGGCGGCCTTATATGAGGCAGATTGGCACACACCGACCTCTTTGCTAGAGTTTCAAACGATTTTAACGGAAACAAGCCAACGGCCGTGCTTTCAAATAATCGAAGTGAAAGGTGAGCAAAAAGATCCGGTCAATACATGGCAAGCACTGCAACAGCAGTTTAGCGAGGCGGGAGCACAGCAATGAGGGACACGATAAATGGCGTCAGTTATTTTTATCAGTGGTTGCAACCGTACCGACCAGCCTTACCAACCCTTGTGGCATTGCATGGATTCACGGGTTCTTCGGAAAGTTTTCGACCGGTTTTTGTAGAGGAAGGTTCTTACAATGTATTGGCAGTCGACTTGATTGGACATGGACGGTCATCGATTTATGTCCATCCCATGCGTTATGAACTTCCTTTACTGGTAGAGGATCTTGCACAGCTTTTAGCGAAGCTAGGGATTGAACGTTATGGCCTTTATGGCTACTCGATGGGGGCACGAATCGCACTTTTTTGGGCGGTCATGGAACCAGCTGCAGTGACCCATCTATTGCTTGAGAGTGGTTCCCCCGGGTTAGCTGATCCAGCGGAACGACTCGCTCGTCAGCGACACGATCGTCGGTTAGCGTTGCGCTTACTAAGGGAACCTCTGGTCGATTTTGTCGATTACTGGCAAGAACTGCCGTTGTTTGCTAGTCAAAAGGAGCTACCCTTAGTGCAGCAAGCTGCTGTACGGCAAGGTCGCTTGCAGCAAAATAAATTTGGCTTGGCAGTAAGCTTGGTTTACGGTGGTACTGGCAAACAGCCAAGCTGTTGGTCGGCACTTCCGCAGCTAGCTTGTGAAATTCTTTGTTTAGCGGGGGAAAAAGATTTAAAGTTTCGTAAAATCGCCCACCAAATGAAGCAGCTGCAACCAGAGATGACCATCAAAGTCGTTGCTAATGCTGGACATTGTATCCATTTAGAACAGCCGACACAGGTTCGTCATGAAATCGATCAATGGTTTGTAAAAGGATCGGGGCCACAGTCAGCTGATTGACAAGGAGAGAACGCAATGAAGATTGAGAAAATTGAACGCATCGCCTGTCGCTTGCCCCTCAAACAACCCTTTGTGACAAGTTACGGACAATTAACAGAAAAAGCCTTTGATCTTTATTTGGTGACTGCAGAGGATGGAACGGTTGGCATTGGTGAATTGGTCGCTTTTGAGCAGCCAGATTACATTGAAGAAACCCTCTTTTCTGCTCGACAAGTGATTGAAACAGCACTGATCCCATTATTGATTGACCAAGAGATCGAGCATCCGCAAGAAGTTTGGCAATTGTTTCAAACGGTCCAAGGAAACTACATGGCAAAATCGGCTTTGGAAACAGCAATTTGGGATCTATATGGCAAGCAAACGCATCAAAGTGTGAAAGAGCTGTATACCGCGACCCGACCGAGTGTCGCGGTTGGCGTTAGTATCGGCATACAAGACTCTGTCGAAAAACTAATGGCTCTTGTTGCCGCTTATGTCGCCCAAGGGTATCAACGAATCAAGTTAAAAATCAAGCCGGGGCAAGATGTGGCACCCTTGCGAGCGATTCGACAAGCCTTTCCAGAATTGCTTTTGATGGCAGATGCGAACGGGGCCTATCAAAGTGAGCCTGAACGCATTTTGGCACTTGATGACTTAGGCTTGGTGATGATCGAGCAACCCCTTAAGGTACGAGATCTGGTGGGGCACAGTCAGCTACAGCGACAGATGAAGACGCCTCTATGTTTGGATGAAGATATTCGAACGGCAGAAGACGTCGATACAGTCGCAGCACTGGACAGCTGCCGTGCGATCAACCTGAAAATCCCTCGTGTTGGTGGGATCACCGAAGCCTTGCGGATCCTTGATCGATGTCAAACCCATGGACTACTTGTTTGGTTAGGCGGCATGTTTGAGTCTGGTGTGGGACGAGCCATGAATTTGCAATTTGCGAGTCAAGATATTTTCCATTTTCCCGGGGACCTTTCCGCTTCTGACCGTTACTTTTATGATGATGTCATTACACAGCCTGCAACTTTGCATGAAGGAAAGCTGCTGGTACCTGATGGAAAGGGCTTTGGTATCACATTAGCTGAAACAAAGCTAAGTCAATATGGGCAATCTAAAGAACGTATCTACTCAAGAAAACGGTCAGCGAAAGAATAACCGCAGCGAAAGAAAACACAGCGAAAGCAAAAGAAACGGCGAGCAGAGAAATCTGCTGGCCGTTTCTTTTGTTTTAGTCTGCGTTTTTGAATTCTTTTTCAATTTGTAGTCGTTGAACTTTCATGGTTGCTGTTCGTGGGATATCTTCGTAGTCGCGTAAAATTGGTTGATTGAGGTGAGGGAGATCTTCCACCATTTTCCACCAAGCATCCCAATCCATTTCACGATTTGGCGCTAAAGCAATGATTGGTTGTGGTGAGTTTTCTTTGTCGCGAACAATCACAACTTCGGCAAGGAAGTCTAAATGATCCAGCAAAAGGTCTTCCAAGGCAAGATTGCTTTCAATATTTTTGATCAAGTCCACTTGTCGGTCTTTTAAGTAAAGATGGCCCTGATCATCCATCATGCCGTAGTCACCACTGTCCCACCAAGCGCCATAGACATTGTCAGCAAAACGCTGATCTTCTTTATAATAGGTCAACGCGCGTCCTTTTGAGAGGAAATGGATGTGCCCATCGGTATTGGCTGGTAGCTCGTTGCCCTCTGCATCGGCGATCCGTGCTCTCGTTAAGTCCTCGAGACCCACACCCATATCACGGGCATCGTTGGTAGCGATGCTTTCTAAGGTATGTGCTTTTAGGATCATTGGCCCGCATTCACTTTGACCATAGACTTGCAAAAAGATTGCTTCTTTTGTTGCTGAAGTATTTAAAAAAGTGGCCATTGTTTGGTTGTTGATGGCATCAAAAGTTGAATGGTAATAGCGAATATTGGCGAAAGCATCTGGTTGTTCTTTTGCCACAAAGCTCCATTGGACAAAATTGTTTGGATGAGTTTCCAAAGCGATTGGTGGGTATTCTTTTAGCATGCTTACGACATGAGCGCCGTTGGCATTGGCTAATGGCATCATCGGAAAGCCCATCGCCATCAAGGATGAGATGCCAATATTGAAGCGGGAGTGCACCGGTGAGATATGGAACGCAATTAAATCAGAGTCTGCTTTGGTGCGATCAATCTTGGTGAAGATCGTTTTTTGCCATTTTGTCCGCCAGCCCATGGAGTTTGCCGAATGACAAATCAATTTTGGAATACCCGTTGTTCCAGAAGTGTGGGTCATATAAGAAATTTGATCCACCGGTAACTCAGTTTGGGCCACTGGTTCCGCTGGTTGTTGCAGCAGATGACGAACAGCAATCTGTTTGTCAGTACTGCTATTTTTCACTTGTGCGACGCGGCCTTCGGTTTCTTCATCAAATAAGATGAATGGATCTTCTAAGCGATCCACAAACACTTCGATGGTTTCAGCAGGAAAATGATAGGAGATCATGGCAGGAACGGCACCAAGGTAAGAAGCAGCCGTTGCTAATAAATAGGTATCGAATTTTGAAGATTTGTAAAGAATGATTTTATCGCCGGCTTGCACGCCTAGTGCAGCAAGTTGGTAAGCACGTTTTAAAATCATTTCATGGCTCGAACGGTAAGTACTACGATAGCCAAGTTCAGGAAATGCTGGCAGCACTTCATCGTGGATGATGGTTGTGTCAGGAAATGCCTCGGCAGCTTCGCGGTAATTGGTGTAAAGATTTAATGGACGATAGTCTAAAATGGTCAAATAGAACACTCCTTTAAAAGTTCGTGAAAAACTTCATTTGATTTCTCCATTTTAGCACAGGAATTTCTCGATACAATAGATTTTCAGTGTTTTTTATTTATTTCTAAAAAATCCTTCCCTCAAAGACTTTCGAAGAATGAATGACTGTGATGTGTTATCATTCATTCCTCGTACTAAGCGGAAAAAGCGCATAATCAACGGGTGTATTTTACTATAAAATCTTCGATTGGGAGCCGGAAATCCAGATAGCGTGCTTCTAATTCTGCACGACTCCAATTCCACCAAGCGATTTCTTGTAAAGCAGTGATCGTTTCTGGATCAAAGCGGTATTTGATCACTTTTGCTGGAACCCCGCCGACGATCGCATAAGGCGGCACATCTTTGGTTACGACTGCGTTTGAGGCGATCACGGCACCATCACCGACGGTCAAACCAGATTGGATCACGGCACCGTGGCCGATCCAGACATCATTGCCAATGACGGTCGTTTTTGCTTTGCGTTTTTCTAAGAAGGACTCGTCCTTTGGCGAAAATCCATAGCCTTCGCCATTATAGGCAAAAAGATGCTGACTAGGGCGTTCATAGGGATGATTGGTGGGGCCGATGCGGACCATCGCTGCGATACTGATAAAACGTCCTAATTGACTGTTCTGAATAAAGCAATATTGCCCCGTATAGGTATAATTGCCGATGGAAGAATGATCAATGTGATTGGCTTCGCCAATTTCGACATAGTCTCCTAAAGTTGTGTCTTGAAGCTGCGAGTCTTTGCCGACGATCGGCTGTTTATCTGGAAAATTTGTGATCGATAGGTGCATAGTAATCATCCTCTCTTGCGTATTGCTATCATTTTACCGCACTTTTTTGTACTATTTGACTAATACGCACTAAAGACAAAAGGAGGTCTGCGTTATGGAGACGATTTATCAGTTAGATAAGATGACCGAAACGATAGGTAAGCGAGCAATCAAAAAAGGATACACGTTAAAAAATCAAGCGGCCCCAGAGGCGCTGTTTGTACGCAGTTCAACGGTTCCTAACGAATTGATCACACCCAAATTAGCGGTGATCGCTCGCTCAGGAACAGGCACCAATACGATCGATTTGGCACGGTGTACTCAAAATGGCACAGTAGTCTTCAATAGTCCCGGTGTCAATGCCAATGCAGTCAAAGAATTGGTGCTCTCCAATTTGTTTCTCAGCGTTCGCCCCTTATTCAAAGCCATCCAGACGGTAGCCGATTTGCAAGAAGAGCTAACGTCAGGTCAAATTGAAGCAGAAGATGTGTTGAAGGTAGCTGAAGAACGGCGAAAAGAAGTGATCGGCGAAGAATTAGCTGGAAAAACCATCGGTATTTTAGGCTTAGGAGAGATCGGTGAACGGGTGGCAAAAGCCTGTCACCAGTTAGGAATGGAAGTCCTCGGCTATGCCCGTACGAAAAAAGCGGCCCACGATTACGAACAAGTCAGTGACTTGCACGTACTGTTGGCCGAATCAGATTTTGTGGTGGTGTTGCTTCCTTTGAGTCAAGAGACCCACGGCTTGCTGAATCGACGAACGATTCAGCAGATGAAAAAAAATGCAGTGCTGATGAATTTTGGTCGTGGGGAGATCGTGGAAGAAACAGCCGTCTTAGAAGCATTAGCCAAAAATCAGCTCAAACAATACATCACTGATTTTCCTAGTGCGGGCTTGATCGGCCAACCGAAAGTATTGTGCTATCCGCATATTGGCGGTAGTACTACCAATGCCTTGGAAAAAGGGGATCACGTAGTTTTTGATCGCATGCATGCCTATTTGCGCGCTGGGACGATTCAAGAATCGGTCAACTTTCCTCATGCAGAGTTGCCTTTTTTGGCACCGTATCGCTTGGCGCTGTTTTATCACGACAAGCCTGGTGCTTTTGCCCCATTATTGCGGATCATTTCTGAAGCAGGTGTAGATATCGATAATTTGACAAGTGAAAGAAAAGCCGGAGTCGCCTATACCTTGATCGATCTTGATGAGACAAATGAAACGCTGCTGCAAGATCTGCAAAAACAGATGCAGCAGGCAGGGGCAATCATTCGTGTACGTTTGATCAAAAATCCGCGAATCAGTGAATAGTTGCCACCAACAATGTTTCTTGTTATGATGAAAAAAAAGTAAAGGAAGTTCATCATGACGAATAAGTTTCAAGATAAAAAGAAGGTCGCTTTGCCTCGTTATCAGCAGATTGCCGTGGCGATCGCGGAACGAATCGTTGAAAATCGCTACCAAGTTGGGCAAAAGATCCATGCACGCTCAACGTTAGCCAGCAATTTCAATGTCTCTCCTGAAACAGCCCGTAAAGCGATCAATGTATTAGTTGATTTAGAAATCATGGATGTCCGTCATGGCAGCGGCGCCTATATTGCTTCAAAGGAAAAAGCACAGGCCTTTGTGGAACAATACCAAGATGTGCAGTCGATCCAAGAAATCAGACAAGACATTTTAGACAGTGTGGAGCGGCAGCAGCAAGAGCTGGATAATTTTTCTGACTTGTTGAACACGTTAGTGCAGCAGACCAAAAAGGTACACCACATGAGTCCGTTTGTGCCCTTTGAACTTCAGTTGACGGAACAAGCGCAGCATTTGGAAAAAAGTATCAATGAATTGAATATTTGGCAAGCCACAGGGGCGACGATCATCGCAATCCAAACAACCGAAGAATTGTTGTTGTCACCAGGACCTTATGCGAAATTTAGTGCAGGCAATACGATTTATTTTGTCGGAAATGAACTGGCGTTGCAGCGCATGACCAATTTCTTCTATCCAACGGACCATTCAGCGTAATTCTTTTTCCTGATTCCCATGCTTTTTTTGCAAAAGAAAAAGCATTGGGAAATTTTTTTTGACAAAGTGACCACATCTTGTTAAGATAGTATGGTCACTTTCGTGAAATTTTTCAGAAAAAGGAGTATTAATCATTTGAGTAAAGTTAAAGTGGAACACTTAACCAAAATCTTCGGTAAGAAAAAGCAGCAAGCTCTTGCCATGGTCAAAGAACAACGTAGCAAAAACGAGATTTTAGAAAAAACGGGTGCCACCGTCGGGGTCTATGATGTGAACTTCGAAGTCAACGAAGGCGAGATTTTCGTCATCATGGGCCTTTCTGGAAGCGGGAAGTCAACATTGATTCGCCTCTTGAATCGATTGATCGAGCCGTCTGGCGGAGATATTTACATAGATGGCGTGGATGTTGCTAAAATGAGTAAAGAAGAACTGCGAGAAGTTCGCCGTCACAAAATCAACATGGTTTTCCAAAGCTTTGGCCTTTTCCCTCATCGGACGATTTTAGAGAACACAGAATACGGACTAGAAGTCCGTGGGGTCTCGAAAGAAGAACGAACAGCGAAAGCGGAAAAAGCGTTAGAAAACTCAGGGTTGCTTTCATTTAAAGACCAATATCCTGACCAGCTGTCTGGAGGGATGCAACAGCGTGTGGGACTTGCCCGTGCGTTAGCCAATGATCCAGAGATCCTCTTGATGGACGAAGCCTTTTCAGCACTCGATCCGCTGATTCGCCGTGAAATGCAAGATGAACTTTTAGAACTACAAGCCAATGTTCAAAAAACGATCATCTTTATCACCCATGATTTGAACGAGGCCTTGCGGATCGGTGACCGGATCGCTTTAATGAAAGATGGTCAGATCATGCAGATCGGTACAGGAGAAGATATTTTGACGAATCCTGCCAACCAATACGTGCGTGATTTCGTGGAAGATGTCGATCGTTCCAAAGTCTTGACTGCGCAAAACATCATGGTTCCAGCATTGACGACGAACATCGAGATCGATGGACCAAGCGTAGCATTGAACCGGATGCGGAAAGAAGAAGTCAGCATGTTGTTAGCCGTTGACAAACGTCGTCACCTAAAAGGAAGTTTGACAGCCGAGTCTGCTCGTGAGGCACGGAAAAACAATCTGACCTTGAAGGAAGTTATTGATAAAAATGTTAAAAAGATTGATAAAGATATGCTGGTAACGGATATCTTCAATTTGATCTATGATTCGCCTACACCTTTAGCTGTGGTAGAAAATGATCGTTTGATCGGAGTCGTGATCCGCGGAAGCGTGATTGAAGCGTTGGCTGAGACCGATTCAGCCGCTCAAGCAGAGGAAGGGGTAGTGACAAATGGATAATTTCTTACAACATACGATTCCGGTAGCTGATTGGGTCGAAAACTTTACTGATTGGCTAACAGGAACTTTCAGTGGATTGTTTTCAGCCTTACAGTCTTTCGGACAATTTATCATGGACGCTATTACAAATGTATTATTGTTTGTACCACCGTTGTTAATGATCGTCTTATTGACGGCTGCTGCCTTTTTCGTTTCACGCAAAAAATTCGGCTTGCCAGCCTTTACTTTTGTTGGGTTGCTGTTCATCTATAATCAAGGGTTATGGACAGACTTGATGAACACCGTGACGTTGGTCTTGTTGTCAAGTTTGGTTTCGATCATCATTGGGATTCCACTAGGGATCTTAATGGCGAAAAGCGAAAAAGCGCAAAGCATCGTGACGCCAATCTTAGACTTTATGCAAACGATGCCTGGTTTCGTTTATTTGATTCCTGCGGTTGCTTTCTTTGGGATCGGCATGGTTCCTGGGGTCTTCGCCTCAGTGATCTTTGCTCTACCACCAACCGTTCGGATGACGAACTTAGGGATTCGCCAAATTTCTCGTGAATTGGTAGAAGCCTCTGATTCCTTCGGTGGGACTGGCTGGCAAAAACTGATCAAATTAGAATTGCCACTAGCCAAAAGTACTATTTTGGCTGGGGTCAACCAAACGACGATGCTGGCATTATCAATGGTCGTGATCGCGTCAATGATCGGTGCTCCTGGGTTAGGGCGCGGCGTCTTATCCGCCTTACAACGAGCACAAGTCGGTAACGGATTTGTCAGTGGGGTATCCTTAGTTATTTTGGCGATCATTATGGATCGCTTTACCCAGAATTTGAACCGTTCGGCACATCAAAAAGCAGCGAGCAAGACGAGTCGCAAACAAAAACGTCTTTTTGGCGGGATTGCTGCAGCGGCAGTCGTTGCTTTGATTGGCGCATCGTTTGCTTTTGGAAATGTTTCTGACAGCAAAGGCACGGTGAACTTGGCGTATGTCGAATGGGATACGGAAGTTGCATCTACCCATGTGGTGGCAGAAGTCTTGTCGCAAATGGGCTACGAAGTCAATACGACGCCATTGGATAATGCCATCATGTGGGAATCTGTGGCAAAAGGGGAAGTTGACGGGATGGTTGCTGCTTGGCTGCCATCTACGCATCAATCCCAGTATGAACAGTACCAAGACCAAGTCGAGAACTTGGGTCCTAACTTAGAAGGGGCAAAACTGGGGATCGTTGTACCAAGCTATATGGATGTAGATTCCATCGCAGACCTTTCTGACGAAGCTGGCAAAACCATCACTGGTATCGAACCAGGCGCTGGTGTCGTAAATGCAGCGGAAAATACGGTTGCGACGTATGACAACCTTTCAGATTGGAATGTCGCTACCTCTTCTTCAGGAGCGATGACAGTGGCATTGGGCCAAGCCATCAAGAACCAAGATGAGATCGTTATTACTGGTTGGTCTCCACATTGGATGTTTGCGAAATATGATCTGAAATATCTGGATGATCCAGAAGGAACAATGGGTGAAGCAGAAAGCATCAATACTGTTGTACGCCAAGGATTAGCAGATGACATGCCAGAAGTTTACGAAGTACTTGATCGTTTCAACTGGACACAGGAAGATATGGAAGAAGTCATGTTAGCAATCAATGACGGAACATCAGCCGAAGATGCAGCCAAAGATTGGGTAGCCAATCACCCTGAAGAAGTTGCTGCTTGGACGAACTAACTTCTTTCAAATAAGTGTATTAAATCTTCAATCGATTTTAATGTTGAGTTAGCACACATCCACTTTCGGATGTGTGCTTTTTTTGATCGTTTATTTGCTGCACAAACTTCAGGTATAAAGAAAATGAAAGAATAATGGCCGACGATTTTTGACAAGAGATAGCAAAAAATGGCAAGTCAATGGAATCGCTCGTGTAAGAAAATAGGAAAGCAAGTGTTTCAAAATCTTATAAAAGTTCGTTCATCAACTTATACAAATTCACGGGGACTTCTATAAAATGAGAGAGAAGGAAGTCGAGTGCATAGAGAAGGAATTAGGAGGGATTGAATGACAGCTTATTTATTTTGTCATTTCACTGGCGAGCAAAAAAATGGTGAACAAGTATACTTTAGTGTGAGCAAGGATGGATTGACTTTTACAGATTTAAATCAAGGCCATCCCGTTTTGAAAAGTGATCTTGGGGAAAAAGGAGTCAGAGATCCTTTTCTGGTTAAGGGGAAGGACACGTATTATCTCATTGCGACAGATTTGCGTATTGAAAAGGGACTTGGCTGGGCACATGCTCAAACCAATGGTAGCCGCCAGATGGTTATCTGGTCATCAACGGATCTTGTGTATTGGACAAACCCATGGACCGCAACGATTGCTCCAGAAGGTGCAGGGAATTTGTGGGCGCCAGAGGCAATTTATGACGCAGAAAAAGAGACATTTTTTGTCTATTTTGCTGCAAAGGTTAATGGAAAACATAAGATTTATTCTGTTTCTACTATGGATTTTCAGACATTTACTGAGCCTGTGCTATTTATTGAAAAAACGATGGATGTGATCGATACAACGATTGTTTTTAGTCAGGGGTATTATTATCGTTTTACAAAAAACGAAGAAAATAGTCGCATTTTTTTAGATCGCAGTCAACAGCTGACAGGAGACTATCAGGAAGTAACTTCTGAATACCTCGCTCAATTAGAAGGGGTTGAAGGACCGCAAGTGTACCAATTACCTGATGGCAAATGGGCGCTGATCGTAGATCACTTTAAAAAAGGCACAGGATATGGGATCGCAGTAAGTGATGATCTCACAACAGGCGTTTTCGAACCTGTTTCTGCCTTCGACTTCGGTCAATCTATCAAGCGCCATGGTGGGGTGATCACGATCACAGATGAGGAGTATCAACGACTACTGACCTATTATCAACAAAAAAACCCGGTTTTAGAGGGACTTTATGCTGACCCTGATTTGGTTTCATTTAATGGGAAATTTTACTTATATCCAACATCAGATGGTTTTACGGATTGGTCTGGGACAAGCTTTTCGGTATTTGAATCAGAAGATCTCACTCAGTGGACAAATAAAGGAACGATCCTTGATCTAGCATCCGCTCAGGTGAAGTGGACGATCGGTGGTGCGTGGGCACCCTGTATAGCAGAAAAAGAAGGAATGTTTTATTTTTACTTTACTGGAAAAATGGCGGATGGACGCTCAGGAATCGGTGTCGCTTATGCGGATCATCCAACAGGTCCCTTTATTGCAGATGAGAAACCGCTATTGAGTCCTGATCTTATCGATGACTATGGGTTAAACATGAGTCAAGTCATTGATCCATCTGTTTACGTAGAAGCTGGAAAGTATTATCTATTGTTTGGCAATTCTGCGGGAGGGACTGCTGCCATCGTAGCGTTGGGAGATGACATGCGGACTGTCAAACTTGATACGCTAACAGAATATCAAGGGCTGGAAGATTTTCGAGAAGCCATTACTGTTTTGAAAAAAGATGATTTGTATCATTTTACCTGGTTGGGAGAAGATACCCGCAGTGAAGACTATCATGTGAATTATGGTACCTCATCTTCATTGTATGGACCGATTCAGTATCATTATCCTATCTTACAAAAAAATGTTGAGAAAGGCATTTTAGGAACTGGTCATCACAGCATTTTGGAACATTCTGATCGATATTATATTGCTTATCACAGCTTTGCTGTTCCACTTAGTAAGTATCCAGAAGAAGCCCGCGGATTTCATCGACAGGTTCGCATTTCCCCATTAGATTTTGACAAAGCAGGCTATATGAAGCAAGTAGTCGTATAAGAAAAAGGGTGCAGCGATGCATCCTTTTTTGTCTGCAAATTCAGTTAGTTTCTTTTACGAACATTAGAAGGAGCAAGATCATAATGCTTTTTAAATAGTTTACTAAAATAAAAAGGATCATGATAGCCTACTTTTTCTGCGATTTCTTTGACGGTCAAATTGGTATGAAGCAACAGCTCATAGGCATGTTTGAGACGAATCTCGATCAAATATTTAATCGGACTACGACCAGTGATTTTCCGAAAAACTTTTGAAAGTTGGGCAGGACTAATATAAAGCATGTCTGCTAGCATTTCCAAAGTGATGTCTTCTTGATGATGATTCTCCAAATAATAAATCGTATGGTTTACTAGCGTTTGTTTTTGTTTATCTTTTTCAGAAATTACTGACAGGCTATTGTTTGGATCGGAGGGCGTCAAACTTCTTAAAATCAAAGCTAGCATTTCGAGAATGATTCCTTTACCCATCAAATCGTGATGAATATTATGGCTGTTAAACTCATGGGTCAGCTGCCATGCTTTTTTGAAGAACGCTTCTTGATAAATCCCCAAATTGAGCAGGGGATCTTCATTAGGGAAGGTATTAAAAGGAAGTCCTTCGATCAGAATATTAGAAAGGCCGATATGAAGTTCATGGGATTCCATCCCTGCTGGATGGATTTCGGTATGGGGAAGGCCAGGGTTAAAAAGGAGCGTGTCACCAGTATATAGCCTTGTGCGGGTTTCATTGAATTCGTAATCAACGGTTCCTTCTAATACGATGCTGATCTCAATGAAATCATGATGGTGGTAGCCCCGAAGATTTTTCTTTTTATTCCAAAAGTCAACGACATAAATAATTTCAGGATTAAATATATTCGAATGGATGTGGTACATAGTTCCCTCCTATTACCTACGAAAAGGTAGGCGCTTTTTTTTCTTCATATCATATAATACATGAAAATGAATCGGATAGACTATGTTCTTCATTAAATATTTTAGTAAAATTAAGTGAAAGAAAGCGATTTCTTTATGTGAGTGTTGGTAAAAGGGAGGTTAGGGGTTAAATGGAAAAACGTTTTTTGAATGAATGGCGATTCTCAAAACAAGAAGAAAAAGAAGCATGGAAAAAAGATTTTGATGATTCTATTTGGGAAAAGGTAACGATTCCTCATGATTGGGGTGTCTCTTATCCCTTTGAAAAACATTTTTCAAGCGGAACAGGGTATCTATCCGGAGGAATAGGTTGGTATCGAACCAAACAGCCGCTGCAAGAGTTGGGTGACCTTACGAATAAAGTCGTAAAAATTCATTTTGAAGGTGTTTATAAAAATGCACGGGTTTGGATCAATGGCTATCATATGGGGATTAGACCTTCAGGATATGCTTCATTTTATTATGATTTGACAGAGATTTTAACTTACAATTCGGATGATAGCTTGCTTATTAGTGTCCGTGTCGAGCACACAGATTTGGCAGATTCAAGATGGTATAACGGAAATGGACTCACACGTCCTGTTTCTCTTGAAATTCATGATTCTATTTATATCGACGAATACGGAACGAGTTTTTCAACGCCAAGTGTTACAGAGGGGCAAGCGGAGATCATGATCGAACATCGGCTAGTAAATACTTTAAAACAAGACCGTGTTGTTAGGATCGAACAAGTGCTGGAAAGTTTACAAACGGAAAAAGTGATGAACATAAGTGAGGAAATCCAACTTAACGCAGGGGAACGCCGCACGGTCACATTGAAAGCAAAAATTGAAAAGCCAGAGCTATGGTCACCTGAAGCGCCGAATCTTTATCAGCTACGAACAAAGGTGAGTTTTCAAGATGCGTCCTTAAATAGAATTGAGAGCGTATACAACGAGTATATCGGGATCAGATCCTTTCATTTTGACGCCAATGAGGGCTTTTCTTTAAATGGGCAACAGCTGAAAATCAAAGGTGTTTGCTTGCACGAAGATGCGGGCTCTTTCGGTACATCTGTTCCGAGCGAGGTATGGGTACGGCGTTTAATAAAGTTAAAAGAGATGGGGGCAAATGCTATACGAATGGCACACAATCCTCATTCGTTTGCTTTGTATCGTTTGTGCGACACCATGGGATTTTTAGTCTTTGATGAAGCATTTGATGAATGGGAAAATCCTAAAAATAAATGGTGGCAAGGTCATAATGTGTATCCACCCAAGTTAGAAGGAGCAGCAGAACATTTTCCAACTTGGTATGAAAAAGATTTGGAAAATATGATTTTACGCAATCGAAACCATCCATCGATCATTGCTTGGAGCATTGGCAATGAGATTGATTATCCCAATGATCCATATGCTAGTCCATTGTTTGCTGAAATGACAGGGAATAATGACAATAGCAAACCAGAAGCTGAGCGCATCTATAATCCACATCGCCCTGATATGAGAAGGTTACGCACGATAGCCGAAAAGCTGGTCCATTTGAGCAAAACACTCGATCCGACTCGACCAGTTACCTTGGCAGCAGCTTTTCCAGAATTATCTACGAAAATTGGCTTGATCGATCACTTGGATGTCGTTGGCTATAACTACAAAGAACATCTATACGAAGAAGATCATCGCAAATTCCCAGATAAACCTTTTATTGGGAGTGAGAACAGTCACGGGTTTAAAGAATGGCAAACGGCAAACACTCTTCCGTATATCGCTGGACAATTTTTATGGACGGGCATTGATTATTTAGGGGAAGCCCATGGATGGCCTATTCACGGATCTGGGGCAGGCTTATTGACATTGGCTGGTATTGAAAAGCCTAGTTATTACAAGAGAAAGAGCTGGTGGAGTCAAGAACCGACTGTTTATTTGACAACGATTCCTTACGAGAAAAACAAACGAAGAGCAGAATGGGAACCCACCTATCGAAAATGGTCTTACCCAGCTGAGCAAGAAATTGAAGTAAGGTGTTATACAAATGCAAAAGAGATTCGATTGAAGGTTGGCAACTTGGAAGTACCCGATGTTCGTTATGATGATACCTTTGGTTATTATGTTGCACGGATCAACTATCAGCCAAAAACCTTGTCGGTGGAAGCGGTATTTGAAGAAACGATTCTGTATGACGAAATAAGACCCGAAGCAGCGCCAACTGCTTTGGTAGCTATGAACTATGAAATTCCTCAAAGATGGCGGGAGAAATTGGCTGCAACCGATTTAACACTAAATAAGAACCTTCATCAAATCGAATGCCAAGTCTTAGATTATGCCGAAAATCCGATAGCAGCAGAAGTAATGGTCTATTTAGAAGTCGAAAATGGGACATTACTAGGTTTAGAGAATGGTGATCTAGCAGATACTACCGCTTATACAGAGTCATTCCGTAGAACGATGCAAGGAAAGTTGCTTTGCTTTGTAGCAGGAGAGCGCAAGAAAGAGACAGTTGTGACGCTGCGCTCACCCGGACTACCAGATACACGATTGATTCTAGAGAATAGAGAGGGAAGTACATGATAAAAAAGCGGACACTCCTTATTCCTTTGGTCTTATTGAGTATACTGACAGCGTGTGGAACGGTCGAGGAAAATACACAGAAAGAAAAAGAGCCAGAGACAGATGAAGTCATTGATACGGCGATGATCACCTTAAATACGGCAGAAACCTACCAGACAATTGAAAGCTTTGGCGCAAGTGGTGCTTGGTGGAGTCAAGATGTTGGTGGCTGGATCGAAGAAGAAACAGCAGAACTTTCGAAGCGAGAATATATCGCAGAATTATTATTTGATCCGCTTGAAGGGATTGGCTTGACGTCTTATCGCTACAACTTAGGCGCCGGAAGTACGTTACAAAATAGTCCTCGCATTGAAGATCCCTGGCGACGAGCAGAAAACTTTGAAGAAGGACCCGAAGTCTATGATTGGTCGAAGGATGAAAATGCACGATGGATGCTGAAAACAGCGGGTAATTATGGAATTGATGATATCTATTTATTCGTCAATAGCCCATTGACGAGGCTAACGAAAAATGGCTCTGCGTATGGTGATCAGCTGGAAGAAAAACGCAGTAACCTAGCCCCTGAGAATTATCAGGCATTTGCCAATTACGTCTATGATGTGACGGAACACTTCTTAAAAGAAGACATTCCCGTCACGCATGTATCGCCAATCAATGAACCGCAATGGGATTGGACTGGTGGTCAGGAGGGCACCTACTACGATCCAGCTGAAGTAGTCGCACTCTTAGAGGTATTTATTGAAGAAAAACAAAAAAGACCAGAGTTGAAACAAATAGCGCTATCGATGCCCGAATTAGGAGAATGGGCAAACACCAGCAAGGAATATTTCGAAGCAATTATCGAAAGTGATACATTGATGAATTACTTTGACACGTGGGAAGTCCATTCATATTGGACAACTTACGTCGAGAAAATGAATTTTAAAGAGTGGTTAGACGAACAGGAAATCGATGTTACCTTAAAAATGTCTGAGTGGACAGAAATGATCAATGGTCGCGACTACACTATGGATTCTGCCCTAAATTTAGCCAACGAGATACACGATGATTTAACGATCCTTGATGTGGTTGCTTGGCAATATTGGATCGCAGTCAGTAGTTACGATTATCGAGATGGTCTGATCTATGTCAACTTAGGTTCAAAAGAAATTATTCCGACAAAAAGACTTTGGGGAATGGGGAATTTCAGCAAGTTTATTCGACCAGGGTACACGAGAGTTTCCGCAATCAGCGACGACAAAGAGGTGAATGTCGTAAGCTTTTTGGGAAAAAATGAAGCAAACGAAGAAGAACTTATTACAGTGCTTATCAATAACAGTTTTCAGGAAAAAGAGATTGATCTTCAAGGAGTCGGATTTGGTGAAATCATCAGCTATACGACAGATAGTGAGTCTGATTTAGAAGAGCAGAGCATCACTTCTCAGGAACTGACAATCCCTCGGCAATCGATCGTTACCTTGAAGAGCGTTACAACGAATGAATAAGAAAAGGGGAAATGGCTATGAACTTTGGGAAAATTGCTAAAACATCTTTATTGGCGTCTTCAGTAGTCTTATTTGCTGCTTGTGGGCAAGAAAACAACAATAATGATTCGGATGGAGAAATCACGACGATCCAGTTTTATACGTGGGGAGGTGAAGGTGACCTTCCCATCTATGAGCCACGCATCAAAGCCTTTGAGGAAGCGAATCCTGACATAAAAGTAGACTTCGTTCAAGTGCCAAGTGATTATGACACCAAACTGCAAACAATGTATGCCGGAAATGAAGCACCTGACGTTGTCCAAGTGGCAGAAAATGGGCAAAACTTTGCTTCTAAGGGATTATTTATTGATCTTTCAGAATATATTGCGGAATCATCGATTGACGTAGAAAGCAATTGGGGGGATGCAATGACCCAATATACCTATGATGGCCAACCATTTGGTTTGCCGGATAGAGGGGGCCCGGAAATTCTTTACTACAATAAAGACTTATTTGATGAAGCAGGGATCGAATACCCGACAAATGATTGGACGATTGAAGAATACACAGCTGCTGCCGAAAAATTAACAAAAATAGAAAACGGCGAAACGGTTCAGTATGGTGCTAGTGGAATGGATTGGGTGCCAAACTGGGGAGTATTTATCAAGTCCAATGGTGGTTCCCTTGTGGAAAATAATGAGGTTGTGATCAATTCTCCCAAAAACTTAGAAGTTCTTACTTGGTTTAATAATCTATACCAAGACGGTTATGTTGGCACATATGAATTTTATGAATCTGTTGCGCAGTCTGGTGCGGATTCAATGTTCTCACAAGGTAGAATTGGTATGTTGACGACAGGATTTTGGAATATTGGCAACTTCACACAACTGGATGATTTAAATTTTGATATTGCACCGATGCCTTTCTTCAATGAAAAAGTTACATGGCCTTTCGGAAGTGCCTTAGCGATTTCTAAGCAATCGACCAAACAAGATGCCGCCTTTCGATTCATTGAATATATGACGAGCGAAGAAGCACAAAAAATTCTTGGTGAAAGTTTAGTGGATTCTCCTGCCAATATCAAAGTATTGAACTCTGAAGAATTTACCAATAGACAAGTAAATGGGAAAGATCTTCGCTTGGACGTCGTAGGAATCTCGACAGAACGTGTTGTGATCGATGGTATTTTCGAAGGTCCTTACTACGGAGAACTGACCGGTGAGTTCAGTAATCAAGTAAAAGAAATGCTCCTTGGCCGTTTAACACCAGAAGAAGCACTTGAGAAAATGCAAGAATCTGGCGAAAAAATCATGGAACAATATTAATTCAGAAAAAGGATAGCTTAGGGAAGGAAAATTTTCTTCCTTAAGCACCTTAGTTAAGGAGGGTTTCCTATTGGATAGTTCAGCGACACAACTTCAACTAAATCAAAAAAAGCGTAAGCGGACTCAGTCCCGCTGGTTTTTTGCCTTTGTTTCACCTTGGATCATTGGGTTTGTTTGTTTTACCATTGGACCAATGATTTTTTCGATCATCATGAGTTTTACTGATTGGGATATGTTTTCGGAATTTAATTTTATCGGATTTGATAACTATCTGCGTCTTTTTAAGGATGATATTTTTTTAAAAGCTTTAGCAAATACTTTTCAATATACCTTGATCAGTGTTCCAATCAATTTGTTACTTTCATTAGGTATGGCTTATTTATTGAGCTTTCATTTGAAAGGGATGCGTGTTTTTCGTACCATCTATTACTTACCCTCCATTGTACCAATCGTTGCGAGCACGATGCTGTTTACCCGTTTACTTTCTTCCAAAGGACTAGTCAACCAGGCACTAGCCTTATTTGGTATCGACGGACCAGTTTGGCTGTTGAGTAAGGACCATGTGCTTTGGAGCTTCGTATTCCTTTCTCTATGGGGTGTCGGTGGAACAATGATTTTGATGTTGTCTGCTATCAATAGTGTGGGGGAAGAAATGTATGAATCGGCACTTCTTGATGGTGCATCCAGATTCAGGATGTTTATTAGTATAACCATTCCCCAAATTTCGCCGATTTTATTTTTCAACCTGATTACCGGAGTCATTGGCTCCCTTCAAACCTTTGCTCAAGTATATATGATGACCGGTGGTGGGCCTGATTATGCCAGCGAAATGATTGTTCCGTACCTTTATCGAAATGCCTTTTCATTTTATCGGATGGGCTATGCTTCGGCAATGGCTTGGGTGTTGTTTATGATCGTGATGGTCTTATCCTTGATCGTGCTGAAGAGCTCAAGCTTATGGGTATTTTATGAAGAGGAAGTGAAGTAAGTGTTAGATAAAAATCTATCCAAAGTATCTAAATTATTGATCTATCTGACCTTGATTTTGTTTGCGGGAATTTTGATCATTCCATTCGTTTATATGATTTCGATTGCACTAGCTTCGCCGGAGTCAAATATCAAAGAACAGTTCACTTTACTGCCGATGGAATTCTATTTTTCCAATTTCACCAATTTGTTTATAGATTCCTTTTCAGGAGAGCGACCAATCTTGTTGTGGTTTTTCAACACGATGCTGATCGTCGTTCTTAGCATTGTTGGACAAATTATTTCTTCGACACTGGTTGCTTTTGGCTTTGCCCGAATGAAGTATAAACATAAAAATAAATTGTTTCTATTGGTATTAGGAACAATGATGTTACCAGGTCAAATCACCTTGATTCCTGTGTTTTTGATTTTTAGAAACTTAGGTCTTTATAACACTCTTTGGCCACTGATCATCCCGCAATTCTTTGGCTCTGCCTATAATATCTTTTTTACTCGCCAATTTATTACGGCGATTCCGGGAAACTTATTTGAAGCGGCAGAAATGGATGGTTTAGGACCTTTTAGATCCTTTACCAAAATAGTCTTACCTTTGATCAAACCAGCGATGGCTGCCATTGCTATTTTTACCTTTAACTTTGCTTGGAGCGACATCATGGGTCCTTTGATCTATGTATCAGATACGAGCAAAATGACCTTAGCTTTAGGCGCACAATCTATGTCCGCCACCTCCAATCCAGCGGGTACCGTCAATATGTCGATGTTAATGGTAATGTCATTGCTGCTGACACTTCCACAGATCGTAATCTATTTCTTAGGACAAAAATATTTGTTCCAAATCAATTTGGGGATTGGCAATAGCGGGACAAAATAAGTTGAAGAGCTTATGAAAAAAACTGACGATCGCATATAGAAAAATAGAGTTACAAGGAGCGACAGATGGAAAAAAATATTCGACAACCGGAGATCAATCAAAAAGATAGCTACAAACTGTTTCATCATCTATCTTATTTAAATTATATTATCTATACTTTTCTAGGGACGCTGCTGTTTTGGTTGTTCAATTTACCCCTTCTTTTTTTGTTGCTAACAATGGAAATCAAACTTAGCACCTTACCATTGTTTCTCCTGTCCTTCTTGCCAGTAGCCCCAGCTTTTACAGCGTTACTCATCTATTTGAAAGAAGCAAAGGAGAAAGATGGTACCCCAAAAGTATTTTTATTGGCCTATCGCAGGAAATTTAAGCATAGTCTGCTAGGGTGTCTTCCTGTTTTAGTCGTTATTGGGTTATGTAGTGCAAATTTATTGTTACTGAGGGTCACGATCCAACTCACTGAATTGAAATGGCTAAATCTGTTTCTGCTGATCGTCGCCTTGACGTTTGCGATCAACTATTTTTTAGTGGTCGCAACGGCACCGTCTCTTTCAATCAAGGAAGCTCTTTTGCTTAATCTCCAATTATTTATTTTGAAATCCAGCCGATATATGTTAAGTTTTATGATCATCATTAGTAGTTGGCTGCTGTTAGCCTTGGTTCCAATTTATCTGGCATTATTTGGCGTAGGGCTGATTGCCATCTTATTATTACTGAACTTTGCGCCAGTCATGGAGTTTGCGCGAAAGCATTCGGTTCGTTGAGCAACAAAAAATCACCTGATCATGGAGCAACCTCGAACAGTTAGACCAAAACTCTAACGAGTCGAGGTTGCTTCAGTATGCGTTTTATCAGGTGATTTTTAGGTTAAGCAAAACGATGAAAAATCGGCTGCATCTGTTCAAACGTACAGAGTTCAGTAAATCCTAATGATCGTAAAAGATCTTGTCCCTCTTTGATTTGAAACCCGAGCTGCTCTGGTTTATGACTATCGCTGCCGATGGTTAGCACGCTTCCCCCCAAGTCACGATAAAGCTTGAGGATCTCGATCGATGGCGTATACCCATTGATTCCGTAACGGTGGGAAGAGGTATTCAGTTCAATGCCTTTGCCATCTTTGATCACGACTTTCAAGATCTCTGCGATTTGTTCTTTCGTTTGTTTAAAAGCGTCCTTCTCTTTATCTAAATAACGACGAATCAAATCTATATGGGCTAAGACGGAATACTCTTTATATGTCGTGACTAGTTGATACATTTCATCATAATAGCGCTCGTAGCATTCCTGTTGGCTGCGTCCTTTTTGAAATTCTCCGGTCCAAAATTCTTGATCGTCTACCTGATGAACGGAAAGTAAAATGAAATCAAAGGGATGCGAACGATAAAGACGGGTAAATTGTGGGATCGTGTGCATTTGCATCCCAAATTCCAGCCCAGTTTTTAGCTTGATTTGGTCACTGTATGTTTCCTTTAAGCGTGCCAGTTCGTTAAAATACAAGTCGTAGTAGACATTTTTTACGACTTTATTGGCTCCGACGAGGTATGTATCCGTCGCTTGCCAGTCTTCTTTGACCCCATAATCAACATGATCGGTAAAGCAGATTTCTGCTAAGCCTAGTTTAATGGCGTCTTTGACTACATCTTCCATCAAATACCAAGAATCATCGCTGTAATCACTATGAACGTGATAGTCTGTAAAAATCATGGCGTCTCCTTTTGTTTCGTTATTTTTGCTGCTTCTGCCAGTCTGCTCGTTTTTGATGATAGAGCTGGGCGGCAGTCTCCCAATGTTCTTTGTCAGCCGGCTGAATCTCACGGATCACACGGGCTGGATTGCCGCCGACGATCGTATTCGGCGGCACATCTTTTGTGACGACGGATCCAGCAGCGACGATGGCATGTTTGCCGATCGTGACACCTGGTAAAATCGTACTATTACCCCCGATCCAAACGTAATCTTCGACGGTGATCGGTAGGCCAAATTCCAAATCTTGACTGCGGATCACAGAATCGATCGGATGGCCGGCTGTATAGAAGCTGACCCGTGGTCCCACCATCACATGATCACCAATCAGAATCTTATTGACATCTAAAAAAATGCAATCCATATTGGCATAAAAGTGATCACCAATCTCAACATGGCGACCATAATCAACAAAAAGGGGTGGCTGGACAAAGCAATGCTGCCCAAATTTGCCAAAGAGTACTTTTTCTTTGGCGATGATTCCTTCTCGGTTATCGACTGGTAAATGGTTGATTTCCTGGGCACGTTTTTTTCCCTCCGCTGAACCATTCTCAGGGAGAATGCCAGCAGCTTGATACAATTGACCAGCCAACATCGCTTGATAATCAAAGTCTTCTTTCATTGCAAAATCCTTTCTAAGACGGTAAATCGTCGGTGGTTAATTCAATCAAATTGCCTTCGGGGTCTTGGACAACTGCTTCATAATAGCCATCGCCTGTTGTACGAGGACCATTTAAAAGAGGGTAGCCATCTTCAACAAACCGTTGAGCGTATCGATCGACGTCAGCTTGATCACCAACTGCTATCGCAAGGTGAGTGTAGCCTAAGCTTTCACTGACACGAGGGCTTAAAAATTTCTTGGTCGTTAATTCTAACCGACTTCCAGAATCAAAGGTTAAAAAATAGGACTGAAAGCCTGTTTTCGGATTATGGTATTTTGGGTTGCTGACCGCCTGAAAGTAGGTTTCATAAAATGTCCTCATTTTTTCCAAATCATTGACATATAGTGCGATGTGTTCAATTTTCATTATCGACAACTCCTTTAATAAGCAACATGCGTCGTTCTTTCTTCGTTCCTTTTTGAACTTAGTAAACTTTGTTTAATAAGTTACTTCTATTATACCTTTGTTAACAAAATTAATAAAGGTATATTCCCAGCTTTTTATCTGTTAAAATAGGAGCGTTGAGGGGGAGAAAAATGAAAGCTTATCAGCCAACGACCATTAAATTACATAATCAGGCAGTTTTGCTGAATTTGCTAAAACAGCAGCAAGCGCCTATGACCAAGCGCCAACTGGCAGATGCCTCTCAATTAAGCGTGGTAACGATCAACAAGTTGCTTCCTGAATTGATTGAAAAGCAACTACTTTTGACGACGGATCAACCGCAACGAACGGGGGGACGTCAAGCTGCGGCTTACCAGTACAATGCACAACGGACACTGTTGTTGATCATTCAGTTTATCGAAGAAGACCAGCAGATCGTGATTCGTTTTTCAGTTGTTGATCTCGTGGGGAACATTTTGCATCATGAGCAGTCAGCAGAGGGCCGATTGCCGCAGTTCTTGCAAGTGATTCGTCAGATAAAACAGGAATACCCGAAAATCGGCTTGGCAGTCGTGGGGATTCCGGGTGTGGAAATTGCTGGAAGACTGAAGATCATGGATGCTCCGGCATTTAAGGACATGGCGTTAGGGGAATTGATTGAAAAAGAGATCGCTGTAAAAGCGCTTATTGAGAATGACGTGAATGCTGCGGTATTTCATTTCAAAGAAGAGAAAAAAATCGTGGCTGGCATTTATTTTCCGAAAAATTATCCGCCAGGTGCGGGACTGGTCATCGACCAACAGCTCTTTAAAGGAGCCAACCATTTAAGTGGCGAAATCAAGCATTTGCCGCATCTCTACACGGCTTCTTACCCGTTGGCAACAGAGGCGATCCCAGAACAAGTGACTGCCACACTTCAAGCGATCGTGGCAGTGACGGACCCGCATCAAGTCATTTTGTTTTTGCCCTCTGAGTGGCAGGCGCTCGTGTCGCGCTCCTTTTTGGAAAAGCAGCTGGCAGCAGTGTTTCAGTATGGCGTCTTACCAAAACTACATTTTTCCGATCGGTTTTCAGAAAATTACTTGGCTGGGTTGATTACGATGGGAATCGAAGCAGCTGGCTTAGGGCTTTGATTCGCAGCATTCACCTGGGACTTAGGACAAAAACTGCCACCGCTTCCTTTATCAGAAGCAGTGGCAGTTTTTTTGAAAATACGAGAACTCACAGCTTAGCAAGTTTCTGTGCTTTTTCGGTATTCGCAAAATGCAGTTTGGCATATTTGCTCAATAGTGCTATGCCACCTTGTTGTAGTAATTTTGCGGCAACTTGGTCAGCAGCTGCGTGGGCGCCAGAAGGCAAACGCATACCGACTTCTTTGGAGGCTGCCTCTAATTCATCCAAAAAGACTGTACGGCATAAAATAGAGGCTGCCGCTACTGCTAGATGATATTGTTCACCTTTCGTTGCAAAATAGAGCTTTTCGGTGACCGCTGCTTGTTCCGACTTTAAATAGGTGCGATAATTTTTTTCGCTTGTGAACTGATCGATCAAAATGGCATCTGGTGTCTCAGGAGCAATTTTTTGCAAAAGCAAACGAATGGCTTGATTATGTAAAGCAACTTTCATTCGGACTGTGTTGTATTTTGGTTGGATCTCGTTGTATTTGCTGGGCGTGACAGTGAGCAATTGGTAAGGAACCAATTCTTTGATTTTCGGCGCCATCTTACGGATCTCTGGATCTGTCAGCATTTTTGAGTCCTTGACACCTAAGGCTTTCAGCTGTGGTAATTGCTCTTTTTTGGCATAGACGGCACAGACCACCAAAGGACCGAAATAACTGCCGTTGCCGACCTCGTCACTGCCGACGACGCTTTTTTCGCTAAATCCTGCTGGCAACGCAGTGGTTGAAACAGTCGCTTTTTTCTTATCCGGTACAGCACTAGCCGTATCGTCCCATAAGGAAGCTTCTTTTTTAGCAGTCGCTCCTTGAAACATGACTTTTCCAGACGTATAAGCAGTGATCGTCGTTGGTCCTTTTTTGGCGACAAACACTGTATAAGGAACTTTCTTCGCCAGCAATTCTCGTTGATAAAATTGCTGCATTTTTTGGATAGTTGAAGTTGGTACTTTGATAACGATCGTACTCATTTGATTCCTCCTGATTTTTTGTCTTTTTTTAGGTAGACAAAAGGATACTTTAAGATTTTACCATACTTCTTATTCTTTTTTACTAAGACGATCAGCAAACAAACGATTGGCATGGAAATTCATAAGAAAATCACGTATAATAGTTAAGAGTTTGCGACACATGTTCAATAAGTGATAGAATAGAGCAGAATGTAAGCAATGGGAGGAAATATTCCTATGACGGAGCAAAAGAAACGCTATAAAGCAGTTATCGCGAATCAAAGTTACACGATTATTGGACGCGAAAGCAAAGAACACATGGATATGGTGACAAGATTGGTCAATGACCAACTGCTTGAGATCATGCAATTGTCGCCACAAACCGATCAAGAACAAGCGTCGATCTTATTAGCGATCAACGCTGTTTCCGACCAGCTGAAAAAACAAGAACAGCTGTTGGTCCTACAAAAAAAAAGTGGACGAATTGCGGGGACAAGCCATTAAAGCAACGGAGCTTGAGAATCGTATCAAGCGGATCGAAGCGATTGAATCCGAAGCACGGAAAGTTCTCGATGAGACAGGTCGCAGTGATGTGGAGATCCATAATCATGTGGAAGCACAACAGATCTTAAATGAACAAAGGAAACGAAAAATTCAAGAAAAGACAGCCCATGGGTAGTGCGGCGTAGAAAGGATTCCTAAATGATTGGATTATTTGTCTTGGTTTTGTTGTTGGCAGCTTTTTATGGCGGCGCGCGGCGCGGAACCAGTTTACAATTGGTCTCAGTTTTGGGCTATTTGATCTCTTTTTTCTTTGCAGTTGCGAATTACCAAGAAATTGCGAAAAAAATTGAGCTCTATGTTCCTTATATGTCAGTAACGGCGGATTCAAAGTTAAAATACTACGATATGGAACTGGCTTTAGATTTAGACAAAGCCTATTATGCGGCCATCGCTTTTGTGATGGTGCTCTTTGCTGGTTGGCTGATCACCAAACTATTAGTGATTTTTGCAGACAGTTTGCGTTACAAACGCCTACGTTTTTTAGGCGGCTATGACTGGGCAGTTGCGGGTGTTTTGAATGTCATCTTGATGTATATCAATTTGTATATGTTTTTCATGATTCTCTCAATGATCCCGTTTGCCACGATTCAAAATCTGTTTGAAACGAGCGGAACTGCGAATTTCATCGTTGATCGGTCACCGATTCTCTCAGATTACTTCTATCGATTGTGGATCACAGATGTGATTGGGTAAAAAGCAGGCAGATGGTTGCAGAGCCATTCTGCCTTTTTCTTAGGAACAAAAAGTTAAAACAAAGCAGGTGAGAAAAGAATGAATACTAAGATCCTTGATGTTTTAGGATTTGAACAAGTAAAGAGTCAAATCGGTCAGTATATCGTAACAGCCCAAGGAAAAGAAGCCTTAGCAAAGCTTGTGCCATCAAGTGATGAGCAAGTCATTTCCTCTTGGCTAGCAGAAACAGAAGACGCGATCAAGATCCAGCGTTTAAGAGGCGGAATCCCTGTACCAAAAATTGAGAATATTCGTCCCCAAATGAAACGGATCGAAATCGGCGCAGATTTAAACGGCGTTGAATTGGCACAAGTTGCCCGCGTCTTATCAACCACGCAGGAATTGAAACGCTTTTTTGCTGATTTGTCTGAAAGTGAGATTGAATTTTCCCGCTTGTATCACTGGGAAGAACAGTTGGTGTCTTTGCCAACCTTGAATCGTCGCTTGAAAGAAGCTATCGATGAGGATGGCCGAGTCACAGACGATGCCTCTCCAGCACTACGGGGAATTCGCCAATCGATCCGACGAGCAGAACGGACGATTCGCGAAACATTGGATGGCATCGTCCGAGGTGGCAATGCAAAGTATCTAAGTGATACGATCGTAACCATGCGAAATGAGCGTTATGTGATTCCAGTCAAACAAGAATACCGAGGTGTTTTCGGCGGCGTGGTTCACGACCAAAGTTCCTCTGGTCAAACCTTGTTTATCGAACCGAAACAAGTAGTGGAACAAAATAACCGCTTGCGTCAGCATCAAATTGCGGAACGGGACGAAATCACTCGTATTTTGGCGGAATTATCAGCAGAGTTAGCTCCGTACCAAAGAGAGATCCTCCATAATGCATATGTGATCGGAATCATGGATTTCATGAATGCCAAGGCTCGTTTTGGGAAAGAGATGAAGGCAATCGTACCAGCGATCAATCAAGACAACCATGTCTTTTTTAAACAAGCACGTCACCCATTGATCGATCAAGAAAAAGTCGTTCCTAACGATATTACGATTGGAAAAGACTATCAAGCTGTTGTCATTACTGGGCCGAATACCGGTGGGAAAACCATCACCTTAAAAACATTAGGGCTGTTGCAGATCATGGGCCAAGCCGGCTTACCAATTCTGGCAGAAGAAGAAAGCCAAATGGGGGTCTTCAATGAAATTTTTGCGGACATTGGTGATGAACAATCCATTGAGCAAAGCCTATCGACCTTTTCTTCACATATGACAACGATCGTTGATGTATTGAAAAAAGTCGACGAAACAAGTCTGGTGCTTTTTGATGAACTAGGTGCTGGGACCGATCCTCAAGAAGGGGCGGCACTAGCAATTGCGATTTTGGACGAACTTGGGGCTAAGTCGGCTTATGTCATGGCGACGACCCATTATCCAGAATTGAAAGTTTATGGCTATAACCGATCCAATACGATCAACGCCTCTATGGAATTTGATGTTGATACCTTAAGTCCAACCTATCGCTTGTTGATCGGGGTTCCAGGACGAAGCAATGCGTTTGAGATTTCAAAAAGACTTGGCTTACCAGATACCATCATTGACCAAGCCAAAGAGATCATGGATGGAGAAAGTCAAGATCTGAATGAAATGATCGCTGATTTGGAAAATCGACGCAAAATGACGGAAACGGAGTATCTGGAAGTTCGTCATCATGTAAAAGAAGCAGCCCGCTTGCACCAAGAATTGGAAGCAGCTTACAGTTATTTCTTTGAAGAACGCGAAAAAGAATTGGCAAAAGCCCGTCAAAAAGCCAATCAAATCGTAGAAGAGGCTAAAGAGGAATCAGAAAAAATCATTGCCGATATTCGTAAAATGCAGTTAGCTGGCGGTCAAACGAAGGTCAAAGAACACGAACTGATCGATGCGCGCACCAAGCTATCAGGACTGCAGCAAGAAGAACATCTGCAAAAAAACAAGGTTCTGCAAAAAGCCAAAGCAGCCAAGACGCTGAAAGAAGGAGACGAGGTACTCGTAACTTCTTATGGGCAGCGCGGGGTACTGTTGAAAAAAGCCGGTAAAAATCAGTGGCAAGTCCAAATCGGCATTCTGAAAATGAATTTGCCAGAAACAGATCTCCAACCAGCAGCGCCAGTGAAGGAGCCTACACAGCGTATCGTTAATACGATTCGTTCTGCTGACAGCAGTCCAGTGGTCAATCAGTTGGATTTACGCGGCAAGCGGTACGAAGAAGCCCTCAATGAAGTGGATCAGTATTTGGATGCAGCAATTTTGGCAGGTTATCCGCAGGTGACGATTGTTCACGGTAAAGGAACCGGCGCATTGCGTCAAGGGATCACTGACTACCTAAAAAACCATCGCTCGGTGAAAAGTTTTGAATTTGCCCCAGCAAATCAAGGAGGCAATGGAGCGACCATTGTGAAGTTTAACTAAACGTTAAGAACCCTTACCTTTTGTAAGCAGACGATTTTAAAAAACTTCCGATACGTGGTATACTTTTTTTAGTTTTAAAAATGGAGGGGAAGTACGATGGCAAAAGAAATTACCGATAAAACTTTTTCAGAAGAAACCGATAAAGGCTTAGTCCTTATTGATTTTTGGGCAACTTGGTGTGGCCCTTGTCGTATGCAAGCACCGATCTTGGAACAATTAGCGAATGAATATGAGGAAGACGAATTGAAGATCGTGAAAATGGATGTGGATGAAAATCCTGAAACACCTGCTTCATTCGGAATCATGTCTATCCCAACTTTGTTGTTGAAAAAAGACGGACAAGTGGTTGATAAAGCAATTGGGGTTCATACAAAAGATCAATTGAAAGCTTTAGTTGCAGAACATATGTAATAGAAGAAATGTTTTTTAAGCAATAGCCGAAAGTGGCTATTGCTTTTTTTATTTTGGGGACGTTTTTTTCAAATTTTCTTTTAGGCAGTGGTATACTTAAAGTGGGGAGTGGCACTAAAAAATATCTCGTTCATATAGTAAGAAAGTGATACCAAAATAGGATTAAAGGGGGAATAAAAATGAAAAAGTTAAAACGCGGGTTATTTCAAGGCGTTGCGATTGTTGGGGTACTGGTCGCACCCATTGTAGGAACGATCACACAAGTTTATGCAGCAAATGAAGGGGATTCGACAACAGCTTCTTTCGCTGCGCAAGAGACGACGTCAGAAAGTTTCTCAGAAGAAAGCGCAGCATCATCTCAAGAGGCCAGCACTGAGAGTGTAGAGTCAAGTACGGCAACAGAGTCCTCATCAACGTCTACCTCTTCATCAGAAACAACGTCAAGTACTAGCACGGCTACGACTGAGAGCAGTCAGACCGAGACCACGCAAGATTCATCTACTCAATCGACGGAAGAATCTTCTGAAGAACCTGAACTTGGGAACATTGATGTTGAACCAGTTGCAGATAAAAACCAATATGTAAAAATCAAGCCGATCGCCGCAACAGATCCAGAAACACAAAAAATCCTTTACCGATTAGAAAATGGTCAATTGATCGAACAAGGAACGATCGATGAATTAGCTGGCAAGGTATACCGTAGTGTCAAACAGTATCAAGGTACCGACAAGCAGACCTATCTTGAAATTCGCGACGATCAAAAGGTTGTCGGTGTCGTAGCAGAAGCAGCAGTGAAAGTTGCCAGCGGAACCTTAAAAACCGAGAAGAAATATGCAACCATCACAAGTGCGAAAGAACCGCTTTGGCAAGATGTGTTTTTAGATAAAAAAACGAGCACCTCTTCAAGCATTAATGGTCAAACCTTTGAAATCAAAGAAGTATTCACGACGAATAATAAAGTGGCCTATTACGCATTGTATTCAAATAAAAATGTTCTCATCGGTTGGATAAAAGCCGCCGGTGTTAAGCTAGCGACTTCACCCGGGGGTGCATGGCAATCTGAATCAAAATATGCCACAATCATCAGCGGAAATTATACGCTATGGCAAAATTTTAATTGGACAGCGAAGAAAGGAACGACAGCCGCTTTAAATGGCAAAACAGTCAAAGTTACTGGGAAATATCGTCACTTGAATGGGTCGACGTACTATTCCCTTTATACAAATAACAATAAATGGTTGGGCTATATCAATGCCTCGGGTGTTAAGTTAACGACGGATGCACAAGGCGCCTATCAATCCTACGGAAAATATGTGACATTGACCAAGAAAAATTACACGATTTGGGGAAATTTCCGTTGGTCGAGTAAGAAAAATACTACCACGAAATTAGCGGGAAAAACCTATCTTGCAAAAGGAAGATATAACCACGTCAATGGCGGTGTCTACTTGTCCCTTTATGATGCTAACGGAAAATGGATTGGCTACTTAAATGCCGATGCAGCAACGGTCGCCAACAATCAAGGAGGTACTTGGCAAAGCGAAAAACGCACAGTCCGCCTTAAAAGCAAGAATTATACCTTATGGCAAGATTTAGCTTTTACGAAGAAAAAAGGCAGTAGCGCAAATTACATGAATAAGAATATTCAAGTTACTGGGAAATATCAACATTTCAACGGCTCCACCTACTACTCACTCTATCTCAACAACAAATGGCTGGGCTACATCAATGCAAGTGGAGTGACCAATGCCCATACGATCACTTCTCAAAGCAACATTAGCCGCTATGTGGTCGTCAAGAATGGAGATGGCAATTTCTTTGAAAAAGCCGATCCAAATAGTACGAAACTTGGGAAAAAGAGTGCCTACAAAGGCTATATGGCACAAGCGACCAAACTAGCAAAAACAAGTGATGGCAATTACTTGTATCTCGTTTCGCCAGCTGGTCGAATCGGTTGGGTCAAGGAAAATCAAACCACAAATGTAAATAGCAATTTTTGGATGTATACTACAGGAGGGAAATATCCTTCATTAAACGTTCAAAACTTAAACATTGAAGTATCCATCAGCAAACAGCGGGTTTATATCAAATCAGGAAATAAAGTGATTTATACGATGCTTTGCTCGACCGGTGCCTTTAATACACCAACACCTTTAGGGAATTTCCGCATTCAAGCAGAAAAAGGCTTAGCTTTTTCAGGAGCCGCCTACTACCGCTCCTTTAAAGACCATGGGGTCTATTTATTCCATACGATTCCAACGAGTATCGCTTGGTCCACCAATGCTTTTAGTTCTGTTGAAGGACGAAAACTAGGTACCCGTGCTTCTCATGGCTGTATTCGTTTAGCAGTGCCGGATGCCAAATGGTTTTACTATAACATGCCTTATAATACACCTGTCAAAATTGCTAATTAATGATTAAAAGTCGTTTCCGTCAACGGAGACGGCTTTTATTTTCCAAAAAAAAGATTGACGCTGGCTATATCATTCGATAATATATCATTAAGTGATATAGGTGATGGATGGAGGAATCTAATGGATGAGGCATTGACAGATTCGACCTATTTGATTTTATTAGCGCTTTTAAAGCCAAAACATGGGTATCTCATCATGAAACAGATTGATGACCTAAGCCAAGGTACGTTTGAGATTGGTCCCGCAACGATGTATACGATTTTGAAAAAGCTTACGAAAAAGGGGTGGATTGATTTAGAAGAAAGCGTTGATCGAAAAAAAATCTATCAAATTACATTAGAAGGAAGACAAATTCTGGAAAAAGATATTCAGCGACGCAAATTATTTTATCAAATCGGAGAACAAGTCTTCGAAGCGTTAGGAGGGGATCAAGATGGGCATCAATAAGAAATATCTTCTTTCTCTTGGAGTCGCCTACTATCCAGAAAAGGAAATGGTTCGTCTGCAAAAACAAGCGTCACT
Organism: Enterococcus sp. OL5; assembly: GCF_006491895.1. Taxonomy (NCBI): domain Bacteria; kingdom Bacillati; phylum Bacillota; class Bacilli; order Lactobacillales; family Enterococcaceae; genus Enterococcus; species Enterococcus sp. OL5. Next base: position 93,099 of record NZ_VHIL01000009.1, read on the forward strand.
AGGCTGGCATTTTGTGAAGATGAATCGTTTAGGTTTTTTGAAGTTTATCAAAGGAAAACCAGAAGCGACCAAATATGCAGTGGACTTTTTCGAAGGGGAACCATCTGAGATCGTTGACTACTTAGCGATGTACCAAGCTGGGGGCTGGACCTACATTAGCAATTATAAAGATCGGTATTTTTATTTTAAAGCGTCACTAGATACACCGGCGATTTTCAGTGATCAAGAAAGCTATCAAGAACGGATTGATAACGAGACACGTTATTTGATGAAAAAATCGATTCTGTTTTCGGTAATCAGTCTCGCAATACTAGCAGCAATATATTTTATTGCTAGTTATTTCAATATTCGTACAAATCCGTTTAAATCTTTCGGACTAGGAGTACTCACTGGTCTTGTGTTTATTCCGATTGGTATCGGGGTAACCACGATCATTATGAAATTCTTATATAAAAATCGAGCAAGTTATTACAATGAACCAGAGAAACTGGCGAAGCGACAACGGGTAATTCGTGACACAGTCATTTTGATGTTTGTCGGAGCAATCATTGGTGCCGTTATCGGCTTTTTCTTTAGTGATGTATTTTATTAGACAGGGAAGGTGAGCATGTGTTAGAAGCAAAACAATTAGTAAAAACATTTGGGGATTATACAGCAGTTGATCATTTATCCTTTACCATCAATGATGGACAGATCATGGGCTTAATTGGTCAAAACGGAGCAGGAAAAACAACGACATTCCGATTGATTTTGGATTTCTTGAAAGCCGATCAAGGAGAAGTATTATGGGATGGTCACAAAATTAGTGAAAAAGAATACAATATTATCGGCTATCTGCCAGAAGAACGCGGCTTGTTTCCAAAAGTCACGATTGAAGATCAATTGATCTACTTCGCGCGTTTACGAGGCAAAAAGAAAGAAGACATCGTACCTAAAATTGACTATTGGATGGACAAATTTAAAGTCAAGGGCAAGAAAACTGATAAAGTCAAATCTTTATCAAAAGGAAATCAGCAAAAAGTTCAGCTAATCTCAACATTGATCCATGAACCAAAATTAGTGATTTTAGATGAACCGTTTAGTGGCTTAGACCCAGTCAACGCGGAACTGTTGAAAAACGGGATCATTGAATTGAAAGAAAAAGGCTCTTGCGTCATTTTCTCCAGCCATAATATGGATAATGTAGAAAAAATCTGCGATCACTTGATTATGCTACGAGATGGTCAAACGGTCTTAAACGGAAAGGTCCATGAAATTCGTGAATCCTTTGGACGAACGAAAGTTTATTTAGAGTCTAATTTGACGAAAGAACAGCTTTTGGCAGTGGCAGGTGTCGAGCAAGTCATTGCTAGAGAAGACGGCAGCTATGATATTACGATTGCTGATCCTGCAGTAGGAAAAACCTTATTTGATTTAGCGACGGCGGATGGTTATATCCCTATGTTCAATCAACAACCGCCAACGTTAGAAGAAATCTTTAAGCGGAAGGCAGGAAAAACAAATGAATAAGTTTTGGGTAATCGCATTAGATGTTTATAAGAAAAATATCAAATCAATTTCGTTTTTGATTATGATATTGGTTCCATTCATTGCAATGGGCGGGTTTTATCTAATTAGTTATTTTGCTGATGGTATGAGCAGTGTCGATAAAATTGCGGTTTATGCGAATGAACCAGCCATTGCGCAGACCTTTGTGGAGCAAAGTAGCGATGATTATGAATTTGAAGTTGTTGACAGCGAAGAACAAGGACAACAACAATTGGCAGACAAAGATGCTGATGCCTTGCTAGTTATTACTGCTTCAGGGGATACGCTGCAAGGGGAATTATTAAGCGAGTCTTCGATGGGGCAAGCTTTAGAGCTGACGATCCAACAATTATTGACGGGCCTGCAGTCATCCTATAGAGCTAGCGAGCTTGGTTTGACGGCTGAGCAAGTGGCAGTTCTTAGTGAAGTTGCACCGCTTGACCGGCAAAAAGTTTCCTTCAGTGAAGATGGCGAAATGACCTATGGAGAAGATAATACCGCGATGCAAGCAGCGGTTAGTACCATCGCAACAATCGTTCTCTTTTTCTTTATCATCACTTACGCACAAATCATTGCGCAAGAAATTGCTTCTGAAAAAGGCACACGCATTATGGAAGTCATTTTGTCTAGTACGCGAGCACAAACCCATTACTACGCCAAATTGACTGGGGTAATCATGGTTGCAGCAACCCAGCTAGTTGCGTATGTTGCGATTTTTGGCGGGAGTTATTTCTGGATCAAGGACAACTCGATGGTAAAAGACTTGTTGGCAAGTTTTTCGTCAGATGGCATTTTTGGTCCTTTCCTCGTGTTTGCGATCGTTTTCGTCTTCTTAGGAATCTTGATCTATTCTGTCTTGTCAGCCCTTTGCGGGTCGTTAGTGAATAAAGCAGAAGATACGGCGAAAGCCATTATTCCAGTGACGTATCTTTCATTGGGCGGGTATATGCTAGGAATCGTACTAGGCGGTATGGATCCGCATAACGTTGTTTTACGAGTAACCTCTTATATCCCATTCTTGTCCTCGTATATTATGCCAGTACGGCTTGCTAATGATACAGTGGGGATTGGCGGAGCGTTGATTTCAGTAGGGATCCTTGCTGTTACTACGATCGTTCTGATGCTGATTTCTGCAAAAATGTACAAATCAAATGTCTTGATCTATAACGACAATGGTATCTTGGCAACGTTGAAACAATCACTGGTGTTAATGAAAAATGAGAAATAAGCAAAACGCCCGATTCTTTTCGTAATCGGGCGTTTTTTATTGGCTAGAATCTAGAAAACAAGGTGCAAGCTTTTAGAATTCCTGCACAAAAAAGTCGAAGATCGATTGCTCAGAAGGCAACTTGTGAGCGGCTAGCTCAGGATGCCACTGAATACCTAAGATCGGTGCGCCATAGGCGGTGGATTCAATGGCTTCAACAACACCATCAGGAGCGGTGGCGGTCACGTTGAAATCATCTGCAACTGTTTTGACTGCTTGGTGATGAAAAGAATTGACGTGATAGGTTGTGCCTAAAAGAGCAGCCAAACGACTGTCTGCCTTGATTTCCACCCGATGTGTAGGGAATTGAAAGAACGTTGGCAATTGCACGTGTTTGATCGTTGGGTGATCGATCAAAGAGAGATCTTGGTACAAACTCCCACCAAATGCGACATTTAGTAACTGCATACCGCGGCAGATTCCAAGGATCGGTTTGTTTTGAGCCACTGCTTCTTTGATCAATGCCAATTCAAAGACATCACGATCAGGATGAATGCCTTGAATCAAAGGATGAGGATCTTCGCCATAATGGTCAGGGGAGACATCATGACCACCGGCTAACAAGAGTTTATCGATTTTGCTGATATAAGTTGCAGCATCTTCCACGACACCCATTGGTAATAATAGGGGAATGCCTTGGGCTTGTTGGATATGGGTGACAAAATTTTTGGGTGTATAGGACAACCAATGCTCTGCTTCTTCAATCATTGGTCGTTCATTAGCAGCGATGCCGATAATGGGTTTCATTTGATCAAACCTTTCTACTAGTAAATGAATCGAAATGGATCGAAAAAGAAAAAAGGACACGAGGTCCTTTTATCGATCACCTTCGCTTTATTTTTCGCGAATAACTTCGATTTTGTAGCCATCAGGATCTTTCACAAAATAGTAAGAAGGAGAAGTTCCTGGTAGTCCTTTCAGGTCAGTGACATCAAATCCGGCAGCTTGGTGCTTCTCATGAAGCGCTTCTAGATCATCGGTACTGATGGCGATGTGGCCATAGCCGTCGCCTAACTCATAGCCAGGATGGTCATAGTTATATGTCAACTCTAGCTCGTAGTTATCACCAGGCAATGTTAAGTAAACCAAAGTAAATTGATGTTCAGGAAAATCACGACGGCGAGATTCTTCAAAACCAAAGGCAGTTTGATAAAAATCTAGAGAAGCCGTTAAGTCTTTGACGCGGACACAAGTGTGAGCCATTTTCATGGGTAAATCATCCTTTCGATCTTGATAGTTTTATGATAACATATTTTCTCATTTTATAACGAATAAAAGACAACAGGGCGTTATTTCCGGCTTGTCCAGACTATTGGCATAGGGTAAAATGGAAAGAAAGTGTTGGTGGAGGGAATCATGCCAGAAAAGGAAATTGTGTTTGGGGAAAAAGAAGCGGGGAAACCATACAAATCAAGATATGGCGCGTATGTCGTTCTTCCAAATGAAAAAAATGAAGTGATCTTGGTACAAGCACCCAATGGCGCCTATTTTTTACCAGGCGGTGAAATTGAACCAAATGAGACCAAAGAAGAAGCGATCCAGAGAGAATTAATAGAAGAACTTGGATTTGAAGGGGAGATCGCTGCCTATTTAGGAGAAGCAGTTGAATACTTCTATTCACGCCATCGCGATACATTTTACCATCACCCCGGCTATTTCTATTTAATGACCAAATGGAAAAAAGTCTGCGAACCGACAGAAGAAACCAATCAGTTGTCATGGCATACGCCAGAAGAAGCGATTAAACGATTGAAACGCGGCAGTCATAAATGGGCAGTTGAACAATGGTTGGCAAAATAAAAAAGGCAGGCTTCCGATAAAAAGGAAACCTGCCTTTTTTTACACTTAGTTATTTGCTAAAACATACTTGTTGATTACTTCTGCCACACCGTCTTCTTCGTTTGAAGCGGTTAGGACATCTGCGGCATTTTTCACATTTTCAGTGGCATTGGCCATCGCCACTCCGATACCAGCGTATTCCACCATGGTTAAATCATTTTCGTTATCGCCGATCGCCATGACTTCTTCTTGTTTGATGCCTAAGTGCTCCGCCAATTTTTTGACAGCAGCTCCTTTATGGGCTTGTTTATTTAGGACTTCCAAGAAGTAAGGAGCACTTTTGACCACATTGTAGTTGTCCGTCAAACTGCTCGGCAATTGTGGGATGATCTGATCCAGTATTTCGGGATCATCGATCATCATCATTTTGATGATATTCAAGTCAGCAGTTATTTCTTCTGGTGTCCGATATTTCAATGGCATGTTGACTAAGAAAGCTTCATAAATCGTATAAGGACTGATATCGCGGTTAGCGGTATACATAGTATCTTCGGTTTCTACATGAAGATGAACCCCTAATTTTCTCGCAGTCATCTCAACAAAGAGATAGTCGTCTTGGGACAAACCAAATTCAGAGATGATCTCTTGGTTTTTGGTTTTTTGAACCAAAGAGCCATTATAAGTAATCACGAAATCATTGTCCGTAAATAAGTCTAGTTCCTTTAATAAATCTTGGACACCAGTTAAAGGGCGTCCCGTACACAAAACGATGCGTACACCTTGCTTTTCAGCGTCTTTCAATGCCTTGTAAACGGCTGGGGTGATCTTGCGGTCGTTGTTCAACAGGGTGCCATCGATATCGATGGCGATCAATTTGATACTCATAAGTTCCTCCTAGTGGCTTGGTTTGATCAAAGCACCATTGCGAATGTGCTTGGCAAACTCTTGATACGTCTCTCCAAATAAATCATAGTGATTTTGGATGTTGGGGTCAATCATTTCTTTTGGAAAATAAAAGCGCTGGTCACCTTGGGTTTGTCCTGCTAAGGCTGCAACAAGCTGACTGGCTTGGGATAATTCCACAAGGGAACCATCTTTTTCCTGTAATTCGATCTGTGTCCGATGTTTGCCTGAAGTCGGCCGATAAAAATCATAAGGCAGATCGAAGCTTGAATTGATGGCAGTATAATAGCGGGGATTGAAGCCGACTTTTTCCACCAGTACCTGCATTTCTTCGATCATCGGCAACTGCGTCTCATCGTCAAAGCGGGCGGATTTCAACGGTTTACGATTTAAGAACCGTTTGGCTAAATCGCTGAGGATCGGATCATTTTCTTCTGTCCATTGGGTAAAGTAGGTATTTAATACGCCATCGTCGAGTTTCAAATACTCATCTAAAGTGAATTCTTGTTTTAAAAATGGGAGAAGCAGCTGCGAATGGCCTTGAAACAATTCTGAATCCACTTGATACAGTTCTGCAGCTCGATCCAGCAAATGGGCTAAGATCACTTCCATCCCTCGAGAACTAGCATGAAAATAAACTTGCACATACATTTGGTAACGACTGACGATGTAGTCCTCCACAGCGTGCATGCCATTCATAGAAAAAGCAATACCGCCTTCATAAGGACGAATCACTCGTAGAATGCGAGTCAGATCAAAGGTGCCGTATTCAGTGCCGGTAAAATAAGCATCGCGCAGCAAGTAGTCCATCCGATCAGCATCGATTTGACTGGAAATCATTTGAACGACTTGGGGATTGGGATAGGTTTTAGTGATAACACTTGCCACCTTCTCAGGAAATCCAGCTTCCACACGATTCAATATCTGATGAACTTCCGTCTCAGGAGAAGTGATGATCGCCACTGTGATCGCTTCATGATCCGTATGAAAAATATGCTCAAAGGTGTGGGAGTAGGGTCCGTGGCCCACATCATGAAGCAATGCTGCACACAAGGTCACTAAACGCTCTTTGTCATCCCAGCCGTTTGGCCCGACTTTTTCAATGGGATAATTGCGTTGGAAAATATCGCAAATGCGGCGGCTGATTTCATAAACGCCCAAGGAATGGGAAAAGCGGCTGTGTTCTGCTCCGTGAAAGGTAAAAGAAGCAGTTCCCAGCTGTTTGATGCGTCGTAAACGCTGTACTTCTTTGGAATTGATCAAATCTAAAATTACTTGGTGCTGTACATGGACATAGTTATGAACGGGGTCACGAAATACTTTTTCTATCGCTAAGGTTTGATATTTATAAGGTAGACTCATCGCTAAACTCCTTTATTGGTTGGTTTCGCTTTTCCATGCCAGCTAAGCGTTGCTGCATTTGTTCGCTAAGGTTATTTTCTGTCAGCCATTGATCCAGTGATTCAAGCGGATATAGGGATTGGTCAGAGATCAAGGAAAGCAGGGCTTTTTGCAAGCGGTCAATCACCTCTCGTGTGGTAAACTTACGGCCGAGGGCTGCTTCTAAAGTGGTCATACTCGCAGGATTGACGGCTGGATAGCCATTCGTACCAAAGCGCTCTTTCAAACCTGCTTGGTAAAAACGACGAACGAGAGAACCGCGGGCTGGTTGGTCGCCATTGATGCTCAGATACATCATGACAGCCACGCCATCTTTGATCCGTCGTTGTGCTGTACCAGCAATTTTTTTTCCATCAATACTCAGGTCATAGGTGCCTGGGCAATACGAGTCAGCAATTTCATAAGCCAAAATTGTCTGCTCAGGAAAGGCTGTTTGCAACAATGCTGCCATCATTTCATAGGCTGCATCCGTGGTGACAGCCAAGTGTTTAGGGAAAATGAGGGAGACATTTAAAATACCGGCATCATTGATTACGCCAAGCCCGCCTGAGTTGCGGATGATCGAGGCATAGCCAGCTTCTTTTAAAACCTGCAGACCGTCTGTCAAAAACGGCAACCGGGTATCTTTCATGCCTAAAATCATCGTATCGGACAACTGCCAAAAATGACAATAAACTTGTTCCTGTTTGCCAGCAGCTTCGGTGGCAACATCGGTGAAGGCAAACGGCTCATAAGGATTGTGGATACGTGGTAAGGTTTGATCCATTACATAGATAGTCAAATCGGTTAAACTCCTTTAAAAATAGCTGTTATCCTTATTATATACGATTCTTGGAAAATTACTTGGAGAAAAGAATGAAAACTTGCTTTTGTTTTCGTTTTTTATTTTCAATGAAGAAATAGACTAAGGAGAATCAACTGAAATGATTGACAAACGCATAAAAAAAAGCAAGAATGAAACTGAAATCTTCAAAGGAGGCACACGTACATGCAAGAATTATCAAAAGGAATCCCAATCTCGATTCATTTAACAACCAATGTACGTCAAGCAGGGGAAACAGAGAACTTTCTGTTTGATCTGCAAGGACAAGCAGTCAAGATCGGTGATACCTTATATATCCGTTACAAAGAGATCCAGCCAGATGGCACCGACGTTCCTGTTACGATGAAAATCATGCCAGACGGATTGATTCAATTGATTCGCTCAGGGGAAATGCGCATGCGCTTGAAATTTTCTTATAAGGAACGTTTAGAGACGAGCTATCAAACCCCGTATGGCTTGATGATGTTCCACACCTTCACCAATCACTTGCACGTTAGTTTGAAAGACCGTCCATACTCGGGAAAGATCGATATCGATTATGACTTGTTCATGGCTGCTGACAAAGTCGGCGAATACAAACTATCTTTAGAATTTACCGCTTGATCAAAGGGAAATTGAAAGAAAAAATTGCAATTTGATCCGTAATTTTGTATGATTAGGAGTAGACTGTGAAAGGACGTGTCCTGTTTGGAAATTAATGTATTTGAAGGTGTAAATAAAAACGAATTGTCGATGATTGAAGTTGCCCATGCGATTTTAGAGCAGCGCGGTGACGTGATGGATTTTTCTGATTTGGTCAACCAAATCCAAAATTATCTTGAAACATCAGACAGCGAGATTCGTGATTCATTGGCGCAGTTTTATACAGACTTGAATATCGACGGTAGTTTTATTTCTTTAGGCGACAATCGTTGGGGCTTACGTTCATGGTATGCCATTGATTCGATCGATGAAGAAGTCAACCATGGCATCGAAGACGAGGATGAAGATACACCACGTCGTCGCAAACGTAAAAAAGTCAATGCCTTTATCAACGATGATGAAGACGCAATCGATTATAACGATGATGATCCTGAGGATACTGATTTGTCAGATGACGAAGAAGATGATCTCTTTGATGATGATGATGACGAGGATGAAGAAATCTCGGCATACAATTCAGACTTGCAAGAAATCGGCGCCGACAACAGCACCGATGATGAAGAAGAATTACCTGACAGCATTGAGGAAGATCTCACCATTATCGATGACGATGATGAAGATGATTTTGCGGATGAAGAGGAAGAAGAGGAGTAATCCTCTTCTTTTTTTCGCCTTTTGGTTGCAAGCAACTTATAATCGGTGAAGGACGATTTCGTCTTCTTACATAGATACAAATAAAAAAAAAGAACCGCGTCAGCGGTCCCTAAGTGCTTTTGAATTATTGATTTGAATCGAGTATACTTGTAACGAAAAGAAAAAACGCGCCTTGAGGGAATCGAACCCCCGTCTCAAGAACCGGAATCTTACGTGATATCCACTACACTAAAGGCGCGAAGCACAAATATTAGTTTAACCAATTTCAGTGAAAAAAACAAGAGGTAGAATGATGAAATTTCAACAGCAATTTTCACAACAACAAAAACAGACGCAAAAGCTTGCTATGACGCAGAAATTGCAGCAATCGATCCAAGTGCTGCAATTTTCCGCAGACGAATTATTGTCATTCATAGATAACCAGGCATTAGAAAATCCGTTAATTGATCTGGGGGAATATGATTCGCCTATCACACCAAGCAAGAGCAGCGGCTCGTCAGAACAAATAATGGATTATCTAAGTCAGATTCCTGACCAGCATACATCGTTGTTTGAACACCTCATTGATCAAGTCCATTTAAATTACCGCGACACCTTTTTGCGGACGATCGTTTTATTTTTAGTCGAGTACATTGATTTAAACGGCTTTTTGACGATTGACTTGGAAGAAGCTGGAAAGCTTGTTGGTGGGACCCCAATCCAAATGCTCGATGCTCTAACCTTGATCCAGCAGCTGGATCCGGCAGGAGTCGGTGCTCGTGATCTAAGAGAGTGCTTGATGCTGCAAACGGAAAGAGATGACTATGCGCCGCCAATGGCCTATCTCATTTTAGAAGAATTCTTTACGGAAATGGCAGAGCGCAAGTGGGACAAAATCAGTAAAGCGTTGCAGATCCCTTTAAACGAGATCCAAAAGGTCTTTGACTATGTTCAAACGTTGACCCCGACACCGGGGGCGGCGTTTGGGTCAACGGATGGGCTCTACATTGTACCTGATTTGCGAGTAACGGTTGAAAAAGGACAACCAATCGTGAAATCAAACAAACGCGCCTTACCAGAAGTTCGCTTTCAGCAACAGTACTTTGACCAATTAAAGCAAAGCGGTGATCCGGAGGTCCTAAGTTATTTAGACAATAAAGCCCAAGAGTTCGAGTGGCTAAAGAAGACCTTGCAACAACGAGGGGATACCATCTATCGTGTCGGCGTGCAGATCGTTTCTCGGCAAAAGGAGTTTTTCACCCAACCGGATCGACCATTAAAGCCATTGGTTTTAAGAGAAGTTGCCGAAGAGTTAGGCATTCATGAATCAACGGTCAGCCGGGCAGTCAACGGGAAATATTTGGAAACCTCCTTTGGGGTGTTTGAATTGAAACAATTTTTTGGACAGAAAGTTTCGACGCAAGAAAGCGGTGATGACCTGACGACTGCATCGATCAAACAGCAGCTAAAAGCACTGATCGATGAAGAAAATAAAAATAAACCATTGTCAGATCAAAAGTTGACAGATGCCCTCAAAGCCCAAGGCATCGATATTTCCAGACGAACGGTGGCAAAGTATCGCGAAGCCATGAATATCCCTGGTTCCTCCAAGCGGAAACGATTCGAGTAAAGCAAAAGCTTACTACTAACGACGAGTAGGGAAGGCAGCAAAGCCTTTCCTTTTTTTATCGATCACTTCCAATTTTTTAATTTATGACGATTTTATGAAAAGCAAGATTTTGTGACTGAAATAGTTGCGTATCAAGGCGATAAGTGCTACTATTATTGGTGTAGGAAACAGATTTAAATTTTTTTTGCAATCGATGGGTCATTTTAAGTCATTGTAGGACGAAAATTGTCCAACGGGAGGATATAAAATGCTCGATGAATTAAAATTGATTGAGGCAATCACCCCGGATATTCTCGCTGTACTTCAGGAACGTTACCGTATCTTAAGAAATATTTATTGGATGCAGCCCGTTGGCCGCCGGACACTTTCGGAAAGTTTATCAATGACGGAACGCGTGTTGAGGACGGAAACAGATATCCTTAAAAAGCTGAAACTGATCGACTCTTCAAAAAGCGGCATGCAATTGACCGCCTACGGAGAAGAAGTGTACACGAAGATCGGTGCACTGATGGATCAGCTGTTCGGAATGCACCAAATCGAGAAACGATTATCAGAGACCTTTGGCATCGAACGTTGTTTGATTGCGAGCGGCGATGGTGATCGACAACCGAAAGTTATTGCTGAATTTGGCCAGTTGCTGAATGAATCGTTGGATCTCTTATTGCCAGAAGGCAAAAACACCATCGCAGTGATGGGAGGGACGACAATGGCGAAAGTTGCTGAGGAATTAGGCAATTTAGAAACCGCCAAACGTCATAACTTGTTTGTACCAGCCCGTGGCGGTATTGGAGAATCAGTCAACGTCCAAGCAAACTCAGTCAGCTCAGTGATGGCGATGCAGACAAATGGCGATTATCGCTCCTTGTTTGTACCAGAACAATTAAGCATGAACACCTACGAGTTTCTCTTGAAAGAACCCGCCATCGTTGATGTCTTAAACTTGATAAGTCAAGCAAATTGTGTTATTCATAGTATTGGACGGGCGTTGCATATGGCGGCTCGACGAAAAATGTCAGAACAAGAAATTCTGATGTTGAAACAAAAAAATGCAGTTGCAGAATCCTTTGGGTATTTCTTTAATGAAGCAGGCGAGGTCGTTTACAAAGTTCCTCGAATTGGCCTTCAATTAAAAGATTTGCAAAAAGTCCCAATCATTTTTGCGGTCGCTGGTGGACAGTCAAAAGCCAAAGCGGTCAATGCATACATGAAAAATGCACCAAAACAAACCTGGCTCATCACTGATGAAGCTTGCGCAAATGAGATTTTAAAAGGGGCAACCCTTTAAAATAAATATTTTTATGATTTTCATAAGGAGGAAATCTTAAATGACAGTTAAAGTAGGTATTAATGGATTTGGACGTATCGGACGCTTAGCATTTCGTCGTATCCAAGAAGTAGAAGGAATCGAAGTTGTGGCTATCAATGATTTAACAGACGCTAAAATGTTAGCTCACTTGTTAAAATATGATACAACACAAGGACGTTTCAACGGTACAGTGGAAGTTCACGAAGGTTCATTCAATGTGAACGGAAACGAAATCAAAGTTTTAGCTAACCGCAACCCTGAAGAATTGCCTTGGGGCGAACTAGGTGTTGAAATCGTGTTAGAATGTACTGGATTCTTCACTTCTAAAGCAGCTGCTGAAAAACATTTAACAGCTGGTGCAAAACGTGTAGTTATCTCAGCTCCTGGTGGAAACGATGTTCCAACAATCGTTTACAACACAAACCATGAAACTTTAACAGGTGAAGAAACAGTTATCTCTGGCGCTTCATGTACAACAAACTGTTTAGCTCCTATGGCGAAAACATTGAACGACAAATTTGGTGTGATTGAAGGATTAATGACTACAATCCACGCTTACACAGGTGACCAAATGACTCTAGACGGACCACACCCTAAAGGTGACTTCCGCCGTGCCCGTGCTGCTGCTGCAAACATCGTGCCTAACTCAACTGGTGCTGCTAAAGCGATCGGCTTAGTAATCCCAGAATTGAACGGCAAATTAGATGGTGCTGCTCAACGTGTTCCTGTTGCAACTGGTTCATTAACTGAATTAGTTACTGTTCTTGACAAAGAAGTAACTGTTGATGAAATCAATGCAGCAATGAAAGAAGCTTCAAACGAATCTTACGGTTACAACACAGACGAAATCGTTTCTTCTGATATCGTTGGTATGACTTACGGTTCATTATTTGATGCAACTCAAACAAAAGTTATGACTGTTGGCGACAAACAATTAGTTAAAACTGTTGCTTGGTACGACAATGAAATGTCATACACTGCACAATTAGTACGTACTTTAGAATACTTCGCTAACCTATAAGAGTTGCGAACGACTTTAATTTAAACCATCGCAAGAGAAAGCGGGGAAGCATCGCGCTTCTCCGCTTTTTTTAACAATTATGCTAGGAGGAATCTGTTCATGGCTAAAATGACAGTTCAAGATATCGATTTAAAAGATAAAAAAGTTCTTGTACGTGTGGACTTCAACGTTCCATTGAAAGATGGAGTGATCGGAGACGATACACGGATCAAAGCAGCATTACCAACAATCAATTATGTGATCGAAAACGGCGGAAAAGCAATTCTTTTCTCACACTTAGGTCGTGTGAAAGAAGAAGCAGATAAAGCTGGAAAATCTTTAGCGCCAGTTGCGAAACGTCTTGGCGAATTATTAGGCAAAGAAGTAACTTTCGTGGATGAAACCCGCGGCGAAAAATTAGAAACAGCGATCAACAACATGCAAGATGGCGATGTCGTTGTTTTTGAAAACACTCGTTTCGAAGACATCGATGGCAAAAAAGAAAGCAAAAACGATCCTGAACTAGGCAAATACTGGGCTTCTTTAGGCGATGTTTTTGTAAATGATGCCTTTGGTACCGCACACCGCGCACACGCTTCAAACGTAGGGATCGCTTCAACAGGTATCCCAACAGTTGCTGGTTTCTTAATGGAAAAAGAAATCAAATTCATCGGGGAAGCAGTCGAAGAACCAAAACGTCCAATGATCGCGATTCTTGGTGGAGCAAAAGTATCTGACAAAATCGGCGTAATCGAAAACTTGATTCCTAAAGCAGACAAAATCTTGATCGGCGGCGGAATGACGTATACGTTCTACAAAGCAAAAGGCATGGAAATCGGTAATTCTCTTGTGGAAGCAGATAAAGTAGAATTAGCAAAAGAATTGATCGAAAAAGCTGGCGATAAATTAGTATTACCAGTTGATTCAATCACTGCTGCTGAATTTTCAAATGATGTCCCAACAGAAGAACATACTGGTGATGTTCCTGAAGGACAAATGGGCTTAGATATCGGACCTGAAACCATCGCTTTGTTTGCTGAAACATTAAAAGGCGCAAAAACAGTCGTTTGGAACGGACCTATGGGTGTGTTTGAAATGTCTAACTTCGCAAACGGTACGATCGGTGTTTGTGAAGCAATTGCTAACCTTGAAGATGCAACAACGATCATCGGTGGCGGTGACTCTGCAGCTGCAGCAGAACAATTAGGGTTTGCTGACAAGTTTACCCACATCTCAACAGGTGGCGGTGCCAGCCTTGAATTGCTAGAAGGAAAAACACTTCCTGGCCTAGCTGCGATCAACGATAAATAATCAATGACAAGCCGTGCAAAGAACTTTCTTTGCACGCTTGATAACGAAAAGGAGTGCCAGAACATGCGCAAACCAATTATTGCCGGAAACTGGAAAATGAACAAAACTGCGAAAGAAGCAAAAGAATTTGCTGAAGCAGTCAAAACAAAAATTCCTAGCAACGAGACAGTTGACTCTGTGATCGGTTCGCCAGCTTTATTCTTAGAAACATTAGTGAATGCTGCTGAAGGAACAGAATTAAAAATTGCTGCTCAAAACAGCTACTGGGAAAATGAAGGTGCCTTTACTGGCGAAACTTCACCAGCAGCTTTAGCAGATCTAGGTGTTGACTATGTCATCATCGGCCATTCAGAACGTCGTGAATACTTCCATGAGACAGATGAAGACATCAACAAAAAAGCCAAAGCAATCTTTGCAAACGGCATGATTCCAATCCTATGCTGTGGTGAATCTTTAGAAACCTATGAAGCTGGCAAAACAGCTGAGTGGATCGAAGGACAAATCACTGCTGGCTTAGACGGTTTAACAGACGGTCAAGTAAGTAATCTTGTGATTGCTTACGAACCAATCTGGGCAATCGGTACTGGTAAATCAGCGGATGCAAACATCGCAGACGAAATTTGTGGCGTTGTCCGCAAAACCGTTGAAAAATTATACGGCAAAGAAGTTTCAGATAGCGTGCGTATCCAATACGGCGGTTCTGTAAAACCTGAAAACATTGCTGAATACATGGCAAAAGAAAATGTTGACGGAGCATTAGTTGGCGGCGCAAGCTTGCAAGCTGATTCATTCCTAGCATTATTAGATGCTGTAAAATAATTTCATTTTCATGAAAATAACATTTGCAGAATCGTGATTTTTTCACTACAATTAAGTTGTTCGCAAGGGGCTTTCCCCTTAAGATAAAACAAACTCAAAGGAGAGACAAAACATGTCAATTATTACTGATGTTTACGCACGCGAGGTCTTAGACTCACGTGGTAACCCAACTATCGAAGTAGAAGTCTACACAGAATCAGGTGCTTTCGGCCGCGGAATGGTTCCTTCAGGAGCTTCAACAGGTGAACACGAAGCAGTTGAATTACGTGATGGCGACAAAGCTCGTTATGGCGGTAAAGGTGTAACGAAAGCAGTTGACAATGTAAATAACATCATTGCAGAAGCTATCATCGGCTACGATGTCCGTGACCAAATGGCTATCGATAAAGCAATGATCGCTTTAGACGGAACTCCTAACAAAGGCAAATTAGGCGCAAACGCGATTCTTGGTGTTTCTATCGCTGTTGCTCGTGCAGCTGCTGATTACCTAGAAGTACCTTTATACCACTACTTAGGCGGATTCAATACAAAAGTATTGCCAACTCCTATGATGAACATCGTCAACGGTGGTTCTCACTCTGACGCACCAATCGCTTTCCAAGAATTCATGATCTTGCCTGTAGGCGCACCTACATTCAAAGAAGGCTTACGTTGGGGTACTGAAGTATTCCACGCTTTGAAATCAATCTTGTCTAAACGTGGTTTAGAAACTTCAGTAGGTGACGAAGGTGGTTTCGCTCCTCGTTTTGAAGGAACTGAAGACGGTGTTGAAACAATCTTAGAAGCAATCAAAGCTGCTGGTTTAGAACCAGGTAAAGATGTATACCTAGGATTTGACTGTGCATCATCAGAATTCTACGAAAACGGTGTTTACGACTACTCTAAATTTGAAGGCGAAAACGGCGTAAAACGTACTGCTGCTGAACAAGTTGACTACTTAGAAGAATTAGTTAACAAATACCCAATCATCACTATCGAAGACGGTATGGATGAAAATGACTGGGATGGTTGGAAACTATTAACTGAACGCTTAGGCGACAAAGTTCAATTAGTAGGGGATGACTTGTTCGTTACAAATACTGAAATCCTTGAAAAAGGGATCAAAAACGGTATCGGTAACTCAATCCTTATCAAAGTTAACCAAATCGGTACATTGACTGAAACTTTCAATGCAATCGAAATGGCGAAAGAAGCTGGTTACACTGCAGTAGTTTCTCACCGTTCAGGTGAAACAGAAGATTCAACAATCTCTGATATCGCAGTTGCAACAAACGCTGGCCAAATCAAAACTGGTTCTCTTTCACGTACTGACCGTATTGCAAAATACAACCAATTACTACGTATCGAAGACCAACTTGGTGAAGTTGCTGAATACAAAGGCTTGCAAGCTTTCTACAACTTAAAAAATAAATAATCTCTCGATTATTGCTTTGCTCTGAAAGAGTAGCGGTTGATTTAACAGTCAGCCGCTGCGATTTCAGAGCTTTTTTGTTGTCTCGATTCATTCATTGAAGACAATGACCATTCATCTAAGATAACTGAAAGTACTCATTTCTTCTTTATTTTCTTTTTCAGAAAAAAGAAATTATAGTTCTGGCTTATCAAAATTCTAAAATAAAAGAAAAAAGGTTAGGAGAAAAAAATGGCTTATGATTATTTGATCGTTGGTACAGGTCTTTTTGGCTCAGTTTTTGCTCATGAAGCAGCGAAACGGGGACATACAGTGAAAATGTTAGAAAAACGGACACATATTGGCGGCAATTGCTATACAGAAAAACAAGCAGGAATCGACGTACATAAATATGGTGCGCACATTTTTCATACATCGAGTAAAAAAATTTGGGATTATATCAATCAGTTTACTGAATTCTATCCCTATATTCATGCACCAATTGCAAACTATCAAGGTGAGTTATATAATCTTCCTTTTAATATGAACACATTTTACCAACTGTGGGGAACCAAAAATCCTGCTGAAGCTCGAATCAAAATATCGACCCAAATTGAAAAGACAGGAATAAAAAGACCACGAAATTTAGAAGAACAAGCTCTTTCTTTAGTCGGGACAGACATCTATCACAAACTGATCAAAGGCTACACTGAAAAACAGTGGGGACGAGAATGTGATCTTCTTCCTTCTTTTATTATCAAAAGGCTGCCAATTCGGTATACCTTTAATAACAATTATTTTACGGATATTTTTCAAGGAATACCCAAATTGGGCTATACACAAATGATTCAAAAAATGCTTACTCATCCACTGATTGATATTTCTTTGGAGACTGATTTTTTTGCAGATCGCACACGTCATGAAGCCTCTTCTAAGAACATTGTTTATACTGGAATGATTGACCAATATTTCGATTATTGTTATGGTGAGTTGGCCTATCGGTCTTTACATTTTGAGACTAAAGTCTATGACACGGATAATTACCAAGGAACAGCAGTCATGAACTTTACAGACAGTCAAACGCCCTATACGCGAATCATTGAGCATAAACATTTTTGTCCAGTGGTGACAAAAAAAACAGTTATCACTAAAGAATACCCGAAAGAGTGGAAGAAAGGAGATATTCCTTACTACCCAATCAACGATCAAAGCAATAATGCACTGTATCGCAAGTATGAGAAATTGGCGCAACAGCAAAAAAAATGTTTATTTGGTGGGCGCCTAGCCAACTATCGCTATTATGATATGGACGATACGATCGCAGCTGCTTTGAAGCTTGTTCAATATGAATTTCCAGCAGAGTAACCTCTTTTATTGGAGAGGTTGCTTTTTTTTGTCCCGATTCTGGGACAAAACGTAACTTTTTTACTAGCTATGAAATAATTAGTTGTCCTATCTCATAAAGAAATAGGACTTGGGGAAGCTTGTAAAAATATTTTTACGAAAGGGGAGAAAAATAAACGTAATGAGTAAAAAGAATAATTATCGAAAGTTGTTACGATCCAATAAAAGTGAACGCTACAAGATGTATAAAAGCGGAAAACATTGGGTGTATGCAACGATCACTTCTTTTACTGGCATTGCTGGATTGAGTATCACGCCAATCGTGGCGCATGCTTCAGAAATCACACCGCCATTAGATGCAAGTAAAGAAGCAAATGCCGAGAATGTCTTGGCAAATAAAACGACTACCAAAATACCGGCTTCATCGACACAAGAAAGTGAAGCTACTTCACTCTCTGAAAGTACGCAGCCATCGGAAAGTTTTTCTGAATCCGAAAGTAATACGCAGTCACAAAGTGCGACAGAGTCAACTAGTTTAACAGAATCACAGAGTGTGAGTGATTCAGAAATTGAAAACAATGTTACCAGTATTGAAGAATCCCAAAGTGTTTCTGAATCAATGAGTCTTTCTGAGGAGGAGAGTGTGTCCGAATCAGAAAGTTTGAGTATCTCAGAAAGTACTTCGATTTCAGAAAGTGGTTCGTTGTCGTCAAGTGCATCAGAATCGACCAGTTTATCAATGTCACGATCTACAAGTGTTTCTCATTCAACGTCAGTAAGTCAAAAGAACCCACCAAAACAAACAGTCACCGAAAAAAATAAAGTAGAATCACAAAAAGCACAAGAGCTCTTTGATCAATTAGTGCCTAAGAAAGTACAAGCTTCGGTTGACACTACAACGAATTCATTAGAAATAGTAGTCAAAGATGGCAATTCACCAAGTACATCTTTGATACGGGCAGCGCAGCAATATGCTAGTGCCAATAACTTGATTGCAAGTTTTGCAATCACCACTCAATCAGGGCAGATCATTAAAATCAACGTTTCTGCAGATCCGGATATGGGTCGAGAAGAATTTGAACAGGCAATCAATGATGGAAATAAAACCAATTCACCTTCTGGAGTAACAGTTGATGTGCCTGATCAAGTGAAGAATAAAGATTTATACAAACAAACCGCTATTGCTAATGGCACGTATGCGGCAGTTAATGACTGGGCTACCTTAAAAGCAGCGTATGGAAATTCTTCGATTACCTATATCGAGGTCACCGCCAATATTACAGCAGCTACCAATGTGGCTACTCGTGATTTAGGTTGGCGCGAAACGAGTGTGATTATTGACGGGAATGGTTTTACAGTCAATATGGCAGGAGCAGCGTTTAATGTAGGGGCAAGTTCTACGGTTCGCGGTTCTATTTTTACGATCACAAATATTAACTTGATTCATTGGCAGTCAGGCACCAACTCAGGAGACAGTGGGACAGGTACAGCGGACGCAGTGATTGATTCAAGGTCGGCAACAGGTGGTTATGGATACTGGTACTTCAATATCGATAATGTCACTCTCGAAGGACGAGATGGTGTTAGCGGAACAGATACTGCTTATCAACCACGACGACTACTGGATGCTGAGGATAGTCAAGTGACTTTATCTGGCAAAATTGTTGCCAATGTAAAACAAGAATTGATGCAAATTGGGGAAGTAGCTATCGCTAATGGGTCCCATGTAGAGTTGAACCGAACAGCTGGTACCACTGGTTATTCAATGTTTTACTATATGGCGATCCGAGGGAACAATGCGAGTGATACAGGATTCAACCATACCTTTAAAGTAGGTGATGGTGCGACAATTATTGGTAACGAACTTAGTACCTATAATAGTAACAACTATCCCCTTGTCTATTATGGATTTAACTCAATCACTGTTGGAGATGACGTAACCTGGAAACAAGACGGCTTCCAAATGCTCCTTGATTTTTCTCGTTATTCAGGAAGTCAATCAAATGACCGAACTGCAACTTTTGGACAAAACCTGCAAATGACCGCTACCCGCACAGTAGGTTCCAATTCGCTAAATGTTACGAACAGAGCAGTTGTTACATTTAACGCTGGAACAGTACTTGATTTGCAACAATGGAATGCTAATACTGTTGTAAACGTTGACTCAGGCGCAACTGTTCGCTTTATTTCACCGCGAGCATTGCACTTAGCACGTCTAACTTCTTCAGGAGCTGTTTCAGCCGGCCGATTGATTACAGGTTCAGGAACATTCGTCATGAATAATTCTCAGATTAGTACATGGCAAGGCAGCAGTAGCCAAACCGATGCTCCAGAAGGAAACCGTAATTTAAAATTCGTAGAAATGACTATTTCAGGTACGACAACCACCATTAAAGATACGGCTGGAAATGTTACTACATCTAATATTGTAGATACCTCTACCCGTGAATTAGCGACTGTTGCTATTGCACCAGGAACTGTAACTGTAAACTATGTTGATCAGTATGGCAATATTATCAAAACTGTTGATATGCCAATTGATCCAGACGTTAATTACATTGGTGAGTATCTTGATTTGCAAACGTTGGAGTATGCAAATGAGTTAATGCCTGATAATTACATGTGGGCGATTGGTACCCAAGTCGCTAGTTCTGCGAAAAATGATGGCCAAAGTGGTGGAGATAGTACGACTGATGCTGATAATGGGGATAGTTATGGACAAGCGACAGTTGCGATCGTTCCGATGGAAAACACCAATTATACCTATAATATTTATGTATACGGTGTTGCCAATAATTCGGTTCAGTACCAATATGTTGACGTTAAGACAGGTCAAGTGATCTCTTCTGAGTACATGAATGCTGGTACCGAAGCTTCAGGAACAGATAGAATTCCTGCAAACTATGGAAATGTTATCGATTGGACCAATAGTTACTATACTTCGACGAATTTACCTCCTGGTTACTATTATGCAACAGGTGCAGTATTAAATGGCAACGTCCAGCCTGGATCTACAACAGTAGGAACAGGTGCGAGTCTAACCACTATTTATGTTGTAGCAGATACACAAACAGTCAACGTAACATTTGTTAATTCAGATGGTCGTCCATTACAGAACCAAACTGGCACAGTTGCCATCAATGGGACGACCGGACAAGAAATAAGTTATACGGATTTAATTGCGGATTACCTCACTCAAACCGGCTATTATGCAGATCAAACAGGGACATTTGTTTTTGATAATACTAGCAATAATGGTAGTACGACAGATAGTGATCAACAGTTTATTACGATCACTCTCTATCCATCTTATCAAGAAGTCGGTGTCGTTGGGAATAACCAACCGGCCTCAGATCCGGCTACAGGGGAAGCATTTGAGCAAATCCCGGGAACAGTCACTGTTGGAAAATATGGTACTTCTGGCGTTTCAAACGAAAGTATTACTCTTGGTGTAACAGATGCAGATTTAGAGAGAAATGGATATATTTATACGGTTACTGGACCAGATGGAGTAGTCTACAATACATTAGCGGAAGCTTTGGCTGCCAATCAAACTTTTGACACTACTAGCAATGGAGCATCTCAAATGGATTCTTCACCTCAGATGTTCACGGTCAATTATGAGCAAGATCCAGTATCATTGTCTACCTCAGAGTCTGTTTCGGGAAGTGAATCATTATCTGAATCCATTATTACTTCTACTTCAGAATCAGAAAGTGTTTCTCTTTCTCAATCGATTTCAGAAAGTGACTCTTTATCAGAATCGATCTCTGTCAGTGATTCAGAATCTATGTCTACATCAACGAGTGAATCTGTTTCAGTATCAGAATCAGAGAGTGATTCATTGTCATCGTCGATTTCAGAAAGTGAATCTGATATGAATGATTCGACATCTGAATCATTATCAACATCAGTCTCTACTTCATCTTCTTTAAGTGATTCAGAATCGGTTTCGATTTCATTGAGTGACTCAGAATCAGCGTCTCTTTCAATAAGTGAATCTATTTCAGTGTCGGACTCAGAGAGTGGCTCGTCATCGACCTCTATCTCAGAAAGTGAATCAATGTCTCTTTCAATTTCGATTAGTGATTCAGAATCTTTATCAGAATCCCTATCTGAAAGTATTTCAACATCTATTTCACTGTCGGATAGTGATTCAATGTCAGAAAGCCTTTCTGCATCAGAATCGTTATCCATATCAGCTAGTGTTTCTGAGTCAGATTCAGAAAGTGATAGTTCTAGCTTTAGTGCCTCTGTTTCTGGATCATTGAGCAACAGTACAAGTGATTCTGAAAGCTTATCTTTATCTGAGTCAGTATCAGTTTCACTCTCGCAATCACTCAGTGAATCCACTTCACTATCATTGTCAGAGAGTGATTCAGTATCAGAAAGTATTTCAGCATCAGAATCATTGTCTGTCGCAATTAGTGAATCAGATTCTTCTTCGCTTAGTGAGAGCATTAGTTTCAGCGAATCTATTTCTGATTCATTGAGTACCAGCATGAGTTTATCAGAAAGTTTATCGGAATCAGACTCGATCTCAAATTCAATTAGTACGTCGATGTCATTGAGCAATAGTGAGTCTACTAGCGAATCAGCAAGCTTCAGTGGCAGCACAAGTGTGAGCAACAGCGATTCCACAAGCGCAAGTACGTCAGTGAGCGAATCAACATCTACAAGTGTTAGTGAGTCGATAAGTACCAGCACATCAGTTAGCGATTCATTATCGTTAAGTAACAGTGAGTCAATGAGCTTGAGTACCTCACTTAGTGATTCCTCCTCATTGAGTGGCAGCATTTCGTCCTCACTAAGTGCAAGTGACTCTGCAAGTTATAGCAGCAGTACGAGCGTAAGTAATAGCGATTCGACAAGCGAAAGCATATCTGCAAGTAATTCACTTTCAGTAAGTATTAGTGAGTCAACAAGTGCAAGTACGTCAATCAGTGATTCCTCTTCATTGAGTGCCAGCATTTCGACATCATTAAGTGCAAGTGACTCTGCAAGCTTTAGTGGAAGTACAAGTGTTAGCAGTAGCGAGTCCACAAGTGTAAGTACGTCAGTGAGCGAATCAACATCTACAAGCGTTAGTGAATCCACAAGCGTAAGCACATCAATCAGTGATTCATCATCATTGAGTACAAGCATTTCGACATCCCTAAGTGTAAGTGACTCTGCAAGTTACAGTGGCAGTACAAGTGTAAGTAACAGTGACTCCACAAGTGCAAGTACGTCAGTGAGCGAATCAACATCTTCAAGTATCAGTGAGTCAACAAGTACTAGCACATCCATTAGCGATTCATTATCGGTAAGTACAAGCATCAGTAATAGTGAATCAACAAGCCTGAGCACCTCGATCAGTGATTCATCATCATTGAGCACAAGCATTTCGACATCTCTAAGTGCGAGTGATTCTGCAAGTTATAGCGGCAGTACGAGTGTAAGTAATAGCGATTCTACAAGCGAAAGTATATCTGCAAGTAATTCACTTTCAGTAAGTATTAGTGAGTCAACAAGTGCAAGTACGTCGATCAGCGATTCTGCATCATTGAGTACAAGTATTTCGACATCTCTAAGTGCGAGTGATTCTGCAAGCTTCAGCGGCAGTACGAGCGTAAGTAACAGCGATTCCACAAGCGAAAGTACGTCAGTGAGCGAATCAACATCTACAAGTATCAGTGAGTCAACAAGTACTAGCACATCCATTAGCGATTCATTGTCTGTAAGTACAAGCATCAGTAACAGTGAATCAGCAAGCCTGAGCACATCAGTCAGTGATTCATCATCATTGAGTACAAGTATTTCGGCATCATTAAGTGCGAGTGAATCAGCAAGCTTTAGCGGAAGCACAAGTGTAAGCAACAGTGATTCCACAAGTACGAGCACGTCGATTAGCGATTCATTATCAGTAAGTACAAGCATCAGTAACAGTGAATCAGCAAGTACAAGCACATCAGTCAGTGATTCATCATCATTGAGCACAAGCATTTCGACATCTCTAAGTACGAGTGATTCTGCAAGCTTTAGTGGTAGCACAAGTGTAAGCAACAGTGATTCCACAAGTACGAGCACGTCGATCAGCGATTCATTATCAGTAAGTACAAGTATTAGTAACAGTGAATCAGCAAGCCTGAGCACATCAGTCAGTGATTCATCATCATTGAGCACAAGCATTTCGACATCCCTAAGTGCGAGTGATTCAGCAAGCTTTAGCGGAAGCACAAGTGTAAGCAACAGTGAGTCCACAAGCGCAAGTACGTCAGTGAGCGAATCAACATCTACAAGCGTTAGTGAGTCAACAAGTACTAGCACATCCATTAGCGATTCATTGTCTGTAAGTACAAGCATCAGTAACAGTGAATCAGCAAGTACAAGCACATCAATCAGTGATTCATCATCATTGAGTACAAGTATTTCGGCATCCTTAAGTGCGAGTGATTCTACAAGCTTTAGTGGTAGTACAAGTGTAAGCAACAGTGACTCGACAAGTACAAGCACGTCGATCAGCGATTCATCATCATTGAGTACAAGTGTTTCGACATCTCTAAGTGCGAGTGATTCAGCAAACTTTAGTGGTAGCACAAGTGTTAGCAGTAGCGAATCCACAAGCGTAAGTACGTCATTAAGTGATTCATCATCGCTAAGTACAAGTATCAGTAACAGTGATTCAGCAAGTACAAGCACATCAATCAGTGATTCATCATCATTGAGCACAAGCATTTCGACATCTCTAAGTGCGAGTGATTCTGCAAGCTTTAGTGGTAGTACAAGTGTAAGCAACAGTGACTCGACAAGTACAAGCACGTCGATCAGCGATTCATTGTCTGTAAGTACAAGCATCAGTAACAGTGAATCAGCAAGTACAAGCACATCAGTCAGTGATTCATCATCATTGAGCACAAGCATTTCGACATCCCTAAGTGCGAGTGATTCAGCAAGCTTTAGTGGTAGCACAAGTGTTAGCAACAGTGAGTCGACAAGTACAAGTACGTCGATCAGTGATTCACTATCATTGAGTACAAGTATTTCAGCATCCCTAAGTGCGAGTGAATCAGCAAGCTTTAGCGGAAGCACAAGTGTTAGCAGTAGCGAGTCCACAAGTGTAAGTACGTCATTAAGTGATTCATCATCGCTAAGTACAAGTGTAAGCAACAGTGACTCGACAAGTGCAAGTACGTCGATCAGCGATTCGTTGTCTGTAAGTACAAGTGTTTCGGCATCCTTAAGTGCGAGTGATTCAGCAAGCTTTAGTGGTAGCACAAGTGTTAGCAGTAGCGAGTCCACAAGTGTAAGTACGTCATTAAGTGATTCATCATCGTTAAGTACAAGTGTAAGCAACAGTGACTCGACAAGTACAAGCACGTCGATCAGTGATTCAATGTCTGTAAGTACAAGTATCAGTAACAGCGAATCAGCAAGCCTGAGCGCATCGATCAGTGATTCATCATCGTTAAGTACCAGTGTGAGTGATAGTGATTCGACAAGTACAAGTGCCTCAATTAGCGATTCAATGTCTGTAAGTACAAGCATCAGTAACAGTGAATCAACAAGCTTGAGTACGTCGATCAGTGACTCTTCGTCATTGAGCACAAGTATCTCAGTATCACAAAGTGCGAGCGATTCTACAAGCTTTAGTGGTAGCACAAGCGTAAGTACTAGTGAATCAACAAGTGCAAGTACGTCGATCAGTGACTCGTTATCTCTAAGCACAAGTACTTCGTTGTCATTAAGTGCGAGCGATTCTACAAGCTTTAGTGGCAGCACAAGTGTAAGCAACAGTGAGTCAACAAGTACGAGTACGTCATTGAGTGACTCATTATCAGTAAGTACAAGTATTAGTAACAGTGAGTCAGCAAGTATTAGTACTTCACTAAGTGATTCATCATCATTGAGTACTAGTGGTTTAATGTCACAAAGTGCAAGCGACTCTGCAAGCTACAGCGGTAGCACAAGTACAAGTAATAGTGAATCAACAAGCATTAGTACGTCTGTGAGCGATTCACGGACTAGTGAAAGTCAAAGCTATAGCAGCAGTACTTCAGCCAGCTTGAGCATGAGTACTAGTGTCAGTACTTCGGTTAGTGACTCTGCTTCAATTAGTACAAGCATCAGTAACAGTGAATCGAATAGTTTGAGTACGTCAATTAGTGATTCACGATCAAGTATGAGTGAAAGTTTTAGCAGCAGTACCTCAGCAAGTATTAGTCTAAGTACTAGTGACAGTACTAGCTACAGTAGCAGCACCTCAGCAAGCATAAGTACAAGTACTAGCGATAGTACAAGTATTAGTAATAGTGCTTCTGAAAGTATGAGTGAAAGCTTGAGTATCAGTACATCAATGAGCGACTCATCGTCAATCAGTGCTAGCTTGAGCAATAGCGATAGTCTTTCAGAAAGCAGATCACTAGCAAGTGAAAGTCAAAGCTACAGTAGTAGTACTTCTGCGAGTCTAAGTCTGAGCACAAGTACTAGCAGTTCATTAAGTGATTCATCGTCAACTAGTGCGAGCAACAGCTACAGTTTGAGTAATAGCTTGAGCCAATTGACAAGTGACTCACTTTCCGAAGGTATTAGTTTAAGTAATAGCCTAAGTAATAGTTTCAGTCAAAGTACTTCAGCTAGCACGAGTTTGAGTTCAAGTACAAGTCTAAGTGAACAATTATCTCAATCAGTCAGTGCCAGCGAGTCACGGAGTGATAGCCTAAGCTATAGCAGCAGCACATCAATTAGTACGAGTGAAAGTAGCAGTACTAGCTTGAGCGAATTACTATCTCGTTCAACCAGTGCCAGTGAATCACGGAGCAATAGCTTGAGCCAAAGCACAAGTACTTCGTTGAGTGGCAGCAACAGCTCTAGCTTAAGTTTAAGCGAAATGAACTCTCAATCTAGCAGTGCGAGCGAATCACGGAGTGATAGTGTAAGCAATAGCATGAGCACATCAACCAGTGACAGCTTAAGTTCTAGTACGAGTGTAAGTGATTTACTTTCTAGATCAGAGAGTGCAAGTGAATCTAGAAGTGATAGCCTAAGCTATAGCGGCAGCACGAGCGTAAGTAACAGCTTAAGTTTAAGCGCGAGTCTAAGTGATTTACTATCTAGATCTGAAAGTGCCAGCGAATCACGTAGTTTCAGTATGAGTGATAGTGCAAGCACATCACTCAGCAATAGCGATAGTGCAAGTGATAGCTTAAGCGATCTATATTCAAGATCGAACAGTTCTAGCCTTTCAACCAGTGACAGTACAAGTACAAATGATTCTGTCTCAGCAAGTGCTAGTGAGAGCACCAGCATTTCACAATCTACTAGTACAAGTCTAAGCGAATCGGCATCAATCAGCACATCGCTTAGCGAAAAACAAGAAGTGATTGAATCTCAAAGTGTGAGTGCTTCGACAAGTGATTCACAAAGCTCTAGCACCAGTGAATCAGTTAGCGTCAGCATCAGTACTAGCGAAAGCGAGCGGAATAGTACGGAAGTTACACCTAGCGAATCAACCTCCATTAGCGAAAGCATTAGTACAAGTGAAAGTGTCCGAGATTCCGAATCGGTTAGTTCAAGTGACAGTACAAGTTTGAGTCAATCTATGAGTACGAGCGATCAAGCCTCCGCTTCTGAAAGCACAAGCAACAGTTCTAGCATTCGCGATTCTGAGTCTGAAAGTGCAAGTATTTCTACGGAAGAAAGCCGCAGCTTCAGTACAAGTGAGTCGATTTTTGCAAGTGAAAGCACATCAATCAGTCAAAGTGACAGTACAAGTATGAGCGAATCAGCTAGTGAAAGTACCAGTATTAGTGACAGTGAACGTGGTTCAATGTCTGATAGTGCAAGTGTAAGTGATTCGACTTCAACAAGTGACAGTACAAGTGTGAGTGAATCTGTTAGCGAAAGTACCAGCATTAGTGACAGTGAACGTGGTTCAATGTCTGATAGTGCAATTGTAAGTGATTCGACTTCAACGAGCGAAAGCCTAAGTGTGAGTGAATCAGCTAGCGAAAGCACCAGCATCAGCGATAGTGAACGTGATTCAATGTCAAATAGTGCAAGTGTAAGTGATTCGACTTCAACAAGCGAAAGCCTAAGTGTGAGTGAATCAGCTAGCGAAAGCACCAGCATCAGTGATAGTGAACGTGATTCAGTATCACTTAGCGCCGAATCAAGTGATTCTGGGTCAGCAAGCGATAGTCTGAGTGCTAGCAACTCGGCTAGTCAGAGTGAAAGCTTTAGTGCCTCTGATCGAGATTCAGTTTCCATGAGCGCTAGTGAATCAATCAGCGATAGTACCAGCGTGAGTGAATCTGCTTCGCTAAGTACAAGTACAAGTGATATCAACTCTGATATCGTCAGTGAATATCACAGCAATAGCTTGTCTGAGAGTCTATCAGAGCTGCAATCACAATCAACTAGCCAAGATCATTCACTTTCGGCAAGTGAGTCTATCAGCGGCTCTACTTCAACACCATCAAGTTCTAATCAGAACAACGGAGTGAATGGAAATACAGTAACGCCAATTGGCAACACTGGAGTAGGGGGTCGTACGACCAGTGCATCTGGTTCTACTCTTCCTAAGACTGGCGAATCTGATGCAAGTGGTATTCAAATGTCTCTTGCTGGAATTGCCACGCTGTTAGCTGCTATTGCTTTAATGAAAAAGAAAAAAGATGAAGCAAAGCGTGAAACAGAGTAACTCGTTAGTCTTGGTTTATGAAGAGCTAGGATAAATTTCCTAGCTCTTCTAAAATGATAAAAGTACTTCTATTAAATAAAAAAGCATCACAGTTAGGCAAACTAACTGTGATGCTTTTTTATTGGCTATGGTTGGTTATGGAAATTCAACATCGAATGAACCATCTTCTGTTTTTACCAACTCGGATAATAATAAATTTCTGACTGCTTCTAGATAAATGGCTTCACGCATTTCAGTAAAAGAACGATGTGCTTCTACTTGAAATTCATAGATGGGACGATGTTGTCCCCAGTTTCGCCCATTGATGACTGTTTTCAATTGTTGCAGGTTGTCTGATTGTTCGATCCAAAGAGTATCTAAGGCTTTTAAAAGAATGATTCGCTTGAAAAACAGCTGTTGGAAACTATCTGGCATAAATTGATGAATGTGAGTCAAACGCTCTGAAATCAGATCCAATAAAAATTTTTTGACCGTTCGCTTATTAAATTTATCTAGTTTCTCGATTTCAAAAACATCAAAATTATAGTCCAAATTATTAAAGATAAAATCAAGGATCGTTTGTTTATTTAGGTTCTCTTTTTTAGTGATGAGCTGATTGATTGCTTCTTCTATGCATTGATTAATGATATTTTCTAATTCAACCGGAGTGCCTGTCATAATTCTGTTTCTCATGCTGTACATTTTGTCTCTTTGAATGGTAATGATTGAGTCAAATTCAAGCGTTGTTTGACGTCCGGCAATTTCTTGATTTTTGCGATTGCTTTGAGACTGATTGATTAGTTTATTGTATTTTTTCTTTTTTAAAGGAGTGAGATCATTGGATAATTCTTCTTGTTCAGTTAATAATTCTCGTTCGTCGGCGGCCCATTTGGGTGCACTTTCAACCACGATTTTGTCTTCCATAGATACATAAAAAATGCTGTCACCCGGATCTCCTTGACGTCCAGAGCGTCCACGAAGCTGATTGTCAATTCGGTCACTGGTCATCCGCTCAGTTCCTACTACTAATAGACCACCATTTTCCCTCGCATCTTGTTCAAGTTTAATATCTGTACCACGCCCAGCCATTGAAGTAGCCACAGTTACGGCACCTTTTTTACCAGCTTCTGAGATGATCCAGGATTCTTTGGTCGCTGTTGTAGCGTTTAAAAGATTATGAGGGATTCGATGCTTTAAGAGAATCAGGGAGTATAACGTCGACATTGAGACTGATCCTGTCTCAATCAATACGGGGCGTTCTTGCGTCAAAGCATTTCTTACTGCTTCTAAAGAAGCCATGATTTTCGACTGATTGGTCACATAGACCAGATCCTGATGATCTTTTCGGCGAATGGGTTTATTTGTCGGAATTTCGATTACGTCAATATCATACGTTTCTCGAAATTCGTCGGCGTCTGTTTTGGCAGTACCAGTCATTCCAGATAAAATTTTAAATTTTCGGAATAGATTTTGGTAGGTGATGGAGCCCATGGATCGGCTCTCTGTGGTGATTTCTACACCTTCTTTCGCTTCGATTGCTTGATGGAGACCAGCTTGTAGTTTTGTTCCAATCAATTTCCGTCCATTTGCTTCATCAAGTAAAAGAATCTCATTGTCTTCCACAACATAATCTTTGTTTAAGTGTAAGAGATAATTGGCCCGTAAGGCAATGACTAAATGACGATAAAGATTTTTCCATTTTTCTGAAAGAATAGTTTCAACGCCTAAGTAGTCTTCGGCTTTTTTTATGCCTGCTTCTGTAAACCAAGCATGACGTTTGTTTTCACTTCTCATAAAGTCTTTACCTTCAATCAAGCTTTTCACAAACCAATCAGATAACGTAAAAAAGTTCGACTGAACTTTGGGTGCTCCTGAAATGATCAATGGTGTTTGCGCCATATCAAGTAATATTGCATCGATTTCATCTATCAGTACATAATTGAAGTGGGTGACGTATTGTTCGTCTGGAGAAACAGCCAAGTTGTCAAACAAATAGTCAAAGCCCAGTGCGCTATGCGTAGTGTAGACAATGTCTGCTGCATAGACCACCTCTTTATCGATTTCTTCTCCTTCATCTTCATGTTCAGGAACACCTACAGCTACGGATAGTCCTAGAAAACGATAGACTTTTCCTGTTTCTTCAATATCTCGCAAAGCTAAATACGTATTAGAAGTAATCAAAAAATTGCCTTTGCCTCCCAGGCCATGTAAATACATCGGCATGGTTGCGGTCAATGTTTTTCCTTCTCCAGTTTTCATTTCAGCAACATTACCGTAAAAAAGAGCAATTGCACCAAGAATTTGAACAAAATAAGGCTCCATTCCTAGGACACGACGGTCTGCTTCGACAACTACAGCATAGGCTTGCGGGAGTAAACTCTCTAGTTTTTTGCCCTGTTCGAGTTGTTGTCGAAAATGAATGGTTTGCATTTGCAATTCTTGATCTGACAAATGTCGATAGTTTTCCGCGAGACTTTGAACTTTTCTCGCTAACCGAATATACTTGCGAAACTTTTTATCTTTCATTTTTATTGATCCTCCTTTCAAAAACTTATATTGCTTATGCCTTAATCAGCAATGCTTTCTAATTTAGCACGAATCATGACGTCGTCTAGTTCCAAAAGATATTCCCTCATCAAATCATTGGCTTCTAAAAAAAAAGACGATTTTTCCCTTCTGAGTAACTAGTTTCATTTCTCTTGATGCAATAAGTGGTTCCTTATTTTGATCAAGCAGCGCTTCACCAGAACTTGTTACGAAGTGAAGCGAAAACGTATAGGTTTTGGTGGTATCCATATTATAGTAGGGAAATTCACCTTGATAGATAGAATCTTGATCACCTGCTTCCAGAGAGTCTTCAGTTCGCAAAACGACAGCTTTCAATTCTAACTTAGGAGTTGTTTCAGCGTCAGGGGCTCTAGATTCTGTAGTCGGTGTTTCGTTGCTTGTTAAGTTTTCTTTCAAAAAAAAGATACCTCCTACCAGCAAAACAAGAGGTATTATGACTTCAATTAGCTTCTTCATATAAAATCCTTCTTTATGGGAGATGTTTTTAAGAAATTCTTCCGTTTTTTCAATCCACGTGTTTTTCAGATGATCATCAAAAAATGAATAGCTACTTTCTAATTTGAATTTAAATCGATAATACCACAATGACCAACATCACCTTTTCCTTTTTTTTTCATTTCAACAAAAAACAAGTACAAAAGGCAAATTTAAAACTGATAATATTTTATTAAACATTGTAGATTAAAAAAAAGTAAGAAAATTGGAGATGAAAATGAAGAATCAAAAAGAACTCATTCAAAGAATAGTAGCGAGCTTTTTTCTTTTGTTCATCGTTGAGATAGGAAAGCATATCCAGGTTCCATTTTTTGTTTCAGAACAGATACCAGAAGAATCAACAAGTTTGATTTTGAAGTTTTTAGCGACATCAACCGGTGGGAATTTCACTGTTCCGACGCTTTTTTCTTTAGGAATGGGCCCGTACATGACCGCTCTGATCATCTGGACGACAATCAGCATGATTGATACAGAAAGTATCGGAAATCTTTCCACCAAACGAATTGGTTATATTCAACGCTGTTTGACTCTTTTATTTGCTATCCTTCAAAGTTGCGCACTAGTCTTAAAATTTCGTTCCTCGATGATTGATCAAAAAGCTATTGGAGGTTCTATTGTCCTGTTGTTTTTAGGAGCAGTTCTTGTATTGTCTGCCGGGGGATTGTTCGTTGCATGGCTAGCTGATATCAACATTGATAAAGGAATCGGAGGTCAAAGTCTGTTTATTGTTCCAGGTTTACTGATGAATATCCCAGCTATGTTAATTTCGGGACAAACAGAATCTGTTCATTTGAGTCAAAACTTTCTTATCGGGTTAGTTATGTTGACCTTGGTTTTTATTTATCTCACACTGTTTCTTTACAGTGCAGAGTACCGTATCAATATTGAGCGGACAGGTATCGACAGTCGCTTTAACAATTCGTATATTCCTATTCGACTTTTACCTGCCGGGGCAATGCCTTTTATGTTTGCAGTAACCGTCTTTTCAATGCCGCAGCTTTTACTATTGAACGAAAAGTGGGGGGACACAGGCTTTTCGAATTTTATTACGACTTACTTTTCATTTAATAATGTGCGGGGTGTTTTCACTTATGGTCTGATTCTCTATGTTTTAGGTTACGGATTTAGTTTTATAAATGTTCGACCATACGATATAGCGAAAAATCTAAAAGAGACAGGAGATTATATCTTAAATGTTGCTCCTGGTAAACAGACAGAGCAATATATATGGAAACGTTTGTCGACCGTTGCATTGCTTGGCAACAGTTACCTTGTGATCATTTCAATGATTCCTTTATTGATTGGATTGCAAAATCAAATTATTTCCAACTTAGCTTTTTATTTCGGAAGCATTTTTATGTTGATCATTATTTTAGAAACTATCACAAATGAAATACGGTTCCTCTTTTCCAGACATACTTACCGGATTTTTTAGAGGATGTTAGGAGGCAATTCTTTGAACTATTTTATTCCTGATTGGACGAGTAGTAGCGGCAATTTAGAAAGTGATTACATGATGAATATCATTCAGCTTTTCAAGAACAATCGAGAACCGTATCACTTATTGTTATTGGAGCATATGCCGTTTTTACGTTATCAGATGCATGCATATGAATTAGAAGCAGCGCAAATGACTTCACTTTATGATTGCTTGCAAGACATTCAAAAAACCAATGGATTTCCCTTAGATGTCGATGACTTGCCTCTTGCTGAGAATGTGGAGAAGGTCTATACACCTTTTGGGATCACACTGATTAAGGAAAATCAACCATTTGGTGAAATTCGGTTCAATACATTTGGTTTTGCAGAACAGATGTATTTAATGACGGAACCTTATCGACATATTCTCTTTTTCGATGATCGGGGATTTATTTCTGCAAAATCGTTTCAGAATGACAAAGGGGAACAAGTAAAGAAGATTTATTATAACGAATCAGGAATAGAAAAATGTGTGGAATACTTTGGAGAAAATCCACACGTTGAGCTGATAAGTCCCCAAAGAATTGGGCTAAAGAAAAGTCAGTATCGAAGCATGGATGAACTTCTTTTAGAGATGATGAATGAATCTCAACTGAACCTTGAGTCAGAAGATCAAATAATTTGTTTGACAAATGAGCGGAGTCTAAGATTGGTCAAAACGAACGAGGAACGAAAAAGAGTGATCCAGATCGTTTCTGATGCCCACAGACTTTCAACTTGTGCATCAGATGAAAAAGCAGAATTATGGGCAGGCGAAAATAAAATTATTACTGATTCGACTAGTAATCAAACAGCGCTTCTCTCTTTAATGAGACAGTCCGGTATTAATGACCTATCTCGGATACAGCGCATACCTATTTACACAACTTCTTTTCAGCTGGGCAATAGCAACTCCATTCCCCAGCTGGTTCTTTATTGGAACGCCGGTGAGCTTAACGAAGACGTTCGAAGAATCCATCATTTATTACTGCAAAAAGTTATTCAGAATGATCGTTATGACTTAATCATCGAAACAACGACATTCCAAAGCGAAGTCGTTTTACGAGAAGTACAAAAAGAACTGGTTGATACTCATTTCGGTATCGATAGTGAATCAGAGGAGTATCAAAAGGTATTAAAGTATTTTGAAGCAAAAAAGGCAAAAAAGTTATTTAAAACGGATGAAGAGGCGATTGAAAAGATTCGAGAAAGCAAAAATTGGCGAAATCTAGTAGAGGCAGTTGATGTCAATTTTAGGATTCACTTTCGTTTGGATTCTCATCTCACCGCGATTCGTCAGGATTTCAATGAGACACGGTTGTATATTGATTTGTCTGCTGAAGTTGATGTCCAGAAACAAGCACTAGCTGTTAGTGCAGGGATTCCTCAGCTTGTTAGGAAGAAAACCGATTATGTGGATGACCAAAAGAATGGGCAAATCATTGGTCAAATTAGAGAATTAGATGCAGCAATCGCTTTTTACATGGACGATTTAAATAATTGGAACCAAGCATTAGTGGAAAATATTAGTTATATTGAGCATTTTAGTGAGGAAAATATTATGAAACAATGGAGGGAGTTGCTAAATGGTGTCGTCTAAACAGATTCAGGTATTTCATATTGCAGCTGTTTCTTCCGAGTGGCGAAAACGGCTCTCTCCTTTGTTTGCCTATCAGTGGCTTCCGTTAGCCTATGATTTCAGCAAAGATGAGCAGGAGCTGCAGCTGTTTAAGAAAGACAAATATAATAGCAAATATCATCGGGCAATTTTTCTTCTAGAGGAAAATGCCGCAATTCTTGAAAATTTTGAATTTTTAAAACAATTGCCTGCCTACCAAATATTTTACGAAGAAAATGATCGACTATCTCCAGAAATTCAAGCGCTTTTCACATTAAAAGCAGCGAATCGCTTTGATAAAAAGCAGCTAGAAAATGTTTTTCGTATGATCAATGAGCAATTTTCAGCAAAGCAACAAGGATATAAGCTGTCTATGGATCACATGAAATTTAATAAAGATGTTTCGTTGCAGATCGCTAAAGAAGGACATGCAGCCTGTCAGGTAAAGGCGCAATTGACATCAGACTATCAGCAAATAACTACTTGGAAAATGACTAACCTGATTCCTAAAAATGAACGCACCTGCTTTTATCCGGAAATCGCAAATATCGAAGGAGAAGCGACCGTGAAGATCAAACTCTTTTTTATTAGAGAAAACACGAATCAAGTCATCCAAGTGATTGAGATTCTTCACGATCAAATCATAAATGGGGAACCGATTTACTTCAAATTAGATCAAAATTCATACATCAATGTTTCATTGTATGCCAAAGGAAATCGAGGGCAATTTACGATCGGGCAGATGCACCTGCGTAGAGCAATGGCGGATGAAAGTGTCATGATTCCAGGAGGTGGTCGGATTCGGGATGAAGAGAATCTGGGGGGAGAAGTGATCTATTACTTTAACCCGGGAGATTTAAAACCTCCATTAGCGGTTTATTTTTCTGGCTATCGTTCAGCTGAAGGTTTTGAAGGCCGTGGGATGATGGGAAGTATGGGTTGTCCTTTTCTGCTGATTGGTGATCCTCGTTTAGAAGGTGGAAATTTCTATCTAGGCAGCCAGAAATTCGAACAAGAAATCGTAGCGATCATCTTAGGAAAACTAGCACTGCTAGGTTTTGAAAAGTCAGATCTCATTTTATCCGGATTGTCGATGGGAACGTTTGGCGCGCTATATTTTGCTAGCGATTTAAGCCCAAACAGTGTCATCGTGGGAAAACCGTTGACGAATCTTGGTTCCATTGCTCTAAATGAACGCATCAATCGACCAACTGGATTTCCAACCTCATTGGATATGCTGCTTTACAATATTGGGGTTGTTTCAAAAGAAGCGAGCAGCCAATTGAATGAACGGTTCTGGAGCAAATTTAAAAGTGGCGATTATCGTGAGACGACATTTGCTATCGCCTATATGAAACAAGACGATTACGACATGGAGGCATTTCCAATGTTGTTTGATTTTTTAAAAAATAATTTCCCCATGACTCGTGTTCTGTATAAAGGCATGATCGGCCGACATAACGATAATAGTCCCGCCATCAATAGTTGGTTTTTGAAACAATACAAAAATATTCTTGTGCATACATTTCACCGTGATATCAAGAAAATATTATAGGGAATGAGGGAGTCGATGAATAGTTTATATCGTATCAAGTGGGGGATCGACTTTAATGACAATTATAATTATGGCGCAAAAATAGCTTATATGCCCTCTGGGGAGGTCTCTTATTCTTCTCCTTTGATGCCTCCCGGCGTCAGTATTAAATCTTGGTATTCGAAAACAGAATTTCATATTAGTCGGAAATCACCAATGCTGCCTATGTTACTGCCGGGACACAAGTACGAGTTAACACTTCATGCTGAATTCGATCGTGAGGAAGCAGTACAGCTATTGATGGAATTTTTTGATAAAGATGGGTTTTTTCTTGAAAAACTAGTCTTCGAAACAAACCAGGAATGTTTTCTCTTTCCCAAAGGTGCCACTGATTACCAGATTCATATGGTAAATAAAAAGCATCAAGAGATTCTTTTTAAGGAATTGGTTTTATCCACTAAGGAGAATCAAGCATTTGAAGTGGTTCCTATAAATGCAGACACTGGAGCAAACGAAGGCTCAAACATAGCTACCAGCGTTGTTGCGGTTACACCGCTGGTTGAGAAACATGCTGCATTATCGGTCGTATTTGAAAAACAGAACAGCTATGTCAAAGAATATGCACTTTCAGATTTTGAAGCAGGATTGTTTGTTGAACCGGATATTAAGGCTGCATCATCGTACTTGGAGGCATTGCTTGAAGAAATCTACCAGCGAAGCGACAGTCCTGAAAAAATCAACCTTAAAATGGGACAAAATTTTTCTCTGCTGGAATCTTGTTACCACGAAGATTTTTCTGTATTAGCTTTATTATTTGCAAAGCCAAATGAAGAAACTGAAGCACCCGAGCTTATGGATCGTTTGCAAAAAAAGATCGCACTTAATCAAAGGGCACTAAAAGTTTTAGAGAATGTAAAAGAAAACAGGAAGAAATCAACCTAATAAAGAGGGGGACATCATGAATTTTTTTGTAAATAAAGCAATTGGGATTGGCAATTCTGGTGTGGAACATGCACAGTTCTATCGTGCTGCTTGTTTTGATAGAAAAAAAATTCCCTATAAGTATATTTTTATGGAATTAGTGAAGAATCTCCATGAAGCCATGGCAGCTTGGAAAATACCAGATGATAAAGTCATCTCCATGTGGGAGTATTTTGCACTAGAAGGTGATTATTTAAGGATAGGGGCTAAAGCAGTTTTTACTGCACAACAAGATCTCTTAGTAGATGCTACGAACACACATAGAGTCAAAGAAACTATCACATCCTCAGGATTAAAAATCGTAGAGCATATGGAAAAATCTCCTAGTCGAAAAAAAGAAGGCTTACTGCTAGTTTCGGATTATCGGGTAGAGATCTTTGACTATCGAACGAATCAAAGAAAAATCATGTACAGTTACCAAAATGATCCGCATCGAGGAAGAGTAATGACGAATATTCATTTGTTTGCTTTCAAAGGCAAACATCGTTTCTTTAGAAATGAGGTCTTATTGCAGCGATTTTTCTTTAAACAACTGATAGAAGAATTCCCAGAAACCAAAAGTATCATCATTGATCGGGGAGAGGAAAGCGAGGCTGCTTTGTATGATCATTGTCCTCCGGAAATCAAATTGATTGAGATTGTTCATGCCGATCATTTATCTGATCGTGACGTAGCTAGCGCACCTCTTTGGAACAATTACTATGAATTTGCTTTGACACATTTGGAACAAGTCACTCATATCGTTGTTGCGACAGAATTGCAAAGGCAAGATTTGTTGATCGACTTTCCAAACGAGTCTCAAAAAGTTGTCACGATCCCGGTGGGAGGGATTCGTGATATGACAGAAGACTCATTTGAAATAGGCAAACAACAGGCAGAGAAGTTTGTGACGGTCTCTCGTTTGGCATCTGAAAAGCACATTGATCTTGTGATGCGGGCAATTGCTGCAGCAAAAAAAGAATATCCAACGATCTCTTTAGACATCTATGGTCAAGGGGGAGAAGAAGGCAAGTTAAAAGCAGTGATCAAGGAGTTGAATGCAGAAGAGTACATTCGGTTAAAAGGGCATTCTCATGCAATCAATGAAGTATATCCTGATTATGATGCATTTATCTCTGGTTCTTTTTCAGAAGGTTTCGGATTGACTTATATTGAAGCTTTAAATGCAGGATTGCCAATTGTAACCTTCAAGGCTCGTTTTGGGGCCATGGAGTTGATCAAAGAAGGAGTCAATGGTTATTTGAAAGATTTTTCTAGAACTGATGAAGCCTATACTATTCAGCAACTAACAGATGGCATTCGTCAGTTGACTGCTTCTGATTTAAACCAACTTAAAGCCAATACCCGCAAGTCTGTCCGAATGTTTCAAGACGCGATAATTGCAGAGAAATGGAGTGAGTTGATCGATGCATTATGAATTAGTCACCGTGATCCGACCAAATGACCGAATTTGGATGGCACAAAAATCACGAATCAAAGAAGGAAGTCAGGTGTTGTCCATCTCACCGAGTCCAAATTTCCAAGCAATGCTCCAAAAAGAAGCATTGCAGGGAATCAATATTTTAGATCAAGTGACACAGCGCAGTCACGATCCAGAAGCCTTTCTGTTTTTTAACCAAGTACCAACAGCATATTGTACAGAAGTTTATATGAACGAGGATCGGACCATTTCGTTGATCACTGATGGAGATGAAGTAGGTAAAGTGAGCTTGTATCCAATGACTAGAAGACATGTGAAAGAAGTTCGATACTTTTATCCTGATGGCACGACAGATTTCATTGAAGAATATGCCGCAGATGGGAAATTGTTCTCAATTATTTATTACTGCAATGACCAGGTCCAAGAGATTGCTTTTTTCAATGATCAGCAACAGAGCATCTTGAATTACTACTTTTATCAAGGCACCATCAATTTGGTCACGACTCGTGATACAGAAACATTCAAGGTAACTCAAAAATTTAACACAACACTTGATTTCATTCGGGATCAGTTAGCTTTCCAGTTAACAGAAAATGATACAGTTGGCATTTCGTACATGGGATTAGAATTATTTTCTCTAGCAAAAACCAACTCAATAAATACACTTTATCTGGAAGAATCGCCGCTTGATGGCAAAGGGAATATCAAAGGGAACTTAATGAGTATTTTAGATGACCGCATTCCTTATATTCATAAGGTAGAAGTCGATCAAAAGAATTATCAGTTGTTGGCAAACAAAAATGTATGCATGGACAAAGTTGTGTTGAAAGGATGAAGACAAAATGAAAAAAATGAAAGCCACTGAATTGTATGAGCAAATTAAGTTGTTAATAAAAGAGAACAGTGGGTCCATGCTCACTTTTGAGAAGGAACAAGAGGAAGCAAAGAAACTTTTTGCTCATCAAAACGAATTGATTGATCAGTTGATTCAAATCAATCAAGAAATGAAAGCAATGATGAATCAGCCAGAAAACGACATCGATCTAAATGTGATCCAAACGTTAAAAAAACAATTCAATGCATCTTTTGAGCAGCAGCAGGAGGAGCAAAATAAATTACAAATGATTTATGAGAAGCTCTTTTCTGCTTATGAGGTTGAAAAGCAAATGCTTCGAACCTATTTTTTGAATGAAACCGAGCAGATCATTGATCGGTTAACCTCAACCGTCGAAAGACAAGATAACGATGTGAATCAATTGAGTCAAGAGCTGATTGATGAGCTTCGAGCAGTGGAAGTAGCAGAGGTAGTGAATGAGATGGCTACAAACGAAAATGAACCAGTAGAAAATGTTTCAGAAGTGAGTGAGTCACTACAACTGGCAGTCGATCAGAACCAATAGATAAACCAGTTTTCTTCATAGGTGTTTGCCGAAAATAAACTGGAAGAGGTGATATCGTTGGCGAATAATCAGCTAGAAAAAACGATTCAAGCGGGATTTCAAGAAGAACGAGAAAACGTAAGAAATCACTCAGAAGAAAAGAAAAAGGGCAAAGCGATCACCATCGTGCTTTCCTTAGTTATGTCGATCGTGATCCTTGGATCGTTGGTTTATTCTTTATTGGAAGCATTACAGAAGTAAGAATAAAAATAGGTCCTGCATTTTAGAAAAAAGGATTTGAAAAATATGGAAACTAGATTACTAAGCGTTTGTCGATTAATTAGCACGATCAACCCAGACTTAAAGATACCTGATACATCAGTCGTTGCTGTCAATATTGATCGCGAGAAATTAGAAGAGATACGCAAATGTAAAGGACTATCTGTGAAATCTTTTGAAAGAAAGATTGGGTTATCTCGCTCACGGTACTATAGATGGGTACAATATGAGATCGACTTGCCCTTCGAATTGGTTGTTGGCATCAAGAAAATGTTGAGCATATCTGATACCGAATTGTTAGACATGTTTGCAATGTCAACAGATGAACAACTTCATCTATTAAGTGTATTGATTTATAGCTCTTTATCAACGAAAGAGGACATGTTTGTTACCTTTATGAAAGTCAGAAAAGAGTTAGAAAAATTTCGCTCCTCTACTGAGGATAATACGATGTTTAAACTTATGTTAGCCTATTCTGACCTCGTATTTGGTTGTATGAACCAGAAAGTCCCGGATGCAAGTTTAGAAATGCTTGAAACATTTTTTCTGGGAACTGATTTTTATACATTATTTGACAGCCTTTTATATTTAGCTACATTACGCATCAAACAGCGCTATGGCTTGCACGCTTCATCTTTAGAAAAACAAATTTTTTTGTTAGAGAGCTGCATTTTAAAGAAAATAAATTCGACTGATTTTACGGAGCTGCGGCCAGTCTTGGTAGGCGCCGTACTAGATTTATCAGAATGCTTGGTAGACATCCAACGATGTGATGATGCGGTTCAATTGCTTCAACATGCAAGTCGTTTAATGGAAGAGCATTGGCATATTGATGTCTATAATCAGACAGTTCTAAAACTAGTCAAATATCTGCTGCTTACAAGGAATACTGCCCAAGAAGATCCAGCTGTACAACTGTTTTCTAAAAATTTGAAGGGGGCAGAATGGTGCTTACCAAAAGATGAAGTGATGTTTGTGCGGGCAATGATGGAAAAGGAGATGGGGCAAGCGTGAATCGGTGGGTGACGACGATCATTGAATCGAATGCAGCAGATTCAGTCAAAAAAGCGAAAGTAGATGTTTATCACATTGCCAATGGGATGGATTATCAGCCTTTATATATTTATCGTTATATCGATGAGAATGAAGATGATTATGCACTTATGTCAAGGATTGATGGCATTACAGCTGGTGTCGCTTATGAAGATATCGTGGTCTATCAATATCCAAGTTATAACGGAGCCCATTTTGATCGGTTGTTTTTACAAAGAATGAAACAAAGAGGGATTTACACGATCTTATTTATCCATGATGCCGAGATGTTGCGTGGAAAAGTCGATTTTGATGAATCTGCTCTTTTCAATGAAGCTACATTATTAATCGTTCATAGCCAAGCTATGCAGGTAGCACTAGTCGAAAGAGGCGTGACACGGAAAATGGTCCAAAAACCATTTTTCGACTATCAGCACCAGGGAGTTAGTGTCAGTCATGAAAGACCAGAAAAACGTGTTGTCTTTGCAGGAAATTTGGCAAAAACCCGTTTTCTACAGAAGTGGCCCAATCACACGGAAATACTTGTATACGGCGATAAAAACGACAGTCAATTTGGTCCAAATGTTCATTATTGTGGTGTTTTTGAGCAAGAAGAACTGGTTCGTAGGATGGAGAAAAGTAGTTTCGGACTTGCGTGGGATGATAAGTTGCCTGATGGTGGTGACTACCAACAATATACGAAGTATAATGCCCCGCACAAAATCTCGTTGTATCTCTCGTTGGGAATCCCTGTCATTGTATGGAAAGAAGCAGCTATAGCAGAGATGGTACAGAAACTGGAACTTGGCATTACTATCAACGCGATTGAAGACATTGATCATCAATTAAGTGAGTTAACAGATGAAGAGCTGCTGCGGATAAAAAATAATGTTCTTTCATTTAGTTGTTTACTGCAATCAGGAATATTTACTAGAACGGCACTGATGGATTCAGAAGTGAAAATACTCCTAAGCAAAGGAGCAAGTCAAGCATGAAACAATCGATGAGTACAAAGAAGTTATCCGCAATCGTTCAAATCAGCGAGCTAGACCAGATGCTGGCCGATTTGAAACAAGCGATCGAACAACGAGATAGGAAAATTGCACAGTTACAACAGATGATTTTAGAAAAAAAACAGTCAGTCATTGGGTATCGCGATCTTTTTGTCTTAAAGAATAGCCAAGATGAGTTGAGAGAGCTATGTCAAAAAATTGACATACAGCTGGTCAAAACTAATGAACTTCTACGGCATATCCGTAATACAAAAGCTATTTTCAGCGATTTGTTGTTTTTAGAAGCAGAAGTCAATGAGCAAAGGGAGAGAATTCAGGAACTGTCCAATGCATTCTTTATCCAAGAAGTGACAGGAGAATAGAGAATGAAGCGTCAATAGGATGGTATGGAAAGCTGTAAGTCATGATCAATAGGGAAGTTAGGGGGATTAGTGTGAACAAAATCATTGCGTTAGACATTGATGAATTTCGAGTAGGCGTTGTTGGCTACGGTTATCAAGATGTCAGAAGTTCTGTTTACTCAGAAGTCAAAAAAAATAATCTACAATATCTTTTAGGAAAAAATAATGAACCGATCTACCTAAAAAACAAAATAGGGAAACGAATTCTTCTCGAGGGCAGCGAGAAAGAAATTACTTGGGGACTCGACAGGTTGTATAGTCGACGATCGGAAGCCTACCAAACATTTGGGAATCCGTTGATAACTCTCGGAGATCAAAAATTTAAGACATATATCAAAACGATACTCTCTTATTTAGTAGAGAAAAGCCCCTCACTTTTTACCGAAATTGCAGAGGATTGCTTTAGCTGTTCATTATGCCTTGGAGTAG
This sequence comes from Enterococcus sp. OL5, assembly GCF_006491895.1. Lineage (NCBI taxonomy): Bacteria > Bacillati > Bacillota > Bacilli > Lactobacillales > Enterococcaceae > Enterococcus > Enterococcus sp. OL5. Next base: position 136,141 of record NZ_VHIL01000009.1, read on the forward strand.
CAACAGAAAGTTTTGACCGGCTTGCTGACATTGAGAGACAACTGGCGGATGAATTCGAGACCGTTGTTGATGGCACTCACTATCGGATTCGTATCGAGCGAGTAAAGCTGATTCCAAAATCTCTAGCCGCAGTTTTTGAAAGCAAACGAAATGATATTCATTTGATGTTAGGTGTGGAAGAAATCCTTGCTGGGTTGACCTATGTCATTGAAATCAATGATCATTCTCTCACTTGTGACAGCTACGAAAATGGAGAACTAATCAAAAGTTCAAAAGTCGCAGACGGCTTGTATGAATTGGCAGGTAACGTGGTACAAGCTTATCAAGAAAATGAAGGGAATCATCCGGCACCAATCTTTGAGCTAGATCATGGCGTCGTCTACGATATGCTTGTCACAGCTAAGAAAAACAATCCATTTATTGTGACGATCAATGGACGTCAGACAATAGATTTAACTGAAATCGTTAGTAAAGAGACGACTGCTTTGACAGATCAATTGATTGAGTATGTAAATAGTGATCAAGATATTCAATATGCTGATACAATTCTAGTCAGAGATATTCCTTCAGCAGCGATCAACGAAAACACAGTAAATCAGACACTCATCAAGATGGGGCTATCTTGTAAAGTATTTAACAATAAAAATGCTCTTGGTGTGTATCTCTTTGGGGAGTTATTCTGGAAAAGTCAACTGAATGCTTCGACGGATCACTTTGAAGATAACAGTTCATTTCCAATGAAGCCAGACGGTTTAGAGACGAAAGTGAATGCAGAACCTTTACCAGTCGAGAAGGCCATCGAATCAGCAACTAACCAAATTAATGCTGAGTTGCCAGAAGCTACCAAGCAAAAGAGTCATAATCGAAGCTTATCAGTAGAAGCAATTTTTGCGGAACAGTCTGAATTGCTCGACTTCTTGATCAACAACGATAAAGAGTAGTCAATTTGGTAAAGAAAAAGTGAATCTTCTGCAAATAACGATAACCATTTCTTTTTCCAAATGGTCAGTTTTTTTACAATATCAGAATATCAGACTGCGCAATAAAATCTTTCTCTCATTGAGATTGATGTGTTAGGCAAAATCAAATTTGGGACTGAAGAATCAATTCTGAGTAATCAGTCCCAAAAATGATAAAGACGTTTCTTTGTACAGTAAAAATTAAGAGAACTTATAAATAGAGAGAAAATAACAGTAAGATTTTAAAGAAACTGCTAAAATTTTGTAATCGAAAATGAAAATAATATGATTGTTTATGAAAATTTTCATTTTTTGTTTACAATTATTATTTTTTGACTAGTGAAATTTTAACGAGTTGTCAATCACTGCTGTTGCTCAAGAGTTTTGAATGAAAGAACTTTTATCACAAACAAAAGAATCTTTCTTGATTTTGAGTATTTATCATGAAGAAATTGTTCTGTTGTTTTTTAAAACTAAAGAAATTCTATTTCATTTTCACAAGTTCTCCTGAGAGCAAGAATCATTTTATGGTTCTTGCTTTCATTTTTTCACATAAACAAACTTTGAGGTATTTTGCATTTTGTCTTTTTTCCGATTAGGATAATCACCTGAGTAAAATTTGTTGTTTGGAGGAAGAAAAATGCTTACTTATGTGAAAAAAATAGCTTACCCAATTTTCATGTTGTCCTTGCTTGTCATGTCGTATGTGACGCCATTGTTACCAGTCGTTACAGCTCATGCAAACACCGAGGGAAACACCAAAACAGTCCTATTTCAGAACGAAAAAGGCACAGCGCAAGTGACCTCATTACCAGATCCTACCACAGGGGAGATCACCTGGAGGATCCAAGTAGAAAAAAATCAACAAGCAGCAGCTAATCAACTGGCATTCAGCTTGAGTGAAGGGGAACAAACGATTTTGCCGGAATCAATCCAAAGCAGCGGCACGAACTTTACATATGATTCGCAAAGACAGCAGTTGATAGAAGAAACTGCTAGCAGTTCCTTTAGTCAAATGACGCTAACGTTTCAAACTAAAAGTCTTCAAACATTGACAATCAAATCAGCGTTTCTTCAAACAGATGAAGAAAAGGGTCAAGTGAAAGAAGACCTCATCAACGCAACCGATGTAGCAGTTGTTCTACCTGAAAATCAATCCACAGAAGCAACGAGTACCGAAGCCGTACTTTCTGATAATCAGGATCAAACAGAGGCTTCTGAAAAACAGATTGTAACAACAAGTAGCGAGTCACAACAGCAAACGGCGTCAAATACTGCATCAACAGCAATAGAATCAACACCTGATACCCAAGCAAGTGCACCAGCAGCTTCACAACTTTCAAATGGCGGCATTTTTAAAAATGATGTTCCTGAAGTTGATGACGCCCTTCTGGGAGAAGCCCAATATTTTCATATTTTTGCTAACCATGCGACGCTAAATACCCATACGAATGGAAACTTAGCAGTGGGAGAACTAAATGGAAATGTCAATTTTGGAACCAGTATTCAGGATGGTTCGTTGGCAACAGAAATCAATTACATTCAAAAGGTCAATACGATTGCAAATTCTTCTTTTGTGTCAGGAACGGATAGTAGAAAAAACAAAGTTGTTTTTGGCCCATCAGTCACAGTAGATTTAGCAGATCAAAATCAACAGCCTGCCGTTTTTATAAATGGCCAGAGAATGGATCACTTGAAAACTTCCGAAGTTTTCCAAGATCCATCCGTAAGTGAACCGTATATAGATTTTGGAAAGGTATTTTCAACCTTACAGGCGGCGTCAGAAAGACTGGGAGCCTATCCACAAACACCCGGTGTAACCAAGGACTTTACTGATAATAATCAGCGAGTCATTGATACTGCCAGTGCTGAAAATGATACTCAAGAGGTTGTTTTGACCTTAACGGATGAAAAAGGAAAGCCACTTGATGATGGTGTTTACGAACTTCAAAATAAAAAGACACATAAAGAGGTTGATGAAGAGGTCACAAATGATGATGGACAAGTAATCGAAACGGATCTTCCAGAGGGAGAGTATTCCTTTGTGGAAACGGAGGCGCCAGACGGCTACCTGATTGATACGAAACCCATCTCCTTTTCAGAAAATCCAATTGCGAAAGAAGACCAAAAGGTAGTTGTTTCTCTTTCAAAAACAGAATTAGAAAAAGATACGCCGATTACTATCAAAGGGCTGACAAAAGGCGCTTCTCCTGTGCTCATCAATGTGGATACCGAAGGAGCAAGTACCGTTAATATCAAGTCGCAAATCAAACTAGAATATACGGATGGTACGTCTCGTAATAGCCATGAAACAGAAGAGTTTGATGATGCTGTTATCTTATGGAATTTTGTTGGCCAATCAGAGGGCCAAACGATTTCGATTAATAGTCCCTTCCAAGGAACCATCTTGGCTGTTGGTGATACAGTCGATGTCCATCAAAATGTTGACGGCAGTATCATTGCGGATACAGTATTGGTCAATGCAGAAACCCATCGCTGGGATCTGCAAGCAAATGAAACAATCGTGCTGACTATTAAACTAGCTGCCATGAATCAATTGCTTTCTTTTGATACAACGACAATCAGCGGGACCAAAACGTGGGACGATTATGACAACAAATTTAATACCCGTCCGGCAAGTATTACGGTTCAATTATTGCAAAACGGTGAAGTGTTCCAAACAAAAACGGTTACCCCAAATAAAGAGGGGGAATGGCATTATGAATTTACGGACCTACCGACAACTGACGAATCTGGTCAGACTTATGATTACACAATCCAAGAAACACCTGTTGAAGGGTATACTACTAAAGTAAACGGCTATGATCTAGTCAACACCTATCGTAACACCGAAACGACAGAAGTATCCGGAACAAAGACATGGAATGACTATGACAATAAGTTCAATACCCGCCCTGAAAGCATCACTGTCAAGCTGATGCGAAATGATAAGGAAATCGACGATCAAATCGTAAAAGCAGATCACCAAGGCAACTGGACTTATCGCTTTGACAATCTGCCTAAGTATGATGTCGAAGGAAAAGCTTACACCTACGCGATCCAAGAAGAAAAAGTGTCAGGATACACCACTGAAATCAACGGTTATGACCTAGTCAACACCTACCGTAATACCGAAACGACAGACGTAGCTGGAACAAAGACATGGGATGACTATAGCAACAAGTTCAACACCCGCCCAGAAAGCATCACTGTCAAGCTGATGCGAAATGATAAGGAAATCGGCGATCAAATCGTAAAAGCAGATCACCAAGGCAACTGGACTTATCGCTTTTACAATCTGCCTAAGTATGATGCCGAAGGAAAAGAGTACACTTACACGATCCAAGAAGAAAAAGTGCCAGGTTACACTAGTGAAATCAACGGTTATGACCTAGTCAACACCTACCGTAATACCGAAACGACAGACGTAGCTGGAACAAAGACATGGGATGACTATGACAACAAGTTCAATACCCGTCCAGAAAGCATCACTGTCGACTTAATGCAAAACGGTAAAGAGATTGACAAGCAAACCGTAAAAGCAGATAAAGAAGGCAACTGGATCTATCGTTTTGACAATCTGCCTAAGTATGATGCCGAAGGAAAAGCTTACACCTACGCGATCCAAGAAGAAAAAGTGTCAGGTTACACCACTAAAGTAAACGGCTATGACCTAGTTAACACTTATCGTAACACCGAAACAACGGCAGTATCGGGAACGAAGACGTGGAATGACTACGATAACAAGTTCAACACCCGCCCTGAAAGCATCACTGTCGAGCTGATGCGAAACGGCGAAAAATACGCAGAAAAAATTGTAAAAGCAGATAAAGAAGGGAACTGGACCTATGGCTTTGACAATCTGCCTAAATATGATGCCGAAGGAAAAGAGTACACTTACGCGATCCAAGAAGAAAAAGTGTCAGGTTACACCACTAAAGTAAACGGCTATGACCTAGTCAACACCTACCGTAATACCGAAACGACAGACGTAGCTGGAACAAAGACATGGGATGATTATAGCAACAAGTTCAATACCCGCCCTGAAAGCATCACTGTCGAATTAATGCAAAACGGTAAAGAAATCGCCAAGCAAGTCGTAAAAGCAGATAACCAAGGGGACTGGAGCTATCGTTTTGACAATCTGCCAAAATATGATGCGAAAGGTCAAGCTTACACCTATAGCATTCAAGAAGTGGCTGTCAAAGGATACAGGTCAGATGTCCATGGCTATGATTTGATCAATACTTATGTCGAACCAAAAACGCCGAGAACGCCTGAGACACCGAATGATCCTAGCGGTCCCAAAGTACCAACCCCTTCTGGCAAGTCTGATAAACCGAAAAAAATAGCCAGAAACGCCGAGCAAAAGCTGGATGACAAAAAGAACCAGACAGAGTCATCACAGACAGATAATGAAAAACGCTTGCCAAAGACAAACGAGGAATCCTCTTATGAACTAAGTGTTTTTGGAGGTATCTTACTCACCATGATTGCTTTCCTATTCTATAAACAGAAACATAGTTAACCAAACAAATCTTTGTACTGCTCCTTCGCTAGAAGTCAGTACAAAGATTTTTTCTTAAAAAAGTATAGGACTTATTTAAGACTTGCGACAAAACTTTGGCTGAAAACCGGTGTAAATGGTAAACTAAAATGAAGGGGGGATCCTATGGTTTGGCTATTGCTACTACTGCTTATTTTTATTTTTTTGGTGTACTATGTATATCGCACGTCTGTGATGAAAAAGGGCGTACGCTATTTTGTTTCGGCAATTATTATGCGTAACAATGAATGGTATGAAAAAGAAGGCAGAAAGAAACTGGGGATTCCATACAAAGAGCGGATCGCAAAAAGCAGTTCGGCTTTTTGGGCACAAGGTTCGGAATGTACGGTAACGACCACCGATGATCTGATCTTGAGAGCAGAAGTCTTCGATCAGTGTGCTAAAACATGGGTGATTTGCTTGCATGGGTATCGCAGTGATGGGCAAGCAGACTGTCAAGATGCGGCCGAGAAATTCTGGGCTGCGGGTTACAATGTTTTAGTTCCTGATTTGCGTGGACATGGCCGTAGTGAAGGCAAAGAGATTGGTTTAGGGTGGCTAGATCGGATGGACCTGCTTTTGTGGATCGATAAGATTTTGGAAAAAGACCCCCAAACCCAAATCTTCCTCTATGGTTTAGGAATGGGGGCGGCGACTTTGCTGCTGGCCAGTGGAGAAGTCATGCCGGTGCAAGTGACGGGGTTGATCTCAGACAGCAGTTACACGTCCGTTTACAGTGCCATTCGGGCAAGTCTACCGCAATTTTCTCGGTTACCCGTCAAGCGCTTTTTGCGATTAGCCAATCGTTACAGTAAACACCTAGTTGGCTACCCCTTCCTACAAATCTCAGTGACCCGACAAGTCGGCAGCAACCATTTACCTGTGCTGTTTTTACAAGGAGAGAAGGATACGTTTCTTTCTGAAAAAGAAATCAATACTTTAATGGAGGCAACGGCTGGTCCGAAACAAAAAGTCCTTTTTCCCAGTATGGGACATTTACAGGCAGTTAAAGACGCACCAGAATATTGGCCAACCGTTTTGCAATTTATTGAGAATAGCAAACAAAATACAGACATTGTCTGATAGAAAGGGAGAATACAATGGAAATAAAAGAAGAAAACAAGCGTTTTGCTTTATATGATGGAGAAACAGAAATCGGAGAGATCACATGGCAAGAAACGCCAGATGATGTGCTAGAAGTAGACCACACCTTCGTCAACCCTGATTATCGCGGACAGCAATTGGCGCAAAAGTTACTCAAAGCAGTTGTTGAAAAAGCACGACGGGAAGAGAAAAAAATTATGCCTGTCTGCTCTTTTGCGGTCAAGGAGTTTAAAGAGAAGCCAGAGTACGATGACGTACTGGTTCGCTGATTTGAACGAAAAGCAATCTATGAGAAAAAGGCTGTCAGAAAGGACAGTCTTTTTTTAAACCATCATGCAACGGGCAATGACAAAAAGAGAGTAGTAATTTCCAGCGGAAAATGCTAAAATGGAAAGGACGACTTTAGCAAGCAAGGAGGAGCTAACGTGTATAACATCTTATTAACTGCTGTGATCGTTATTTCGATTTTAATGGTCATTACGATCATGATGCAGCCTAGCAAGCAAAATAGTGCAGCTAGTGCCTTTACCGGCGGTGCAGATCAATTGTTTGGTAAGCAAAAAGCCCGTGGATTTGAAGCGGTGATGCAGCGTTCAACGGCCATTTTAGGTTTTGTTTGGATGGTCTTGCTCTTTATTTTGGCTTTTCTTTCATCAAACTAATCACTTTGTTAGCGAACCTCTCGTAAAGAGAGGTTTTTTTCTTTTTAAGGGGAAGATTTTGATCGCATTTGTCGAAGTATTCTTGCTAACTATGGTAGAATTGGACGTGAGGTGAAAGGAAACATGAAAACATTTAATCAACCAAAACCGGTTTTTGCTGAACACGGCAAACGAGCGGTCATTTTGTTCCATGCCTATTCAGGCAGTCCTAACGATGTGCGCATGCTTTGTCGTTCGTTAGAACAAAAAGACTACACGGTTTATACACCGATGTTTACTGGACATGGTACACCGAATCCAGATGATATCTTAAATCAAGGGATGGCTGTTTGGCAGCAGGATGCTGCGGATGCAGTTGCTTATGTGAAAGAAAAAGGCTATGAGGAAGTTGCTGTTCTGGGACTTTCCATGGGTGGGATTTTAGCGATGGATCGTTTGACCCAAGATCCAACATTGATGGGGGGCGGACTGTTTTGTTCGCCATTATTTGAAACCAAGAATGAAGTGCCAGTCAATTTTGAAAAGTATGCTGAAATGGTCATACCCTATGCTGATTTAGACGAGGCGACCCAAAAAGAAATATTGGCAGAAGTCCCTCGTAAGGTCAGAGAACAGCTACAAGGCATCGAAACAGTCGGACAAACCACAGCTGGGCATTTAGGAAAAATCAAGCGCCCAATCTTCCTGGCGCAAGCAGGAAAGGATCAAATGATCGATCCACAGACAGTTTTCAAAACAGCAGGGGCACTGTCCCATGTTCCCTATACGCTTCAATGGTATCCCGAAAGCGGTCATGTGGTGACCGTTGGACCAGAACGGAAAAAATTAGAGCAGGATGTGTTTGCTTTCTTAGAAACACTTGCTTGGAAAGAGTGAGTTATGACAGAAACGATTAAAACAAAAATCATTCAGTTTCTCGAAGAAAGCCGCAAAAAAAGCTTTTCAATGGAAGAAATTGCTGAAGGTCTAGGACTTCAAAAAAGCACAGACTTTAAGAATCTTGTCCAGACAGTAGCGGCGATGGAACGAGAAGGCAGTGTGATTTTTAACAAAAAAGGCAAAGTGAAATTACCCATGAAACGTGTATTTGTGGAAGGGACTTTCCGAGCCAACGAGCGGGGCTTCGGTTTTGTCACGTTGGATGAAGAAGAAGACGATATTTATATCCCTAAAGAAGCAACAGGCTATGCCATGGACGGCGATACCGTTGCTGTAGACATCGTGCATGTTGCCGATCCTTTCTCAGATCGTGGTGCAGAGGGGAAAGTCGTAGAAATCAAACAACGCGCCATCAGTCAGTTGGTCGGCGAGTTTACATTATTTGACGAAAAAGAGATCGAAGAATCGGATCTATATGGCGTAGTTCAGCCTAAAGATAAAAAACTAAGTGAATTAAAGGTGTTTATTGGCGCTCAAGGGATTCGACCTGTAGATGGTAGCATTGTGATCGTTGAAATCAGCCATTACCCAGAAAAAGGTTATTCGAAAAGCTTAGAGGGGTTGATCACGAAAGTTGTAGGACATAAAAACGATCCTGGAATGGATATATTGTCGATCGTCGTGGCGAACGGGATTCCCACAAAATTCGAGGAAGAAACCTTAGCGGCGGCAGATGCAGTCCCAGATACGATCGATCCTGCCGACTTTCCAGAACGGCGTGATTTGCGAGATCAACAGATCGTAACGATCGATGGAGCGGATGCCAAAGATTTGGATGATGCGGTGACGGTAAAAGCTTTGCCTGACGGCAGCTTCTATTTGGGCGTGCATATCGCCGATGTTTCTTATTATGTGACCGAAAACAGCGCATTGGATAAAGAAGCGTTTGATCGGGGAACGAGTGTCTACCTTACGGATCGAGTGATTCCAATGATCCCACAGCGTTTATCAAACGGCATCTGTTCGTTGAATCCAAACGTGCCAAGGTTGACCATGAGCTGTGAAATGTGGATCAATCAAGAGGGGATCGTCACGGATTACAATATTTTCCAAAGTATTATTCAAACAAGTGCCCGGATGACGTATCAAGCAGTCAATCAAATCATTGAAGATAATGATCCAGAAACCACCAAAAAATATGCGGAACTAGTACCGATGTTCCATGATATGGCCGCCTTGCATCACGTGTTAGAAGCGATGCGCATCAAACGTGGGGCAGTTTCTTTTGAAGACCGAGAAGCGAAAGTCTTAGTCGATGGAGAAGGACACCCACAAGAAATCGTTCTGCGAGAACGTGGTGTCGGCGAGCGATTGATCGAATCCTTCATGTTGGCAGCCAATGAAACTGTGGCGCGCCATTTCAATCGAAAGCACTTACCATTTATTTATCGGATCCATGAGGAACCAAAAGAAGAGAAAATGCGCCGCTTCTTTGATTTTGCGTCTGCTTTAGGGATCGTAGTCAAACAGACCAATGGCTCGATCTCACCAAAACAACTACAAAAAGTGGTTGAAGATGTGGCAGATAAGCCAGAGGCAATGGTTGTCAATACGATGCTACTAAGAAGTATGCAACAAGCGAAGTATTCTGAAGAAAACGTCGGTCACTATGGTTTGGCAGCGGAAGATTATACCCACTTCACGTCACCGATCCGTCGGTACCCCGACTTGATCGTGCATCGCTTGATTCGTTCTTACAGTGAAGATGTCTCTGAAGCCAACCAAAACAAATGGGCAGAAATCTTGCCGGACATCGCGATGCACAGCTCCCAAATGGAACGACGAGCAGTCGATGCAGAAAGAGAAGTCGATGCGCTTAAAAAAGCTGAGTATATGGCCGATAAAGTAGGAGAAGAGTTTGACGGTATCATCAGTTCAGTGGTCAAGTTTGGCTTGTTTATTGAATTGCCTAACACGATTGAAGGGCTGATCCATATCAATAACTTGAAGCAAGATTACTTCCATTATTTGGAAAACCATCTAGCACTTGTGGGGGAACGGACAGGCTTGACCTTTAAAATTGGTCAGAAAGTTCGCATCAAAGTCGTAAAGGCTGATCCAGAAACAAGAGAGATTGATTTCGAACTGGTAGCAGCAGAAGAAGTTGAAAAACTGCAAGCACCAAAAGCTAACAAACGAAGCAACCATCAAAAAAATGAAGCGAACCGCCGTGGAAAAAAACAACGAAACCCTGAGAAAAACCAAGGGAAACGGTTTGAACAATCAGGCAAAGCCAAGCCGAAAAAAGCTGGCAAAGTGAAAAAGAAAAAACCTTTTTATAAAGGAATCAAGAAAAAATAATTGGAGGGATGGCCCGTGCCTAAAGGAGAAGGGAAATTAATCGCCCAAAACAAAAAGGCCCGCCATGATTACACGATCCTCGATACGATCGAAGCGGGGATCGTCTTGCAAGGAACCGAGATCAAGGCGATCCGCAACAGTCGGATCAATTTGAAAGACGGCTTTGTGCGCATTCGCAATGGTGAGGCATTCTTAGTCAATGTGCATATCAGTCCTTACGAGCAAGGCAACATTTTTAATCATGACCCATTGCGGACGAGAAAACTGTTGCTACACAAAAAGCAGATCGCTCGTTTGATTGGCGAAACAAAAAATACTGGTATGACGATTGTGCCATTAAAGGTGTATATCAAGGATGGTTATGCCAAAGTTTTGATTGGTTTAGCGAAAGGAAAACGCGAGTATGATAAGCGAGAATCCTTAAAACGCAAAGATCAGGAAAGACAAATTGACCGAGTTCTTAGAAATTTCTAATTTTCTAAGAACTTCTTTTAGAATCCGACAGAGGTTATCGCTTTGAAAATCACGCTAAATTTGGTAGCATTTAAGGGAAAGCTGTTGATTTAACAGGCTTTTTCTTCCACATAGCGACACGAGGATTTTTCACTTAATTTAGGATTTTTAGCATTGTGAGTTTTTTGTCTAATTTTCTTGAAAATGCTTTGAAATTTTCCATTCGTGGTGGTATGATACCGATTGTTATGAGAGGAAACGCATTGTAACACCAGATTTTTTTTCTGGAGATGACAGGAAAAGAGGTGAGAAAGATTGGAAGATAAATCGCTTATGTTTCATATCGGTCCTATATGGTTTGATGGAACTGTAGCTATGATGACAATCATTTCTTGTATCATTGTTTTTTTGGTGGTCTTTATTTGTACACGTAATTTGCAAATGAAACCGAAAGGGAAGCAGAACTTCATTGAATGGGTCATTGACTTTGTTCGTGGCATCGTGGCGGACAATCTACCAGGATCTCAAGTGAACAACTTTCATTTGCTCGGTGTAACAATGTTTCTTTTTGTGTTTGTGGCAAATGAGATCGGCTTAGTCACAAAAATCGTGACGACAGATGACATTACCTTATGGAAAAGTCCGACAGCAGACCCGTTTGTTACATTGACACTCGCACTTATGGTTATTTCCTTGACACATTTCTTTGGGATCAAGTCGTTGGGCTTCAAAAATTACTTGATCAATTCGTATCTGAAACCGGTGGGCTTTTTATTGCCGCTAAAAATCATCGAAGAGTTTACGAATGTCATCACGTTAGGCTTGCGTTTATATGGAAATATATTCGCTGGTGAAGTGTTATTAGGATTGATTGCCAACATGTTTATTAGTCTTGGTTGGTGGTCATTGCCGATCGTGATGCCGCTAGAAATGATCTGGATTGGCTTCTCGCTCTTTATTGGAGCGATCCAAGCTTATGTATTTGTTACATTGACCATGGTATTTATGAGCCACAAAACCGTGGCAGAACATTAATCGAATCGACATACAATTAGGAGGAAAAAAGAATGAACTTTATTGGAGCAGGATTAGCAATTATCGGAGCAGCAATTGGTGCAGGGTATGGTAACGGACAAGTAATCGCAAAAACGATCGAATCAATGGCACGCCAACCTGAAATGTCAGGTCAACTACGTTCAACAATGTTTATCGGGGTAGCGCTAGTCGAAGCTGTACCGATTCTAGGGGTAGTTATCGCGCTGTTATTAGTCTTCCGATAAGACAAGCACGAAAAGGCAGAAACGAACAATTGCACTCGTTTTTGCTTTTTTCTAATGAAACAATGACTTTCAGAAAGGAAGAATCGTTATGCTAAATCAGTTGGTTATGGCGGAAGTTCAAAATCCAATGCTTGGCAATATTATCGTTGTCAGCGGATCAATTCTTCTTTTGCTATTCTTATTGAAACATTTTGCATGGGATGCCATCAGTAGCATGATGCAAAAACGGGAAGATAAAATCGCCAATGATTTGGATTCAGCGGAACAATCACGCTTGAATGCAGCAAAATTAGAAAAAGAACGCCAAGAAAAATTGGCACGTTCTCATTCTGAAGCTGCGGAGATCATCAAGAGCGCCAAAGATAGCGGGGAATTGAGTCGGCAAAATATTTTGAGCGAGACCAAAGAAGAAGTGGCTCGTTTGAAAGAAAAAGCCAACTCAGATATCACCCTTGAAAAAGAAACTGCGTTAAAAGAAGTGAAAGATGATGTGGCAGAACTTTCGCTTCAAATCGCAGAAAAAATCTTAGGCCGCGAATTGACTCCCGAAAATCATGAATCCCTAATCAATCAATATATCGAAGGCTTGGGTTCAGTTAATGAAACTCGATAAATTCACAGTGGGAAAACGCTATGGAAAAGCCTTGTTCGAATTGGCGATGGAAGAACAACGCTTGACAGAAGTTTACCAAGAATTAATGACCTTGCGTCAGATTTATCAGGAGATTCCAACATTCGGCCAAATCGTGACCGATAACCGTTTGGATCTTCATGAGAAAAGACAATTAGTCGATCAATTGCTGAAGGGCTTTGAAGGCTTGGTCAGAAATTTCTTAGAGATCGTTTATGAATATGATCGCATGGATGATCTATTGCTGATCATTGATGAATACGAACGTCGTTACGATGAATATCAGGGTCTTGTTCTCGGAACGATCACAACGGCTGTTGCTTTGTCAGCAGAACAAAAAAGCAAAATTGAAAAGCAAATCGCCGATAAGCTTGGGTACAAGCAGGCACAATTGAAAGAAACGATCGATCCAACGATTTTAGGCGGTGTCATCGTTGAAGCAAATCATCAAGTGATCGACGGTAGTATTAAGAGCCAACTGGATTATCTGCGACAAAAAATCGGCAGATAAACAAGAGATAAGAGGTGAATCGGATGGCCATCAAAGCAGAAGAAATTAGTGCCTTGATCAAAGAGCAAATTAAAAATTATCAGAACGAACTTTCTGTAGAAGAAATCGGTACTGTCACATACGTTGGGGACGGGATCGCCCGCGCCCACGGTTTAGAAAATGCCATGAGTGGAGAACTGCTTGAGTTTTCAAACGGTTCTTATGGGATGGCACAAAACTTAGAGTCAAACGATGTCGGGATCATCATCCTAGGTGATTTTGAAACCATTCGTGAAGGGGACAAAGTAAAACGAACCGGTAAAATCATGGAAGTTCCTGTCGGCGATGCATTAATTGGCCGGGTAGTAAATCCATTAGGGCAACCAATCGATGGTTTAGGTCCGATCGAAACAGATAAATCACGCCCAGTCGAAGCAGCTGCACCAGGTGTTATGCAACGGAAATCCGTTTCGGAACCAATGCAAACTGGTTTAAAAGCTATTGATGCTTTAGTACCAATCGGTCGTGGCCAACGGGAATTAGTCATCGGTGACCGGAAAACTGGGAAAACAACGATCGCTATTGATGCGATCATCAACCAAAAAGGGCAAGACATGATCTGTATCTATGTCGCTATTGGCCAAAAAGACTCAACGGTTCGTGCACAAGTAGAAACATTACGCCGTTACGGTGCACTTGATTACACGATCGTTGTTTCAGCAGGTGCTTCACAACCAGCACCACTGCTTTATATCGCACCTTATGCTGGGGCTGCGATGGGAGAAGAATTCATGTATAACGGCAAACATGTTTTGATCGTCTTTGATGACTTATCAAAACAAGCAGTCGCTTACCGTGAACTTTCTCTACTTCTACGCCGTCCGCCAGGTCGTGAAGCATACCCAGGGGATGTCTTCTACTTGCACTCTCGTTTATTGGAACGTGCAGCGAAATTAAGTGATGAACTAGGCGGTGGATCAATGACGGCATTGCCGTTCGTTGAAACACAAGCAGGGGATATCTCAGCCTATATCCCAACCAACGTGATTTCTATCACAGATGGACAAATTTTCTTAGAAAACGACCTATTTTATTCTGGTGTGCGTCCTGCCGTAGCGGCTGGATTGTCTGTTTCACGGGTTGGTGGTTCTGCGCAGATCAAAGCGATGAAAAAAGTTGCTGGTACCTTGCGTTTGGACTTAGCTAGCTATCGCGAACTAGAGGCCTTTACGCAGTTTGGGTCTGATCTAGATGCTGCGACACAAGCCAAATTAAACCGCGGTCGTCGAACCGTTGAAATCTTGAAGCAAAAACTGCATGAACCATTGGCAGTAGAAAAACAAGTCGTGATTCTTTATGCCTTGACGCATGGATTCATTGATAGTGTGCCAGTCAATAAACTATTGGACTTTGAAGCAGAATTATTTGAATATATCGAAGCAAACGCAGCAACGATTTTTGAAACCATTCGGACAACGAAAGACTTGCCAGAAGAAAGCTTGTTAGATGACACCATTAAAGCATTCAAAGATATTTTCATGGCATCCAACAGTTCTCGGGTGACGCCGCAAGATAAAATATCGACAATGCAAAACGCATAAAAGAGGTGAGAGAAAATGGCTGCTTCATTAAATGAAATCAAGCAACGAATTGCCTCAACAAAAAAAACCAGCCAAATCACAAAGGCCATGCAAATGGTTTCAGCTGCAAAATTAACAAAATCTGAAGCTCATTCGAAACAGTTTCAAGTGTATGCCAACAAAGTACGTGAAATTGTTACGCATTTAACTGCGCAGCAGCTTTCCGATCTTGCAGGTTCCGGTCCTAAAGATGGTGTGAACTATAACAGTATGTTGGTTAGTCGTCCGGTCAAACGCACAGGCTATATCGTCATCACTTCTGATGGCGGTCTAGTGGGCGGCTACAATAGTTCCATCTTGAAGCAAATGATGACCATGTTGGATGAAGACCATGCAAAAGAAGAAGAGTATGTCATGATTGCCATTGGTGCAACTGGCGCCGACTTTTTCAAAGCACGGGGCATCAATTTGGCGTACGAGTTAAGAAACCTTTCGGATCAACCAAGCTTTGACGAGGTGCGTAAAATCGTAACATTGGCGACAACGATGTACCAAAACGAAGTCTTCGATGAATTATATGTGTGTTATAACCATCATATCAACTCATTGACTAGCCAATTTCGTGTGGAGAAAATGTTGCCGATTTCCGATCTAGATCCTGAAGAAGCCGAAAGTTATGAACAAGAATACTTGTTTGAACCTTCCAGAGAAGCGATTTTGAATCAATTACTGCCTCAATACGCTGAAAGCTTGATTTATGGTGCGATTGTTGACGCAAAAACAGCCGAGCATGCTGCCGGAATGACAGCGATGAAAACAGCAACAGATAATGCCAAAAATATTATTGGGGACTTGACGATCTCTTACAACCGAGCGCGCCAAGGCGCAATCACCCAAGAAATTACTGAAATTGTGGCGGGGGCATCCGCGTTAGAATAGTTTCAAGAACGAATGGAGGAATACGAATGAGTTCAGGCAAGATTGTTCAAGTCATTGGTCCCGTTGTTGACGTGGAATTCTCTCTAGACCAATCATTACCAGATATCAACAATGCGTTGATTGTTTACAAAAAAGATGAGCAGAAAACAAAAGTTGTGTTAGAAGCTGCCTTAGAACTTGGCGACGGCGTTATCCGTACGATTGCCATGGAATCAACAGATGGCTTACAACGAGGAATGGAAGTAATCGATACAGGCGCCTCCATTTCTGTTCCAGTTGGGACAGACACCTTAGGACGGGTGTTTAATGTCCTAGGAGACACTATCGATTTAGAAGCGCCGTTCCCTGAAGAAGCACCCCGCAGTGGGATTCACAAAAAAGCTCCTGACTTTGATGAATTGTCAACAAGTACCGAGATCCTTGAGACTGGGATCAAAGTTATCGACTTATTAGCCCCTTATTTAAAAGGGGGGAAAGTTGGTCTTTTCGGTGGTGCCGGTGTTGGTAAAACCGTCTTGATTCAAGAACTGATCCACAACATCGCCCAAGAGCATGGGGGGATCTCTGTCTTCACAGGTGTTGGTGAACGGACACGTGAAGGAAACGACCTTTATAATGAAATGAAAGAATCTGGCGTTATCGAAAAAACAGCCATGGTGTTTGGACAAATGAACGAACCACCAGGTGCTCGGATGCGGGTTGCCTTGACTGGTTTGACCTTAGCGGAGTACTTCCGCGATGTAGAAGGACAAGATGTACTCTTGTTTATCGATAACATTTTCCGATTTACGCAAGCTGGTTCTGAAGTATCTGCCTTACTAGGTCGGATGCCTTCTGCTGTTGGGTATCAACCGACACTAGCAACCGAAATGGGACAATTACAAGAACGGATCACTTCAACGAAAAAAGGATCGGTTACTTCTATTCAAGCGATCTATGTTCCTGCCGATGACTACACGGACCCGGCACCAGCGACTGCTTTTGCCCATTTGGATGCAACAACCAACTTGGAACGGAAATTGACTGAACAAGGGATCTATCCAGCCGTTGATCCACTGGCTTCTTCTTCTAGTGCGTTAGCACCTGAAATCGTTGGTGAAAAACACTATGAAGTAGCGACTGAAGTACAGCATGCGTTGCAACGTTACCGCGAACTACAAGACATCATCGCTATCTTAGGGATGGATGAGTTGTCTGATGAAGAAAAAACGTTAGTGGCTCGTGCGCGTCGGATTCAATTCTTCTTGTCGCAAAACTTCCACGTAGCGGAACAGTTTACTGGACAACCTGGTTCTTATGTACCAGTTGAGGAAACGATCAAAGGCTTTGCTGAGATTCTTGAAGGAAAATATGATGATCTTCCAGAAGAAGCCTTCCGTAGTGTAGGACGAATTGAAGACGTCATTGAAAAAGCGAAAAAAATTGGCTATTAATTAACCAGCCTCGAAGAAAGAGGGGAACCTCATGGATCAATTTTTAACAGTCAATGTGGTGACACCTGCTGGTTTGGTTTACGATCACCACGCGAAAATCGTGGTTGCACGTACGACAGATGGCGAGATCGGTATTTTGCCGCATCATGCCCCAATCATCGTTCCTTTGACGATTGATGAAGTCCGGGTCAAACGGATCGATTCGGATACTCACGTCGACTGGGTCGCCGTCAATGGCGGTATCCTTGAAGTGCGGGACAATGTTGTCTCTATCGTAGCCGATAGTGCGGAACGTGATCGCGACATCGACGTTTCACGGGCAGAAAGAGCAAAACAACGTGCAGAACGTCAAATCGAAGAGGCCAAACAAGTCGAAGATATCGACCAGCTTCGTCGCGCAACGGTTGCTTTGCACCGCGCCATCAATCGAATCAACGTGTCAAAACATTCCTAAAAAACAAGGGCATCTTGCCTTTGTTTTTTTGTTTCTCCAAGAAAACGTTTTAAAAACTTTTTAAAGTCTTTTCATGAAGGTTCCAAGAAAGATTATTTTTTATCTTGACATCTTTGTGGTATGATAGGAATGTTCAATTATGAAAAAAGGAGC